>DATBMR010000042.1:0-38723 GCA_036554745.1 Binatia bacterium
TTTATGTTTTCACCGGCGTTCCCGGCCGCAAGGTGCCTGTAGAAGTCGACACGGATCGAATGATGCGCAGTCTGGTACTCAATAATCAGGTCGTCTTCGGCACCGTCAACGCCGGACGCGACGCCTTCGAGGCCTCGATCCGTGACATTGGGAGATTTTCCAAGCGCTGGCCCAAAGCCGTCAAATCTCTTATCACGGGCCGCTTTCCGATGGAGGCGCACAGGGAATTGCTTCTGGGGAGCGGCGGAATCAAGAACGTCATCCAGTTGAACTGATCATCGCATTTTTAACGACTGCCGAACCACCACATCACCCCTCCATCATCGCGTCGCCGAGTCTCACACGGGGCCGTCCCGCTCTCTGGCGTTGCCACTCCGAAAGAGCTTCCGTGCATCTTTCGGCCAAGCGCAAACGTCCAAGAGCATGTGATTCGAGCCATCAAGGATCATTGGCCTGAATATCTGATCGAAGGCGCGTGTTTGGGCGTCTTCATGATATCGGCCTTTACTTTCGGCACTATCATTGAACACCCCGCTTCGCCGATTCGCCAAAACATTGCCAATCCGCTGCTGCGCCGCCTTTTGATGGGATGCGCCATGGGCGGCACGGCCGTCGCTCTCATTTATTCACCTTGGGGAAAACAGTCCGGCGCGCACATCAATCCAGCGACGACCCTAACGTTTTTACGCCTTAGCAAGATGCAGATGGACGATGCCGTAGGCTACATCGCGGCTCAGTTTGCCGGCGGATTGATCGGCGCAGGGATCGCCGCGTTCGCGCTGGCGTCGTGGATTTCACACCCGGCGGTCAATTATGTCGTTACCGTTCCCGGTGCCACCGGGACGTGGGCAGCGCTAGCCGCCGAAATCGCTATCGCATTCATCCTGATGACGATCATTTTGCACGTGTCGAATAAGCCGCGGCTACACAAGCTGACTGGATTGTGCGCCGGTATTTTAGTCGCCGTTTATATCACGTTCGAAGCACCGATCTCCGGCATGAGCATGAATCCGGCTCGTACTTTCGCTTCTGCCGTGCCGGCGCGCCAATGGGCCGATCTATGGATTTACTTCACCGCCCCGCTAATCGGGATGCTTACAGCAGCGGAGCTTTATCTTCGCACCAATGGAGCTTCTCGGATCGGCTGCGCGAAGCTGCACCATCAGAATAGCGAACGGTGCATCTTTTGCGGCAAACCGGCGGCGCAATCCGTTAAGGTTTGAGCATTTTACCTGCCGCACCGTTTTGGTCCGAAGGACTATCTAAACCGACAGCCCGGCTGCAGCGTGAATTTCACGCGGGCGAAACAAATCCTTAAAACTGACCTGTTAAATTGACAACTCGTGAACAGGATAAAGATGACGCAACCGGTGGTTACGCAGAACCGACAAAACCAGTGGGCAGTGATACTTGCCGGAGGTGACGGCACAAGGCTAAAGTCGCTGACGCGAAAAATTGCCGGCGACGAGCGGCCGAAACAGTTCTGTCCCGTTCTTGGTGGCGCAACGCTCTTGGAAGAAACTCAACGGCGCACCGCCTTGGAACTGGCGCGCGAACGGACTCTCTACGTCGTCAATCGCTCGCACCAATCCTACTACGCTCCGCTGCTTGGCGATGAGCCCAGCGCCAATTTGGTGATTCAGCCGCGCAACGCCGGCACAGCTCCGGCCATTCTTTACAGCCTGCTCCGGATCGCCGCGGTCGACCCAACGGCGATCGTCGCTTTGTTTCCCTCCGACCATTACATTTCCGACAATCGAAAGTTCATGGCCTTTATCCGTATCGCCCTCGAGAACGCCCAACGACAGGCCGATCTCGTGATCCTGCTCGGAGTCGAGCCGGAAAGCCCCGAAGTCGAGTATGGTTGGATTGAGCCAACCGGCACATTAGGAGGACATGCCCGAGTTTTTGGCGTGCGGCGCTTTTGGGAGAAGCCGAATCCAATGCTCGCTCAAGTGCTGCAATTGCGCGGTTGTCTGTGGAACAGCTTCGTTATGGTTGCGTCAGCGCGTGCCTTGATCGAAATCATCGAAGCATCGGTCCCGGACCTCTACCGCGCCTTTGCCGGTTTGACTTCTCTGCTCGGCACGCGCGCCGAAGCCAAAGCGATCGACAAGCTTTACGAGCGGCTCGATGAGGTCAACTTTTCACATCAGGTGCTTGCACGCTGTCCGGAGCGTCTCGCGGTACTTAAAATAACCGGTCTCCGCTGGAACGATCTCGGTGAAGCCAAGCGCGTGATGGCATCGCTCGCAATAGCCGGCGTCCGCCCCCCTTGGATCGACGCGGCTCAGCCCCATTTCGCCCAATCGATCTGAAAACCCGTCGACAGTCGGGGAATGGTGAGCATCGCCGCTCGTCCGAGCTTGCCGCAACGCTTCAAACGTCTCGAGCTCGCCTTTTGCCGCCGGTTTCTAGTTGTACCCCTCTGCTCGACTACCTGATTACTCCAAGACTCCCTTCCGGTCATTCGCATCTCTTTTTCCATCAGCCGCATCTAACGAAGCGAACAGGAGAATGTAACATGGACGTAACGAAACAAATCACGGCATTTCAATGGCGGCTGTTCTCGAGCGCTCTCGGTGTCGGCCTGCTTATGGCCAATCCACTCTTTGGCGACGAAATAATGAATCGAGGTTTGACTCTCGACGCGGCAAAGAAAGTTATTGCCGCGGCCGTAGCGGAGGCGAAGATCAAAAACGCTCCCGGCGGTGCTATTGCGGTAGTCGACGAGGGCGGCAATCTCGTGGCAGTCGAGCGCCTGGACAACACGTTTGCCGCCGGCGCGAATATTTCGATCGGCAAAGCGCGCACCGCTGCGTTGTTCAAACGGCCGACGAAAGCGTTTGAAGACATTATCAACAATGGACGCACCGCAATGGCTACTTTGGCCGACTTCACGCCGCTGCAGGGCGGGGTTCCAATCATTGTCGAAGGTCGGATCATTGGCGCCGTCGGCGTCAGTGGCGCTGCCAGCGCGCAGCAGGACGAAGAGCTCGCCATCGCGGGTGCCAACGCGCTGGCCACGACTTCAGCACGCGCCCGGTGATCCTTATCGGGTCGAAAACGAAAGGAACCTGCCATGAAGTTGATTAAGGGATTGATCACGTTTGGAGTAATCGTGTCGTTCTGGGCGCCCGGTCGTGCCCAACTCCTGGAGAAAAAGATATTGACCCTGGAGGCAGCGGAGAAGATCGCAAAAGCCGCCGAAACGGAAGCCAGCAAGAGAAATGCCACCGTCGTGATCGCCGTGGTGGACGACGGCGGCTATCCGCTCGTCTTAAAGCGACTGGACAACACGCAAGTGGCGAGCGTCGACGTGGGAATCGGCAAGGCCCGTACGGCGGCGATATTCCGTCGCCCGAGCCGGGAGTTTGAGGAGCAAATCAAAAATGGCCGCATCGCATCGCTGGTCCTACCCGGCGCGACCCCATTGCAAGGAGGCGTACCGCTCGTCGCCGATGGCAAGGTCGTCGGCGCCATTGGCGTCAGCGGCAACACGCCGCGCGAAGACGAGGAGATCGCCCTCGCCGGTGCTAGGGCTTTCGCTCACGGCGCGGGCTTACTCACGAGCGCAGCGGGAAAGGTCGCCTATTTTTCGGCAGGCGAAGTCAAGAAAGCTTTCCAAAAAGGCATGCCGCTCATTGAACTCGCCAACTATAAAGTCCACGCCAGTCACCGCGACGCACCGGGCGTTGTCGAAGTCCATACGCGCGACACCGACATCATTTATTTGCTCGAAGGCGCAGCGACGCTGGTGACCGGCGGTGCCGTCAAGGAAGGCAAGCATATCGAACCGGAGGAGATCCGTGGCAATGATGTGAAAGGAGGCGAAGCGCGCCGCATCCACGCGGGCGACGTGATCGTCATCCCGCACGGGACGCCCCACTGGTTCAAGGAAGTTGCGGGACCGATCAATTACTACGTCGTCAAAGTCCGACCCGCCGATTGAGGTCAATCATGAACATCCGAAGTGTCTGGCATCCGCTAACGAAGGCGTTCAAACTTCGCTCTCTTCTCGAGTCGAAGTTCCCTCTCCCCTTGCGGGAGAGGGCCAGGGTGAGGGGAACTCCACAAGCACCTTCGCTTCCATCCACTCCCGCCAAGGAAGAGAAAGATAATGATGTGATGCTTCAGATCGCGATCGCGATCTTTCTCGCCGTCTTTATTCTGTTGGCTGCGGCCACTGCAAATGCGGCATCTTTGGCTGACACCCTCTCGAAACGCAAACCGGAGGCGATAATCGACCTGGCAACGGCGGAAGGCGTGCAGCTCGTCAAAGGCGAGTGGCGCTACAGCGACACGAAAATTATCGAAGTCGATTTCACGGCGGCGGGGCCAGACGGCCAACCGGGTAATACGCCGACCAAAGCCTATGACTTCGCGCCGCACGCCGGCCGCGCCGAGTTCGACGACTCCCGATGGGAAACCATCGACCCGACGAGCCTCGACAAACGCCGCTCCGCAGGCAAACTCGCTTTCAATTGGTACCGCATTAAAATCACCGTTCCCGATCGGATCGGAAATTTCGATCCGACGGGTACCACGATAACCTTCGCGACCTCTGTCGATGATTACGCCGAGATTTGGGTCGATGGTGAAATACCGCGTGCCGCCGGGCAGAGCGGCGGCTCGGTGATCAAAGGCTGGAATGCCGAAAACCGGGTCGTCATCGGCCGCGGGGTAAAGCCGGGGCAGAAAATTCAACTGGCGATATTTGGCATCAACGGCCCGATCTCCAATCCGCCGACCAACTACATCTACATGAAATACGCCAGGCTCGGTTTTCACAAAGGTCCGGCCGGCCCCGCCGCGGTTGCACCACACGAAGTCAACGTTGAAGTAGTACGGCTCGATCCCGCCGTCGACGCCATCGTGCCGGCGAACCCAAAAATTTTTAAACTCGCCGAAGGGTTCCAGTTCACCGAGGGACCGGTCTGGATCAAGGCAGGTTATTTGCTCTTCAGCGATCCCAACGCCAACGCGATTTACAAATACAGTGCCGCCGATGGAAAGTTGTCAGTGTTCAAATCCAACAGCGGTTATTCGGGCATAGACCTGGCCGACTATTTTCAGCCCGGCTCCAACGGGCTCACCCTCGACCCGCAAGGCAGACTGACGATCAACGAGCACGGCAATCGCCGCATCACTCGCGTCGACAAAGACGGACGCGTCATGGTGCTGGCCGATAAGTACGAGGGCAGGCGCCTCAACAGTCCCAACGACCTCGTGTATCGCTCCGACGGCACCCTTTTCTTCACCGATCCCCCCTTCGGATTGCCGAAACTCTACGACGATCCGCGCAAGGAGCTTCCTTACAGCGGCGTCTTCGCGCTCTACAAGGGGAAATTGAAACTCGTCAGCACCGAGCTTAGAGGACCCAATGGTATCGCCTTCTCACCCGATGAAAAATTTCTTTACGTCGGCAATTGGGATCCGCAGGAAAAAATCATTATGCGTTATGAGGTCGCTGGCGATGGGTCGCTGTTGAACGGCAAGGTGTTTTTCGACATGACGCGGGCGCCGGGCGAAGATGCGATTGACGGCATCAAAGTCGATGAGCAGGGGAATCTCTACGTTTCCGGCCCGGGCGGATTGTGGATTATTTCCGCCGAGGGGAAACATCTCGGCACGGTCATTCCTCCGAAGCACCCGCACAATCTCGCCTGGGGCGGTGAAGACGGCAAAACGCTTTACCTAACGGCGCAAGGCAGCTTGTATCGCATGCCTTTAAAAATACCAGGCATGGGTCCTAAGGCCACGGTCGGCGCCTTGTCTCGAGCCAAGTGAAGCGGAGTGGATCGAAGGGACAGAAAGATTCCGCTTCGCTCGGAGTGACAACGAACTAATTGTCTGCTGTCGCACGAAGCCGCCAGCAAAGAAGGAGCGCAACAAATGGCTAATTGCAGACCCCTCAACCTACCGGTGATTCTTGGCACGACGCGCAAAGGACGTATGAGCGCGTATGCCGCCCGCTTCATGGTCCAGCAGATCGAAAAACGGCCTGGCGTTTCCACGGAGTTAATCGATCTCTCGGGAGCGCGATTGCCGATCGACGATGCCGGCGAAGAGATTAAAGATGCTGCATTCTCGAACAAGATGGCGCTAGCCGATGGGCTGGTCATCGTCACGCCGGAGTACAACCATAGTTTTCCGGGATTACTGAAGCACCTTCTGGATAGCTGTCTTAAAGAATACATCCACAAGGCCGCCGGCATCGTCGGCGTTTCTGCCGGACCGTTCGGCGGCGTGCGCGTGATTCAGGATTTTTTGCCGGTGATTCGTGAGCTCGGGCTGGTCAATATTTTTTGGGACGTTAATTTCGGCAACATCGCCAGCGTATTCGATGCATCGGGAAAACTCCTAGACGACGCTTTTGTCAAGCGCGCCGATAAATTCCTGGACGAGCTGGTCTGGATGGCGAAGACTTTGCGCTACGGGCGTGAGAACATCGCGCTGGGAAATTGAAGGTCCGGCTACCGAGCGAGTTTTAGTTCACAGAGACCGAGAGGAGAACCCGATGGCAAAAAACAAATTGATCTGCCCGCAGTGCGGCGGCGAGATGAATCACCATGCCGATAAACTGGTCTATCCTCCGACGGCGGAAGATCGGCATCAGTCTTATGGCGACTTCGGTGGCGTTGTCGAAGAAACCCATGCCTGTCCGGGATGTGGCGCCGTCGCATCGCGCCTTGCAGGCTAGAGCGTCGAACCCGGAGGGAGCACGGATGAGCTTGGCCATTGCGCCGTTCGAAATCGGCAAAAACAGGATCGAGGCGCTAAGCGACGGCATCTTCGCCATCGTCATGACCCTTCTTGTCCTCGAACTGCACGCTCCGAACCTTCCGTCCACCGCGCCGAACGTCGCAGTAGCGACCGCGCTGATCGCCCTGTGGCCGAAATTCGTCAGTTACCTGGTGGCGTTTGTGAGCCTCGGCGTCTTTTGGGTCGGCCATCATATCATGTATCACGCCATCCGGCGCGCCGACCGCACGCTCCTTTGGCTCAATATCGCCTTTTTCATGTTCGTCTCGTTGCTACCTTTTTCAACGAGTCTCCTGAATGCCTTTCCGGGCACTCTCATCGCGCCTTTTCTCTTCGGCGCCAACCTCGCGCTAGTCGGCTGGTTGCTCTTCTTCCAATGGGTTTACGTCAATTCGCAGCCCGGCATGCTGGCGCCGTTTGTCACGAACGAATACCGCAGCTTGGTGCAATTCCGCATGCTCGCCGTACCCATCGCAACGACGTTGACCGCTGTCGTTTGTTTTTGGAGCGCGGGAATCAGCGTGGCAATCTATCTCTTGCTCCTGCCGCTCTATTTGCTTCCCAGCTCTGGAAGCGGAAAGCCATCTGCCGCGCAATCGCGTCCGGCTTGACAGCTTGCCTTTTAGGCGAGCGCAACTCCTGCTCGTTACCACGCATCTAACTGGCAAGGCAATCCGCCGCCAAAGGAGGACCTGGATGCAAAACTTGGCTTACAAGATCGACATCCCGCCCATGACGTCGGAACCAACCGGCCATTCCACAAAGTCAGAAAGCAGCTCGGATGTTTGCGCTGCCTGCGGCGAGTCGCTTTTCGGCCCGGACGCCGAGGCTTGCTCCTGGCAGGCATGGGGAGCTTTCTGGGAAATCATGGGGACGAGCCACGTCGCGCTGGTGTGCGGTGCCTGCGGCGAGTACCTGCTGGAGTTATTCAAAGCTCGCGACTAGTAGGCCTCTAATGGAGACCCTCGCTCGACTGGCGCATTCGGCGAATTTTGAGGCACTCGGGCTGCTGACTCTGCGGTATGGACTTGTCCTCATCCTGTTTTGGATCGGCGCCATGAAATTCACGGCGTTCGAAGCCGCAGCCATCCAACCACTCATTGACACGAGTCCGTTGATCAACTGGCTTTATCGGGTATTCGATGTTCAATCATTGTCGAACCTGCTGGGAATGACGGAGATTACCGCCAGCATCATGATCGCGCTCCGCCCGTACTCGGCGAAAATCGCCGCGCTCGGCAGTGCGTTTTCCATCCTGATATTTCTCACCACCTTCAGTTTTCTGTTCTCCTTGCCAGGATGGGAGCCGAATCTCGGCGGCTTCCCTGCGCTCTCCAGCACCGGCGGCTTCTTGGTGAAAGACATTTGCCTTCTCGGCATCGCGCTATGGTCGTTGGGAGAAGCGGCAGGCGCCGTCTTTCATGCAGCCGAGCCCAAGATTATTGCACAGGCCGCCGCCCGAGCGGCGGTCCGGAGATAATCATGCAGACATGGACCGGAATTTTTGCGTTGGTCGGATTTATCCTGGCGATGGGCGCGCCGGGCCGCGTCGTTTTCGCCCAACCTGAGCCCGCCCAGCCGCTGCAGCACATCGACGTAATTCGCCTCGATCCGGCCTTCGACAAACTCGTGCCGCCGAATGTGGTTATCGAGAGAATCGTCAGCGGGCGCAAATGGGTCGAAGGACCTCTATGGAACCGGAAAGAAGGATACCTGCTGTTCTCCGACATACCGACCAATTCCGTCATCAAGTGGCAACAAGGCAGAGGCATGAGTGTGTTTCTCAAGCCGAGCGGTTACACCGGGAAAACTCCGTTCAAAGGGCCGGAGCCCGGCTCCAACGGGTTGGCCTACGATCAAGACGGCCGATTACTGCTCGCGGCGCACGGCGACCGGCGCATCGCGCGGCTCGAGAAGCACGGCCAGCAAACCGCTTTGGTCGAGCGCTTCGAAGGTAAACGAATCAACAGCCCGAATGATCTTGTGCTGAAATCCAATGGCGATCTGTACTTCACCGACCCGCCGTTCGGTCTGCCGAAATCCTACGACGATCCGCGTAAAGAGCTGCCGTTTCAGGGCGTCTACAAATATTCCACAGATGGCAAGCTCGCGCTCCTCACCAAGGACATTAAAGCGCCCAACGGCCTCGCCTTCTCGCCAGACGAGAGCAAGCTCTACATCAGCAACGCCGATCCGACCAACGCCGTATGGATGGTCTACGAGCTCAAGCGAGACGGAAGTCTCGAGAACGGCCGAGTTTTCTATGATGGCACCGCCTGGGCCAAAAAAAAACCGGGCGTTCCAGACGGCATGAAAGTCGACCGCAACGGTAATATTTTCGCCGCGGGGCCAGGCGGCATTCACGTAATTTCTCCCGACGGCAAGCACCTGGGCAGCATCGAGACCGGCGCAGCGACGGGAAACGTCGCCTGGGGCGAAGACGGCTCGACGTTGTTCATCACTTCGAACACCAATGTGTTTCGGCTGCGCCTAACGACCCGGGGCGCTGGATTTTGATGCTTCGGTTAATCTCGACTTCGCTATTCAAGGATCCTGACACTCGCCGTCGCTTGCGCGGTCAACACGCCTCAATGCCGACGCTGGAGTTCTACCGACAACCATATCGTCTTTTCTCGTCAAACGTTTCGAACAACGATGGCACAATTGGAACGCCTGACGCGGTCCGCAATCCTGATGCATCCTTTGCCGCGCCGCCGGCATCCAAGCTTGCAATGATCACTTTGAGTCCAATTACGATTTTACGACCAACAACAAAAAAGGAGGACCACAAGTGTATACAAAAATTTTTGGCGTAGCCGTAGGCGCACTTCTGAGCGTTGCCGCTGTCGCCTCGGCCAACGGCGATGACATGACGAAGTTCACCGTGCGCGTGGAAAACACCACGCAGGCCGACGCGTTCACGGCGTCAAACGGCGCGAAATGGTCGCTGGCGTTTTCGCCCGGCACGGCCGTAGTGCACACCAACAAAGCCCCGATTTTTACCGAAGGCAAGAAGGATCGCGGGAAAGGGTTGGAAGCACAGTCGGAAGATGGCAATCCGGCCATGCTGGCCAAATCACTGAAGGGAGCGAAGGGCATCAAGTCCGCGAGTGTTTTCGATACTCCGGTGGGTGCGAGTTCGCAGGGTCCAATTCCTCCGGGAGCCGCGTATGAGTTCGCCGTTTCCGCCAGACCCGGAGACCGCCTCTCGATTACACTGATGATGGGTCAATCCAACGACTGGTTTTACGCGCCGGCCGAATCCGGTATCGAGCTTTTCAGGAAAGGCCAAGCGATTAGCGGCGACATCACTTCGCACCTCATTATGTGGGACGCCGGCACCGAAGTCGATCAGGAGCCTGGTATCGGCTCTGAGCAAGGGCCGCGCCAGAAAGGACCCAACACCGGCAAAGCCGAGAACGGCATGGTGCGAAAAGTGCAGGACGGCAAGGCTTATTCCAACCCATCCAGCGTCATGCGCCTCACGATCACACCGGCGATGCCCGCAATGTAAAGTCATCCCGATCTTACGACGATCGCGGTGGCTGCCGGAGTCCAGAACGATTTCGGCAGCCGTCGCAGCCATTTCGTTTCATCATGCTGACATCGAGCAAGCGCCGGTCGCTCGCCCGCTTTTGTCCAGCCATTTTCCCTGCGCCACGCCGTGTTAAACTCCTGTCATGAACTTTGGCGATTTCGCCGCGCTTTGCCGCGATCTGGAGAGGACGCCCAGCCGGCTCGCGAAGGTCGCCGCGGCGGCGGATTACCTCCGTCGTCTCGAGCCGAATGAGATCCGTCCCGGCGTGGCGTTTCTGTCAGGACGGCCGTTCCCTGTTTCCGATCCAAGAACGCTCGACATCGGACCCGGGGCTTTTTCCCACGCTGCCGAGGTACCGGAAACCGACACATCGGTGCTTCCTGCTCTTACAATCCTGGATGTCGCTGATGGTTTTGGCCGCATCGCCGAAGCGTCAGGCAAAGGATCGCGGGACCAAAAATACGCCAGGCTCAGAGAGCTTGTGGAAATGGCTTCCGTGCAGGAGCGATCGATTTTGTTTAGGCTATTGCACAACGAACTGCGCATCGGACTGCACGACGGGCTGATCCAGGAGGCGATTGCTCGAGCCGGCGGCAGCGAAATCAAAACCGTCCGCCGGGCGGCGCTTTTTCTTTCGGATCTAGCCGAAGTCGCATCCATAGCCCTCACCGAAGGCGTGGCAGGCCTTCAATCCGTCGAGATAAAACTTTTTGTTCCACTGCTGCCGATGCTTTCCGAGCTTTCACAAGACTGGGACGAGATTCTCACCGCGCACAACGGTGTAACCGCGCTCGAGCACAAGTACGACGGAGCGCGCGTGCAGATTCATAAGCACGCGGGACAGACGCGCATTTGGAGTCGGCGCCTGACTGAAGTCACCCAAAGTCTGCCGGAGATCATCGCGATCGCTCAAAACGAGCTGCACGGTGATTCTTTCATACTCGACGCCGAAGTCGTGGCCACCGGAAGCGATGGTCGGCCGTTTCCGTTTCAAGAGCTGATGCGCCGCTTCAGACGGGTCCACGGCATCGAAACGGCGGCCGGCGAGATTCCGCTTTCGCTGTATCTTTTCGATTGCCTCTACCGCGATGGCCGCTCTCTGATCGACGAGCCGTATGAAAGCCGTTGGCAGACGCTGACCGAAGTCACCGACGGCCGATATCTCGCCTCGCGCAGAGTCGTGAGCGCCAAATCTGACGCAGAAGCGTTTCTCAAAGAATCGATCGCCGCAGGCCATGAAGGGCTGATGGCCAAATCTCTGAGCAGCGCGTATCTTCCGGGTAATCGCGGCAAGCATTGGTTCAAAATCAAGCCCGCCGAAACCATCGATTGCGTTATCTTGGCCGCCGACCGCGGTTCGGGAAGACGTCGCGGCTGGCTTTCCAACTATCATCTCGCCGTCGCCGACAACGACAGTGCCTACGCACCGGTGGGAAAGACTTTCAAAGGGCTCACCGACAAACAGTTCGGCGAAATCACCACGCGGCTGCGGGCGCTTCAGACGGACGATGATGGTTATACGGTCAGCGTGCGCCCGGAGGTCGTCGTCGAAGTAGCGTACAACGAAATCCAGCGGAGCCCGCAGTACAGCTCGGGGTTTGCTCTGCGTTTTGCGCGCATCAAGCGGATCCGTGAAGACAAGGGACCGACGCAGATCACAACGCTCGCCGAACTGAAATCGCTCTATGAACGCCAGTTCCTGACCAAGAGCCGGCGGCAAGGCGAGACAGAGAGCAGTTAGCAGAGAGCAGCAAGAGGAGCGCCTACGCCTCACGACTCGAGCTTGCATCAGGAGTCGTCCAAGGTGTCTTGTTTCAGTCCGTCTGCTCTGGGATATGAACCACTAACCAGATCGTTTCGGGCCCGGTCTCACTGACCCGGTGACGGGCGCGCGGCGGAAGAGTCAGGTAATCGCCTTCCTTTAATTCCATCCGCTGGCCTTCTTCGAACTCAAGAACCGCGCGGCCGCGGACCACCAGAACCCATTCGCTGTGCGCTTGATCGTACCACTCGTTCTCGGGTGTGGCGCTCGAACGGGAGACAATCCGCTGGATTTTCACCTGGCTGCTTTCCAGCAGCGTGAGGAAGTCTTCGGTTCCCGCGATTCCGTCGGTTGCATGGAAGATGTTTTTAATTTGGATCGTCATAAGTAACCTTTCTTTCAAAGCTGAACAGCTTCGACTCAAGCCGGGGGACTCCCAACTTACGCTCGAAGTCGACCGGCATTTCCGTCATTCCGAGGCAGCCGGAGTCCAGGCGCTTTGATCAAAGCGGATGTAAACATGGATTCCGGCGTTCGCCGGCATGACAAACTTTCACTTCGCCTGAGGCAACGGATTTCAGCGAACCCCTGAGAGTGCCAATAAGTTATAGTGCCGAATCCCGTAGTTGACATTGCAAGCCAATCCCAGATACTTGCCGTGTATGGATCAACCATCGGTCAGCGTCAAGCACGCTTTTAGTTTGCCGCTCGGCACCGCGGTCACGTTGCGCGGTTGGGTGCGCTCGCGGCGGGATTCCAAAGGGATCACGTTCATCGAGCTTAACGATGGGTCGCGCTTCAAAAGCATGCAGCTCGTGGTCGAAAGCGGCGCCGTAGCCGACGAAACCCTTAAGCAAATTACGACCGGCAGCAGCATCGCCGCCAGCGGCGTATTAGTCGAATCGCCGGCCAAGGGCCAGCCAGTCGAGCTGAAAGTGACGTCGATCACGCTTTACGGCACCGCGGACGCCGCAACCTATCCGCTCCAGAAAAAAGGCCACACCCTGGAGTTTCTCCGCGACATTTCTCACTTGCGCGTGCGCAGCAACACTTTTGGCGCCGCTTTCCGCGTGCGCAACGCGCTGACTCACGCGGTCCACACGTTTTTCCAGGAGCGCGATTTTCTTTACGTGCAAACACCGATCATCACGACTTCCGACTGCGAGGGAGCCGGGCAGATGTTCGGCGTGACGACGCTGAACTTGCAGCAGCCGCCGCGCACGGCAGATGGCAAGATCGACTGGCAGCAGGACTTTTTCACCAAGCCCGCCTATCTGACTGTCAGCGGCCAGCTCGAGGCCGAGATCTTCGCGTCGGCATTTTCCAAGGTGTATACGTTCGGGCCGACGTTTCGCGCCGAGAACTCCAACACGCCTCGCCATTTGGCCGAGTTTTGGATGATCGAGCCGGAGATGGCATTTTACGGACTCGAAGACAATATGCGGCTGGCGGAAGATTTTCTCAAATATATTATCAGCTACGTACTGGAGCATTGCCGCGAGGATTTGGAATTTTTCAATCAGTTCATCGAGAAGTCCGTTCTCGCGACTCTCGAACATGTCGCGCAAGCGGACTTCGGCCACATCACCTATACAGATGCCGTTCACGAGCTAAAAAACTCCGGGAGGGCCTGGGAGTTTCCCGTCGACTGGGGCAGCGATTTGCAAACCGAGCACGAGCGTTTTTTGTCCGAGGAAGTTTTTAAAAAGCCCGTCGTTGTCACCGATTATCCGAAAGAGATCAAAGCGTTTTACATGCGCGTCAACGATGACGGCAAAACCGTCCGCGCGATGGACGTGCTCGTGCCGCGGGTCGGTGAAATCATCGGCGGCAGCCAGCGTGAGGAGCGCCACGACGTGTTGTTGGCGCGCCTCCGGGAGGCCGGATTGGACGAGCACGCTTATTGGTGGTATCTCGACCTGCGCCGTTATGGTTCCGTGCCGCACTCCGGCTTCGGACTCGGCTTGGAACGCATGATGATGTATCTCACCGGACTCAAGAATATCCGCGATGTGATTCCTTTTCCACGCACGCCAGGCAATGCCGAGTTTTGATTGCCGCGCCCTCGCCGCGTCGAATCGCCCTGGCGTTGTGCTCGGATCTCCTGATTGCACACCGCCTGACTGAGGAACAAAGCGCATCGAAGCTTGGAGGCGCAGCGGTTTGCCGCGCGCGCACCGATGCAAAAAGGAGTGCGCTGAGAACGCGCTGTACAGCTTGATCCATGCCATCGTTGCTCAAATTCAGCCCCTTGGTTCGCGGCCTGACGACGCTCTACTCCAGCGCGCTGCTCGCCGGCATGTGGTCGATGATCGTTCCGGCGGTTCCGGTCATCGCCAAGTCGTTCGACATCAGCCCAGGCACCGCGGCACAGATCATCACCGCGCTCGCTCTCGGCCGCTTTGCCGGGATGCCGCTTAGCGGAACTGTGCTCGATCGCCTCGGCACCCGCGCAGCCCTGACCTCCGGTCCCGCCATCGCATGCTCTGCCGCGCTCACAGCTGGAATCATGCCCTGGTTCAGCCTGATCTTGGTGCTGGTTTTTCTTATCGGTATCGGCGAGAGTATCTGGGTTATCGCGCGTGAAGTAGCCGGCATCGATCTCGCGCGCCAGGATCAACGGGGCCGAATCCTGAGCGGCTTTCACGGTATCAATAATCTCGGACTCGCGCTCGGACCGCTTTTTGGTGGCCTGCTCACGGAGACTGTGGGTTTTCGCGCGGTATTCTTCGGCTACGGAGCGTGTGCCATCGCTGCCGTGTTTCTCGGCGCTTTGGTCAGCCATTCCCAGACATCGGCTCACGTCGATAGGTCGGTCAAACTGGATTGGAGCCTAACCGCGCTCGGGCGGCGCCTGCGCGGACTGAGGCAACTTTTCGAAGAAATTGACCCCGAGTTGCGTGCCACTTACGCCGTTGTGGTATTCGCCACGCTCACGAGCTTCGTGCACCGCGTGACAACTCAGAGCATGCTGCCACTTCTCGCAACCGCAGAACTGGGGCTGTCGCCGAAAGAAGTCGGAATGCTGTTCACAATTTCAGGCTTCGCCGTTTTTGCCATGATCCTACCGGCGGGCTTCGTGATCGACAAAGTCGGCAGAAAATGGGCCACCGTGCCGAGCACAGGGATACCGGCGATCGCCTTCATGCTCATCCCTTTCGCGCAGAACTTCACGCAACTGGCGGTGCTGATTTCATTTCTTGGCATCGCCAATGGTTTGTCGCTGGGCTCGTTGGCGACTTCGACCTTCGACGTGGTCCCGGCAAGCGCCCGTGGCAGGCTGCAAGCGGCCCGTCGAACCATCGCCGAGGTAGGCGGTGTGGCGGCTCCGCTCCTGGGCGGCTTGCTCGCTGACAAATTCAACCCGGGCGTGCCCTTCCTAGTTTACGCACCGCTGCTGGTCTTGTCGGCCTTGCTGCTCGCCATGGTCGCCCGCGAAACCCTGCAAAGATAGTGCGACCGCAGGCGGCAGTTTCGGTTTTGCGATATTTCTGTCTATAATTGTCCGATTGAGCTGCCATGAAGTACCAGACTGATGATCTAAGAATCCAAGAAATCAAAGAGTTGGCGACTCCAGCGCAAGTATTGGATGATTTTCCCATCACGCCGACGGCGGCCCGCACGGTCTATCACACGCGCCAAGCGATTCATCGCATTCTTCACGGCGCCGATGATCGCCTGTTGACCATCATGGGCCCATGCTCAATCCATGACGTTAAAGCGGCAAAGGAATACGCCGGCAGGCTCAAGGAAGCGAAGGATCGTTATGCCGACGATCTGCTAATCGTCATGCGGGTCTACTTCGAAAAGCCGCGCACGACAGTGGGGTGGAAGGGGCTGATCAACGATCCCAATCTCGATGGCAGTTTCCGCATCAACGACGGCCTCCGCGTAGGCCGCCAGCTGCTCCTCGAGCTCAATGAGATCGGCATGCCAGCCGGATGCGAATTTCTCGACATGATCACGCCTCAGTACGTCGCCGATCTGGTCTCCTGGGGCGCCATCGGCGCGCGCACCACGGAAAGCCAGGTACATCGCGAGCTCGCATCAGGACTCTCCTGCCCGGTCGGTTTCAAGAACGGCACAGACGGTAACGTACGGATCGCCATGGACGCAATCCGGGCGGCGCAAGCACCCCATCACTTCCTGTCGGTCACCAAAGCGGGACATTCGGCGATCGTGTCGACGACCGGAAACGAAGACTGCCACATCATCTTGCGCGGCGGGAAGCAGCCTAATTACGATGCCGCCAATGTCGACGCAGCGGCGAAAAGCCTTGCCGAAGCGGGCATACCGGGCCGCATCATGATTGACTGCAGCCACGGCAACAGCAGCAAAGATCCTGGCAAGCAACGCGAGGTCGGCCGTGATATCGCCAGACAAGTTGCCGCCGGCGATGCGCGGATTATCGGCATCATGGTGGAAAGCCACCTCAAAGCCGGGCGGCAGGATCTGATTCCCGGCAAAGCCCTGATCTATGGTCAGAGCATCACTGACGCCTGCATCGGCTGGGAAGACACACGAAGCTTGATCGACCTGTTAGCGGACGCGGTGCGACAGCGCCGCGCCAAGGCGGCGGCTAACGGCGATTCGGATTAACAATCCGGCAAACTTCCGAACGATGGGCGGGAAAACAGCACAAACGCTGCGACCGATCAGATCGAGTAATTAACGACCAATGGTACGGACGGTATGCTCTCCAGCGGCTACTTCTTGGCGCCGACCATGATGTCGTCCAGCAGCTTCATCTCGCGCTCTGCCTCGCCGATGTTTTTCGTACCGGTGCAGATGCCGGTCTGAAGGTCTTTAGGCTCGCGCACCACGTAGACCAGGTATTCTTTGTTGGCTTCGAATGGAAAGCCGCAAGCCTCGCCAGTGAGCCGCGTGACAACTTCGATGCTGTTCGAGGGCGTTCCTTTCCACAGTTTCACAACCGCGAATTTGACTCGATGACTGCCGCTGTTCGTCAGTCCAATCCGATCCCAGAACGGCAGGCTGATCTCGCTCACCCTGCCCCTGAACACGGCTACCGAGCGAGTCAATCCTTCCACAGGGCTGGCCGGACCAGCACAAAAGCAAGCCCATACCGGTTGCGCCTCAATTAGAAGGGCCAACGCGATCAACGCAGCGCAGAAGAATCGCATAGCCAAGCTGCCGAATGATGTAAATAATTTAACGGTTCAGCAAGTTCTCTGCCGTTGTTAATTAGCGGCTCAAGATTCTTTTCCGTGTTCGCTAGATTGTCAATACCTGCTGCCAAGCGACAGCGCCGCTCTGCTGCAAGCCGGGATGCAGGTGATGACATCGTCAGGCTTTTTGAGTAGAGTCTCGGGAAGCAACCGACCCACGAACCATCGTATGCCAGTACGGGTTTATCCATTGGAGGTCATTCGTTTTGGAAACCGCAGCGCGTGAGTTTCAGATCATGGTCAAGACGATCGGGGCGATCTGTAATCTCGATTGCCACTATTGCTACTATCTGGACAAAGAAAATCTATACCCCAAGGGCACCAATTTTCGCCTCGACGATGAAACTCTGGAGCGCTACATCGTCCAACATATTCGGGCGACCCCGGGGGAAATCGTCAGCTTCTCGTGGCACGGCGGCGAGCCTACGCTGTTGGGCGTCGATTTCTTTCGCAAAGCGGTTGCGCTGCAAAAGCAACACCTTCCTGCAGGCAAGAAAATCATTAACGGCATTCAAACCAACGGCACGACCATCGATGACGAATGGTGCGACTTTCTCGGCAAAGAGGGCTTCTACATCGGTCTCAGTCTCGATGGTCCGCGCGAGCTGCACGATCACTACCGCGTTACCAAAGGCCAAAAACCGACCCACAAACAGGTCGTCCAGGCGTTTCACCTGCTGCGAAAAGCCAAGGTGCACGTCGATCTGCTCACGGTCGTGCACGATGCCAACGTCAAATATCCCACCCAGGTTTATCGTTATTTGAAAGAGATCGGCGGCCAGTATTTGCAGTTTTTACCGCTGGTCGAGAAAACCGGCGACCCGAACGCGCCCGCGCACAAGCGTTCGGTGCCGGCCGCCGCGTACGGCAAGTTTTTGAATACCATTTTTGATGAATGGGTCCGCCACGATATCGGTAAGATTTTCATCCAGCTCTTTGACGAATCGGTGCGGCCATTTCTCGGGATGCAGCACGCCCTCTGTATCTATCGCGAGACCTGTGGCGACGTCCCGGTGGTGGAGCACAACGGGGACTTTTACTCTTGCGACCATTACGTGCTGCCCGAGTACAAAATCGGCAACATCCATGAGCGGCCCCTGGCAGAGATGGTGGAGGATCCGCAGCAGCGCGCCTTCGGTCAGGCCAAATGGACCAGTCTGCCGAAATATTGCCGAGAATGCGAAGTTTTGCGCATGTGCAACGGCGGCTGTCCCAAAGATCGCATCATTAAAACCCCGGACGGCGAAGAGGGCCTCAACTACTTGTGCGCCGGACTCAAATCTTTCTTCGGCCACAGCAAGCCGTACTTCGAGAAATTCGCCGCGCTCGTCGAGGCCGGCGAGCCGATCGAGAAATTGATGGAGATCGTGCGAGCCGCGGACGCCCAGGTGTCCGCCCGCCAGGCCGGCCGCAATGATCCCTGTCCCTGCGGGAGCGGCAAAAAATATAAACGCTGCTGTGGCGGCGCTCGCCCGGGAGTGTAGGGGCATCGTGTCCGTGCATCGTGATCGTGGGGCGGACGGACACTACACGGTCACGCTCGACAATCGAAAATATTATCTCACCACGAAGCAGCACGAAGATCGAAAATGTTTTGGGTTTTGATCTCGGACTATCTAGCCCGGGCTGTTTTGACTCCGGTTCTGCTGCGTTAATAGGCGGCATGAAAAAAACTTCGTGCCCGCTGCGCCTTCGTGGTAAATCTTGACTCTCCGCAGGAGCCGCCATGACTCTCTACGACGACATGATGGAAGGTGTGATCGATGTTCACTGCCACATCGACTTCGAATTCTCCGCCAGAGAACGCAAGCGCGAACCCGAATTCCTGTGGCTGCCCAAAGCCGATGCGTTGGGAATGCGCGGCGTCTTGCTGAAATCGCACTGGTGGCCGACCGTCAACGTCGTACCGTATATTCTCTCCTCGGTCGACACCAAAGTCGCATTGTGGTCGAGCGTCGCGATGAACAGCACGGCGGGCGGACCAAATCCTTGCATCATTGATGCCTGCGCCGAGTTGGGCGGCAAAATGGTCTTCCTGCCCACCTGGAGCGCACGCAATGACGTCGAGCGCAAAGGATTCAGCAATCGGATCAAGTCTTATTACAAGAGTCACGCGAGATTAGATAATCCAAACTATTATTTTCTCGATGAAAAGGGGAAACTGATTGAGCGCGGCTACGAGCTCATCGAAGCATGCAAGGGCCACGGCTTGACTCTCGGCATGGGCCACGTGTCATGGCAGGAATCGCTGGCGTTCATCGAGGCGGCGCGCGACATGGGCTACAGCCACCGACTCGTCGTCAATCACGTCCAGAGCCATATTATCGCCATGCCGCTTGACGCCATGAAGCGCGCGGCTGAAATGGGCGCGTTTCTCGAAGCGTGCTGGAACGCGCTCGCCCCCGGTCGCATGGATTCACCCGATCTGGTGCAACAATTCCGTGCCGTGGGTTTGCGCCAAATCATCGCCAGCACCGACTACTTCCGACCCTACAGCCCTAATCCTGCCGAGCTTTTCCGCATGTACCTCGGCATGCTGCACGAAGGCGGGTTGAACAAGGGCGAAATCAGTCAAGTGGCGGCGATCAATCCCGCGCGTCTGATGGGGCTGGCGTAGATAAGTCAAGGTCAAGGCTCAGGCTGTGAAAAGTTCGACGTTGATGTTTCCGGTCGGAGAGATCGAGCTCGGCTCAACCTTAACTTGAACCTCAGCCTGTTTTAGAGTTTTTCTTCCTCCGGTACTATATCGGTCACCAGATCCCTGATCAGCGGGCGCTTGGGCAGCGGCTCGACCGTGATGATGCCCGGCGCCAGTTTGGCGGTACAGGTGTACTCGACATCGCCGTTGACCAACGCCATGCAGGTCTTGCAAGCGTTGGCATTGATGCAGCTGTAGCGAATCGCCAGCGTGCTGTCCACGTGAGTGCGAATCCAGCGCAGCGCATCGAGCACCGACATGCCGTCTTCATAGGGCACCTCGAAAATGTCGTAACGCCTTTGACCGTCCGCACGCCCTCGGCTGATACGCAGATGCGCCGTTTTCTTCACTAGGTCACTCATAATTTGCCGCGCTGCGATTGAGTCGTACCGGAGCGACCCATCGAATGATCAATTCGCCTTCCTGAAGAGCTACCACCTGATTTTTGAGGCAAACGGCATCGGTATTCGGAAAATCCTCGCGCTGATGGGCGCCGCGGCTTTCCGTTCGCGCCAGCGCCGAGCGCACGACCGACTCGGCCGTCAGCAGCATCGCCCGCAGCTCGAACGCTTCATGCAGATCGAGATTGAACCGCTCCGTGTCGCCGGTGCGAAGGCGCCGCAGATCTTTTGTGCGCATCTGTTCGACGCGCGCCAGCGCTTCCGCAAGCCGGTCGCCGGTCCTAAATGGCCCGACTTGCTCCCACATGACCCTTTGCAGCTCGGCCTGGAGCGCAACCGGCGTGGCACCGTCCTTTTGCGGATTGTTGCGGAACTGTTCGAGACGCCTCCGCGATTCCTGCGCCAAGCTTTCTTCCCACCCAACGGCCTCCCGCTGTACTTTCTCTGCGGCCGCCGCGCCCGCGCGGGCGCCGAACACCAGCGCTTCGGTGATCGCGTTGCCGGACAGACGGTTCGCGCCGTTGGCGCCGCCGACCGCTTCCCCTGCGGCGTAAAGTCCGTCGACGCGCGTCTGCATGTTCACGTCCACACGAATCCCGCCCATGTGGTAGTGCGCCATCGGCCCGACTTCCACCGGTGTTGTCGTGAGATCAATCCCGTTGGCCAAGAGACGATCGATCACTGGACCGAACGCCGTCCGGAGTTGCGCTTCGGGGACGTGGCGGAAGTCGAGATACGCACCGCCGTGCGGTGTACCTCGGCCGGCTTCGACTTCTTTCAAGATCGCGTAGGCTGCGATGTCCCGAGTCGCATTGTATTGGCCAAAATCCGTGCTGCCATAGCGATCGATGAATTCTGCGAATTCTCCGTTGAGCAGTTTACCGCCAAGCTTGTAACGAAACGGATCCCACATGATCGGGTCCATGCCGACTAGGCGGGGTGCCAGATGGCCGATCGGAAAAAATTGTACGAACTCCATATCGATCAGTTCTGCGCCAGCCCAGAGCGCCAAAGCGTAAGCCTCACCGCCCAGATTCGCCGACGCACTGTTACGTTCGAATAGCTTGGTTAAGCCGCCGGCGGCCAACACGACCGCCTTGGCGCGAATGGTGATGAGTTCCCCGTCGAGCAGATTGAGCGCGACGGCGCCAATCGCTCGTCTGTTAGTCTTTAGAATATCGACCGCGGCCAGATTGCTGACGCGGCGAATCGTGGAGATTTCACCGACTTTTCGTCGCAACGTCGCCGCGACAGCCGGACCGGTATTGAGAAAATCGACATAGCAGCAGCGCTTGACGCTATGTCCCGGCGCCATTTCCTGCTTGATGTGGCCGTTTTCGCGTGCCCAACGCGTGCCCCACTGCTCCATTTCGAGAACACGCTTCGGTCCGTCCTGGCAAAGCAGCGCCGCAAGCTCTTCGTTGCATAAACCGCGCCCCGCTCTCAATGTATCGTCGAGATGCAAAGCGACCGAATCCGGTTCCTGCTGGCCCAACGCAACCGCGACGGTCATCTGCGCCATGACTGTCGCGCCGCCGCGGCCAACCAGGCCTTTGTCGAGCAGAATGACCGAGACGCCGCTCTGCGCCGCGGAAATCGCCGCATACATGCCGGCGCCGCCGGCACCGATAACAAGCACGTCCGTGGAAAGATCAGGCATGGAGGTGGCGCTTTGTCAAAGAGAGGATCTAGTTGCGTACCGTGCGTGCATCGTCCTGTTGCAGCTGGCGAAGCGCTCGTTTAGCAGCTTGCTGCTCGGCTTGTTTTTTGCTCCGCCCCTCGCCGGTGCCCAATGCTTTGCCGCCGACGGTGATTTCGGTGGTGAAATACTTGTCGTGATCCGGGCCGCTCTCGGAAACCACGCGATAGATCGGTGGCGCATGAAACAGCATCTGGCTGATCTCCTGGAGTCGCGTCTTGTAATCGTGCTGGCCGAGCTTCTCGGTTGTCACGTCTCGATCGAAGTAACGCTCGACCACGGCTAGCACCGCTGCAAAGCCGCCGTCACGATAAATGGCGCCGAGTAACGCTTCAAAGGCGCCGGCGAGAATCGACGCCTTGGCGCGTCCGCCGCTGAGCTCTTCGCCTTTGCCGATGCGTAACATTGGCGCGAGGCCCAGCTGATTCGCCTTTTCCGCGAGCACGGCGGAATTCACCAGTGCGGCGCGCATTTTCGAGAGCACGCCTTCTGGCTTGTCCGGATTTCGCCGTATCAGCAGATCGCTCACCGCGAGATCGAGCACGGCGTCGCCGAGAAACTCCAGGACTTCGTTGTGGCCTTCGCTCTTCTGCCGATCGTAGGAGACGTGGGTCAGAGAACGCACGAGCAAGGCGGGATCTTTGAAGGTGTATCCCAGCTCTTGCTGTAACCGATTAAGTGGCGCGTTGCTTTTCAAGTCAACCTTATGGCGATTGCGTCGGCAATATTGATGGCGGCGCATTTGCCGCCGGCTTCCGGCGCACCGCTGCGGTGAGCCAGCCGTTTTCCCAGCCGTCAATCCGCACGTTTACTTCTTGGTTCAAAAAACCATCCGCTCCAGCCACGACTACCGGTAAATAATTGCGGCTAAAGCCACGCCGCCACCCGCGCGTGCTATCGATTCTCTCCTCGATGAGCACCGCAAGTCGTTTGCCGATAAAGCTGGCGCAAAAATCTTGCTTCTTGCGCGCACCGAGCTCGCGCATGCGCCGCGCACGTGTTCGTTTGACTCGGCCCGACAATTGATCCGTCAACAGCGCGGCGGGCGTGCCGCGTCGAGGCGAATACGGAAACACGTGAAAATAGGTCAGCGGCAAGCTGTCGAAATATTCCAGCGATTGTTCAAATTGCGCCTCACTCTCCCCAGGAAAGCCTACGATAATGTCGCTGCCCAACGCAGCATCGGGCAAGCGCTGGCGCACCCGCTGGAGCAACTCCGCATAGAAGCTCGTGTCATAATTTCGCCGCATCTGCTTGAGGATCGCGTCATGGCCGGCCTGAGCGCAGATGTGCAAGTGTGGACAGATGATGTCCGATGCGGCGATTAAATCCAGCAATCGGTCCGGCACCTCGCGCGGATCGAGCGAGCTAAGTCGCAGCCGAGCAACCAGTCCAGTTGCAGCGATCATTTCCGCCAGAGCGGTCAAATCGATCTTCGGAGTTAGATCCTGTCCGTAACCGCCGAGATGAATACCGGTAAGAACGATCTCCTTATAGCCCGCACCGGTCAACTGATGCACCTGCCCGAGCACTTCCCGCGGTGGAACGCTTCGGCTGAGCCCGCGCGCCGTCGGGATGATGCAATAGCTGCAGGCGTAATTGCAGCCTTCCTGTATCTTTAGGAACGCCCGCGTGTGGCCCGGCAACACGCGGGTGCCGAGCACCGCCACGCCGCGCTCCCGTTTGACCTCGCTCACCGCTATTTGCGCGGTTTCCGGCGGCGTGACTTCGACCGACCGAATCAAATCGTCGAGACGGTTGAGTCCGACGACGAAATTGACGCCAGGGACTTGCGCCACTTCTTGCGGATTCACTTGCGCATAACAGCCGGTAACCAGCACCTTCGCCGCGGGATTCAACCGTTTGGCTCGGCGCACCAACTGGCGCGCTTCCGCGTCCGCACGGTCCGTCACCGTGCAGGTATTGATTACGTAGCACTCCGCCGCTTCCTCGAAGGATACGAACGAATGTTTCCCCTCCAAGCGGCTCTGAATCACCGCCGAATCGTATTGATTGATTTTGCAGCCGAGTGTGGCAATCGCAATCCGCATTTGTCTTCGCTTCGCTCAGAATCTCAAATCTCAGATCTCATATCGATAAATTTTGAGCTTGAACTGAAATCTGAGATTTGAGATTTGCATTGGCTCGCGGCGGGCGCTTAACGCAACGCGCGTTCAATCCAGCCGCCGCCGAGTACCTGTTCGCCGCGATAAAATACCGCGGCTTGCCCCGGCGTCACTGCGGGATAAGCCTCTTTGAACCGCACTTCGCAAGCACCGTCAACGGCCGGCGAGATCACGCAAGGAACCGCCGGCGCCCGGTAACGGATCTGTACTTCGGCTTCAAGCCGAGCCGCATCGGGGGTTTCCAGCCAACTGACGTTACCGGCCAGCAAGCCGACGCAACTCAATTGGTCCTTCTTGCCCACAACCACCCGCTTCGTGCCGCTATCGATCTCAACAACGTAAAGCGGCTCAACGGCGGCAATGCCTAGGCCCCTGCGCTGCCCGATGGTCACGCCGTGAATACCGCTATGTTTTCCGAGCACCTTGCCGGTCCGATCAACTACGTCACCGCCAACTGCTTCGTTTTCCTGAGCGTAGGATCTTACCAGCGCCTTGTAATCGCCGAAGCAGATGTCTTGGCTTTCCGGTCGCTCGGCGGCGGGCAATCCCAAGCGGCGCGCCCGTGCGCGCACATCGCTTTTCTGCATGTCGCCGAGAGGAAAAAGCGTGTGGGCGAGCTGATCCTGCGACAGCGAAAACAGAAAATACGATTGGTCCTTGGCGCGATCGGCGCCGCGAAAGAGCGCACTCTCGGAGCCGGCCGGCTTGCGTGCGACGCGCGCGTAGTGCCCGGTAGCGACGTAAGCGGCACCGCGTTCGCGCGCCCATCTGAGCAGCTTGCCGAGCTTGAAGTCGCGATTACACGTGACGCACGGGTTGGGGGTTCGACCTTGTAGATATTCTTTCGCGAAGGGTTTCACCACCATGTCGTCAAATTGCCCGCGCAGATCGATCAGTGTGTGGGAAATGCCGAGCAATCGGGCAATTTCAGCGGCGCCGCGATGATCGGAGCACACCCGTGGTCCGCGATGCTCCTCCCACATGCGCAAGGAGACACCCAGGACGTCATGACCCTCAGCGGCGAGCAGCGCCGCCGCCACCGAGCTATCGACGCCGCCGCTCATTGCGACCACGATTTTGTTAGCCTGCCTCTTCATTAACTGTTCTCTTACTATTTGAACCTTTTGGAACGGCTTGAACGATTGAACGCTGCTGCGTTGTTTAACTCCCGGTATTTTTGAGCAGCTCTTTAACCTTGTTCAAGACCTCGCTCTCTTCAGCGGTTTTTTCTTCGAGACCGCCTTGGCGTGCGCTTAGCTCGTCAACCTTTTTCTCGAGCTTTTCCACGTAGTCGGCGAGCGCGCCGATCGCCTTGGCGACCGGATCGGGCAGATCAACCGAGTTGAGATCGATGACCGCTTTGCCCGTTGGCGTGTGCCTAGCCTCGATCTGCACGACCCTACCCGGAATGCCGACCACTGTAGAATGCTGCGGCACGGAGCTCACGAGCACGGAACCGGCGCCAACCCGACTGTGACGACCGACTGTCACCGGGCCGAGAACCGCGGCACCGCTAAAGATCGTCACCGAGTCTTCGATGGTCGGATGACGCTTGATCGGCGCGGTTGAGGTACCGCCAAGAGTGACGCCCTGATAAATCGTCACGTCGTCGCCGATTTCGGTGGTCTCGCCGATGACGACGCCCATGCCGTGATCGATGAAACAGCGTCTGCCTATTCTAGCGCCGGGATGGATCTCGATACCGGTAAAGAACCGGCCCAGGTGGCTGATGAAGCGCGCCAGCGTCGTAAAATTGCTTCGCCACAGCCGGTGCGCCAAACGGTGGATCAGGATCGCATGAAATCCTGGATACGCGATCGCCACCTCCCAAACCGAGCGTGCCGCCGGATCGCGCTCGAAGACCGCCTGGATATCTTCTTTAAGCGTCTGCCACATAGCGGAAGACCGACAGCACCGCAGTGATGGAGCAATGGAGTACTGGATTAATATTCGGCAGCCAAACCGCCAGCACTCCAATACTCCAGTACTCCAATCCTATCAGCTCCGGTGCCGTGCATCCTTATAAAGCTTGTAATCAATGCTGTCGACCAGCGCCTGCCAGCTCGCTTCAATGACGTTGTGCGAGACCCCGACCGTGCCCCAGCGATCCTTCCCATCCCCCGACTCGATCAAAACACGCACCACAGCGCCGGTCCCTTCGCCGGATGAGAGCACCCGAACTTTGTAATCGAGCAGCTCCACCTGCTTGAGCGCCGGGTAAAACTTAGTGAGCGCGCGGCGGAGCGCCTGGTCGAGCGCGTTGACCGGCCCATTGCCCATCGCCGCCGCGTGCTCGACGACGCCGTCGACCTGCACCATGATCGTCGCTTCGGAAATCGGCGCCTCGTCTTCTTTGCGCTTCTCATCGATGACGCGAAAGCCGATCAGATTAAAGTTTTTGCGCTTCTTTCCCAAGGCTTCTTGAATCAGCAGTTCGAATGACGCTTCGGCCGCCTGGAACTCGTAACCCTGGCTCTCGAGCTCTTTGGTGCGGCGCAGAATGTCGCGCACGGCATCGTTCTGGTCTTTCATATCGATACCGTACTCTTTGCCCTTGTAGACGATATTACTGCGGCCCGAAAGGTCGGAGACCAACACGCGCTGACGGTTGCCGACCAGCTCCGGATCGATATGCTCGTAGGTCTCGCGGTTCTTAAGCACGCCGGCTACATGCAGCCCGCCCTTATGCGCGAAAGCACTGTCGCCGACGAAAGCTTGCCGTTTATTCGGATGAATATTGGCGAGCTCGTAAAAAAGCTGCGCAACCTCACGGAGCTTCTTTAATTGCGCCGGCGTCACGCACCTTTTTCCCATCTTCAACTGCAAATTGGCAATCACGGAGATCAAATTCACGTTGCCACACCGCTCGCCGAAACCATTGATCGTTCCCTGTACTTGGGTTGCGCCGGCCTCGACCGCTGCCAGCGTATTGGCGACCGCCAACTCGCCGTCATTGTGACAGTGAATGCCGATTGGCGTCGTGATCGCTCGGCTGACGTGCTGCAGCGCGTCGCGCACTTCGCCGGGCAATCGCCCGCCGTTAGTTTCGCAGAGCACGATCCAATTCGCGCCGCCTTCCTCGGCCGCTTTGACGCATTCCAAGGCATATTCGGGATTGGCACGAAAACCGTCGAAAAAATGCTCGGCGTCGAAAATCACCTGGTCAACGCGCTTCTTCATGTAGGCGATCGAATCCGCAATGACTTCCAAATTGGCCTTCTGGCTGATTCTCAAGTCATCGCGCACATGGAGGTCCCAGGTCTTGCCGACCAGAGTCACGACTGGGGTCTCCGCGGCGAGTAAGACCTTGAGATTGACCTCCTGGGCCGGCTTCGCGCCGAACTTTCTCGTTGTCCCGAACGCCGCGATTTTCGCGTGCTTGAGCTTGAGTTTCTTGACCCGATTGAAAAAATCGGCATCGCGCAGGTTGGAGCCCGGATAGCCTCCTTCGATGTAATCGACCCCCAATTCTTCGAGCTTTTCCGCAATGCGGAGCTTGTCCTCAAGAGTGAAAGAGATATCCTCTGCCTGACAACCATCCCTTAAAGTCGTGTCGTAAAGCAAAACGTCCTTCATACCTTCCCCTGCTTCCCGATAAACGCCTCGTGCAGCACGCGCACCGCAAGCTCCGCACATTTCGCCTCGACGACCACCGAGATTTTTATTTCCGAAGTGGAAATCATCTCGATGTTGATGCCCTCGCGGGCGAGCACCTCGAACATTTTTGCCGCCACGCCGGCGTGTGTCCGCATCCCAACGCCGACGACGGAAATCTTCGCCATGTCGGTGTCCAACCTGACGCCTTTGGCCTTGATCGCGGGCGCGGTCTTCTCGACAATCGCAAGCGCCTTTTTATGATCTGCCTTGGGCACGGTAAAAGTCAAATCGGTGGTGCCGTCTTCGCTGGCGTTCTGAATGATCATATCAACAACGATGTGGGCCTCGGCGATGGGCCCGAAAACCTGCGCCGCCAAGCCCGGCTGATCGGGCACCCGAAGCAACGTGATCTTAGCTTCGTTTTTGTCGCACGCTATGCCAGAGACCAACACCTCATTCATGCTTTCCTCCTCGCTCACCAGCCATGTCCCTTCGACTGGTAAAAAAGTCGAACGAACGTGCACCGGCACGGAAAATTTCTTGGCAAACTCGACCGAACGGATTTCCAGGACCTTGGCGCCGGTACTCGCCAACTCGATCATCTCTTCATAGGAAATGCGCGCGAGCTTGCGTGCGTCAGGGCAGATGCCCGGGTCGGTCGTGAATACGCCTTCCACGTCGGTGTAAATCTCACAAGCTTGCGCGTTCAAAAACGCCGCCAGCGCCACGGCGCTGGTGTCGGAGCCGCCGCGCCCGAGGGTAGTAATATTGTCGTCCTCGTCAACACCTTGGAAGCCGGCGACCACCACCACCTCGCCCGCTTTTAGTGAGCGCAATATTTTGCTCGAATCGATGCTTAAAATTCGTGCTTTTCCGTAGACATTATCGGTTGCAATCCGCACCTGATGCCCGAGAAACGAACGCGCCGGTTGTCCGGCTTCTTTGAGTGCGAGAGTCAGCAGCGCCACCGAAACCTGTTCTCCCGATGCCAGCAACACATCTCTCTCACGCTCGTCCGGCATCTCGGAAATTTCATGAGCCAGCGCGAGCAAGCGATTGGTCTCGCCCGCCATGGCTGAAACCACAACGACCAATTCGTGCCCGACCGCTCTAGAGGCGATAATTTTCGTCGCGACCTGCTTGATGCGTTCGATTGAACCGACGGATGTCCCGCCGTACTTTTGTACGAGTAAGGGCACCGGTAATCCTTCTTCTCGACTTGGTGACTGAGATTTTTCCGCAGACTGTCCGGGTGCTAATGCCGAATCTGAGCGGTCTTGCGCTCCGCGCGCTCTTTTAGCTTCCGGACGATCTGCTCATAACGCTGGCCGTGAGCCGTAAAGGTAACCTGCCGCTTAGCGCCACCGGCGTGGGCGAGCGTCACTTGCAGATAATCGTCGATCTCGTCCGCCGGCAGATATTCGAACCATTCGATTAGACTCACTCCGCCGGCGTACAAGTATTCGCGCAAATTGAGCGTCTCGAACTCGCCCTGCCGGTCAACCCGGTAAAGATCGATATGGTAGACCGGCAAGCGGCCCTCATACTCGTTGATCAGCGTAAAAGTGGGACTACGAACCCAAGCTGCTCGGCTAACCTCTATTCCCGCCGCAAAGCCGCGAACAAAACAGGTCTTGCCTGCTCCCAACTCGCCTACTAAACCAATAATTTCACCACCTTGTACCAATTTTCCGAGACTTTTCCCCAAATTCATAGTGGCGCGGGAAGAGTTGGAAATGACCGTCCACGAACCCATCGCCCCAAGCGGCCTCCATCTAGAAGTAGTATATTTTTCGCGAGAATTCGAGCCTGATTAGAGCGCGGTTGCCGCCAGCAGCTTAAGCCCCTCGGGCAAGCTGTCAATGACATCGGAGGCGATCAGCCCGATTTCACCTCTCGCTTCGGCCACGCGATCGCCAACAAAACCGTGGGTATAAACGCCAAGCTTCATGGCATCCTGCGGAGTGAGCCCTTGCCCCAGCAAGGCGGCGAGCATGCCGGCCAACGCATCGCCCATGCCGCCGCTCGCCATGCCCGGATTACCGCTTGGGTTAATAAAGACGTTCCCCTCGGGCGTCGCCATCACCGTCCGTGCTCCCTTCAACACTGTGTAACAACGTTGCTCGACTGCGAACGCGCGCGCGATTTCCACGCGATTGGCATTGACTTCGGCAGCCTTTCGGCCAATTAGCCGCCCCATCTCGCCGGGATGAGGTGTGATTACCGGCGGAAACTTGGCGTGGCGCAGTCGATCCAGTTCCAGTGCCAAATTATTAAGGCCGTCGGCATCGATCACCCAGGGCCTGTCTAAATTCCTCAGTAACCAGCGCAAAATGCGCCGCGTCGCGTCGTTGACGCCAATCCCCGGACCAAACAACACGCTATCTTTTCCTTGAAGCAAGCGGTGCCAGTCGTCATCGCTCAGAGGTTCGAGCTCTTCGGCATCATTGCCGGGCAATAGCTCGGTCATCACCTCGATCAAGGCAGCCGCAAAAATATTATTCAGTGACCGCGGCGCAGCCAAAGTCGTCAAGCCTGCGCCGGTTCGCATGGCGGCGCGACAGGCGAGAATCGCCGCGCCGGTCTTGCCGCGCGACCCTGCGATCGCCAGCACGTGACCGTAGGTGCCTTTGTGCGTATCAGGGGCTCGCCGGGGGACGAGCCGGCCGACCGTGGCCCTGTCCAGCAGCTCGATCGCGGGCGCCACTTCGGCTACCGCTCGTGCATCGATACCAATATCGGCGACCACAAGTTCGCCACAGTATCCAACGCCGGGATAAATCACTTCGCCTCGCTTGGGAAATGCGAGTGCGACCGTCATCGCCGCCTTTACCGCGACGCCGAGAGCGATGCCTTTGTCGCCGTGAAGCCCGGAAGGTATATCGACCGCAAGCACCGGCAAGCCTGCGCCGTTCAGTTGCGTAATCGCCTCCGCGTAGAGACCGCGCACTTCGTTGTTGAGTCCCGTGCCAAAGATCGCGTCCACGACCAGGCCGCTCTTTGCGATGCGCTTTTGCAGCAAAGCGAAATCGGCGGCGGCGATCTCGGTCAATTTTCCTTTTGCTTTCAGATAAGCGCGTAGATTGTGCCCGGCGTCGTTGGATAACTCGTGTTTGCGCGCGAGCAGCGCCACTTCGCAAGGAACGCGCTTTTTTTGGAGCAATCGCGCCACCACTAGTCCATCACCGCCGTTATTGCCTTTGCCAGCGATGACCAACACGCCTTTCTTGGCGTTCGGCGCGAAACGAGTAAGAATGGTTCGGGTGACCGCCTCACCGGCCCGCTCCATCAAAGTCAGGCTCGGCACGCCATACTTATGGATGGTCAACCGATCGATCTCGCGCATCTGTGCGGCGGTGACTACCAGCATGGTTCAAGTAGTTGCAAACGTTCGAACCGTTGCCATCTGTTTGAACAGAGCGCAGCGGTTGAACGCAGTGAGCAAGCGAATGGTTGAACGGTTGGAACTCTTACCTTCTTGCTTTCGCGAGCAGTTCCTTCATCTCGCGCACGGCCTGGCTAATGCCGACCATGACCGCGCGAGCGATGATGCTGTGACCGATGTTAAGCTCGACGATCTCGGGGATCTCCGCAATCGCGGACACGTTTCCGTAGTCGAGGCCGTGGCCACCGTGTACTTCCAGAGCCAGGCTGCGCGCGAATGACGCAGCCCGGGCGATCGCTTGCCGTTCCGTCTCGCGGCGCGCCCCGCTGGCGTTGCAGTAACTGCCGGTATGAATCTCTATGGCATGCGCGCCAGTTCCGCGCGCCGCCTCGATCTGCGCTGCTTCGGGATCGATGAACAAACTCACACGAACGCCGCCACCTTGGAGTCGCGCCACCGCGGCTTTGACTTTCGCTTGGTGGGCGATGACATCAAGACCGCCCTCGGTCGTCAGCTCCTCACGTTTTTCCGGCACGAAGCAGGCGTCAGCCGGTTGAATTTTTTCGGCGTAGGCTACCATCGCCGGGGTCACGGCCATCTCGAGATTAATTTTGCTACGTGAGCGCTCGCGCAGTCGTTCGACATCGTGTTCTTGAATATGACGGCGGTCTTCGCGCAGGTGAACGGTGATGCCGTCGGCACCAGCCTGCTCCGCCAACAGCGCGGCTTCGACGGGATCGGGAACGTCGGCGCGACGTGCCTGCCGCACCGTAGCGACGTGATCAACATTGACGCCGAGACGCAGCATCGCCTTATTTACCGACTTCAGCGCGGATTTCGTTGGCGATCTCTTCCGCCATGGCGCAGATCTTTTTTTCTTCCTCACCTTCCAACATGACCCGCGCCAACAGCTCGGTGCCGGAATAACGCACCAGCAAACGACCGCGATCGCCGAGAGCCCGCTCCACCTCGGAGATTTTCCGTACCACTTTGGGCATCTCGGAAAATCCCCGCCGTTCCCGCACCGGGACGTTGAGCAGCACCTGAGGCAGTCGCGTCATAACTTTTTTGAGCTCGCTCAACCGCTTACGCTGCTCGACCATGAGAGCGAGCATTTGCAGGCAAGTAATGCCGCCGTCGCCGGTTGTGTTGTGGTCCAAAAATAAAATATGCCCCGATTGCTCGCCGCCGAGATTGTAGCGATCGGCAAGCATCTTCTCGACCACATAGCGGTCGCCCACCTGTGTGCGCACCACTTCCAGACCCGCCTGTCGCATAGCCAGGTCCAAACCGAGATTACTCATCACTGTGGCGACCACGCCCGAGCCCTTGAGAATGCCTTTACGCTGCATGTCCAACGCCGAGATCGCCATGACTTGGTCGCCGTCAAGAATTTCACCGGTCTCATCGATGAAAACCGCACGGTCCGCATCGCCATCGAGGGAGACGCCGAAATCAGCCGACTCTTTGAGCACAAGCTCGCGCGCGATTTCAGGATAAAGGGCGCCGCAGCTGCGATTGATGTTCTCACCGTCCGGCTGGACGCCGATCGGTAAAACCTCTGCGCCCAATTCAGATAAGACCTCGGGCACAACCCGATAGGCAGCGCCGTGGCCGCAATCGACGACGATCTTGAGGCCCTCCAAGGTAAGATGTCGCGGAAAACTGTTTTTTAAAAAAACATTGTATCGGCCGACCGCGTCGGAAACACGAAAAGCCTTACCAATTTCCGATGCGGTCGGCCTGGACTCTTCGGCTTCGCCGCTGAAAATCATTTGTTCCATCCGTGCTTCAATTTCGTCGGGCAGCTTGAATCCGTCCCAGGAAAAAAACTTGATGCCATTGTCCTGGTAGGGATTGTGCGATGCCGAAATCACCACGCCCGCGTCCGCCCTCATGCTGCGGGTCAGAAACGCGACGCCAGGTGTGGGCAGCGGCCCCACCAGCAGCACATCCGCGCCCATCGACACAATTCCGGAAGCCAGTGCGGTCTCCAGCATGTAACCCGAGAGGCGGGTATCCTTGCCAATCAGAATCTTGTAACGGTGTTTACCGTTCTCATTATTTTTACGCGAAAACGACGGCATGCGACGGCCCGATGGGTCGGCAAAATTCAGCTCGTGCAGCACCTTCGCCAGAGCACGGCCGATCTTTAACGCCATTTCCGAAGTCATCGGCTCCTGATTGGCGACGCCGCGCACGCCGTCGGTCCCGAACAGATGGCGAACCGGCTGTTTGTTTTTCATTTGTGGTTGACTCATCGCGAACCTCTCCTTCATAACCGACTCACTCTGGCGGTTTGATAATCCGTACGCGGAAACGCTCGGGCCTTTGCTCGACCACCTGAATCTCCGGCGGCAAGATCAACTCGAGCGCCACCTGATGCTCCCCGACTGGAAGCTCCTTTAGATTCAAATAGACGTGTTCGGAAGTCAAACTCAATTTCTCGACCGCGCTCTTAGGCCCTGCCACGCGCAAATAAACCGATTGGGGCGCGACTTTATAGGCGCCATCGTAATTCTTCGCCCGAATCTCGATCCGATCGAACGTGCGGCTCAGTTGCACTTCGTCGATCATGATCGCGATCTCCACCTGGTCGGGAACAATCGACAATGGCTGACCATCGTTGGACAAACGCACTCTGCGCTTGATCGCGCCCCGACTTTGTTCCACGTCCACTGGCACGGTTTCAATCGCTGCCAGTTTGCGCACCACTTCAGCCGGTCCCTGCACGGAAACAGTTTCGGGTTGCGCTTGCGTTTGCGCAATACGGTAACCGTCCAGCGGTTTACCGGAAACGCGCACGGATACCGGCAACGTGCGTTTAGCCACCGGCTCGAGCCGGAGGTGAACCACCGGCGGAGTGATGCGAGCGACGGTGACACCGCGCGGGACACTGAAATCATTGGGTGCCAGCGGGTAACTCAACGTCCCGGATTTGACGCCGTCCAGGTCCAACGATAGTTTCAGGTTGTCGGCGTCGAGAGTCGACACCAACGTGCGCGGTCCCATCAGCCGCAAAACGACGTAATCGATGCGGTTGTCCATGACCATTAAATCCGTTGGAATGTTGCGAAATTCCAGCGGCACCTCGATGGCTCGCTCGGTATCTCGATGTCCCGCCATCCACAGGCCCACGGCGATAATCAGTGCGAGCACCTTCAGGCCGAAGTTACTGCCGGCCAGCGAGACAACTTTTTCCCAGACCTGTTTCATCCCTTAAGCAGATCGCCTAATGCCGCGCGCAATCTTATTCCATCGATATTTTCGGTCACGTTGCCGCCGACCACCAGCGCCGCCGTTCCCTCCTGCTCGGAAACCACGATAGCGACCGCGTCGGTCTCTTCGGTCACGCCGAGCGCCGCGCGATGACGGGTTCCCCACGTCTTGCGCAGGTTGGGATTGGTGCTCAAGGGTAAAAGACAACGCACCGCGGTGACCCGTCCTTTTTGAATAACCAGAGCGCCGTCATGAATCGGCGAATGCGGCAGGAAAACGCTCTCTACAAGCTCGCGACTGACCCGGGCGTCGAGCCGCGTGCCGATTTCCATGTACTCGTTGAGACCCACTTCACGCTCGATCACGATCAACGCTCCCACTCTTTTTAGCGCCAGCGCCGCGGCCGCATGGGCAACTTCATCGACAATGTCCTCGCTGCGTTGCGCTGTGCGTTCGGCACCGACAAACAGGGGCGCGCTGCCGACTTGGGTAAGCGCCCGGCGGATGTCGCTTTGAAAAATAACGATGATAACCAAGATGATCGATCCGAGAAAATTGTCGAGTATCCAGTTGAGCGTCAGCAGACCCAATGCGCGCGATGATACGTACGCAACCAGAACGACAGCCAACCCAATGATCATCTGCATGGCGCGGCTGCCCTGCACGATTTGCAACGCGCGGTAGACGAGGAATGAAATGATTCCGATATCGAGGAAATCTTGCCAGCGAATCGGTTGGATCAGTTCCAACATGAAGCTTTTCTTTTCACTACGGACCGTAGCGGAGTGCATCGGCCAGACGCACAGCCCTCACAGTCTCAGCCACATCGTGCACGCGCACGATATTCGCCCCCCCAAGAACCGCCGCCACCGCCGCCGCGAGGCTTCCCTCCAAGCGGTCAATTGCTTCGAGATTCAAGATTTTGCCGATAAATGCTTTTCGCGAGGCGCCAACCAGGAGTGGCTGCCCGAGAGCGGCAAGCACCGGTAGCGTTCGCAGAATTTGGAGATTGTGTTCGAGCGTTTTGCCGAAGCCGATGCCCGGATCCAGCACAATCGCCTCGGGCGCCACACCGGCATCCATCGTCTCATAGAGCTGGGCTGCCAGAAAGTCCCTGACTTCGCGGGTAACATCGGCATAACGCGGCTCGGCTTGCATGGTCTGCGGCGTTCCCCGCATATGCATCAACACGACCGGCACTTTTTCCGCCGCCACCAGCAAGGTCATCGCCGGGTCGAAGCGGAGCGCGCTGATGTCGTTGACAATATCCGCCCCCGCGTCCAAAGCCGCACGGGCAACACTCGATTTGTAAGTGTCGACAGAGATCGGCACAGCGACTTCACGACGTAAGCCGCGCACGACCGGCAGCACGCGCGCAAGTTCCTCTTGCTCGGTCACTGGTCGAGCGCCGGGCCGGGTCGACTCCCCGCCGATGTCGACAATGTCCGCACCGTCAGCCGTCATTCTCAGGCCATCGGCGATTGCCACAGCCGAAGAACCACGCCGGCCGCCGTCAAAAAACGAATCCGGTGTCACATTGAGAATGCCCATGACTAATGTGCGGCGGGTGAAATCTAGATCGCCGTGGCGGGTGTGTAAAATTCGCTGCTCACCTTCGGCTATCGGCATCGGCACAACGGGGGCCGAACGAGCGCTTACGTCGTAAGGCTTCCGCTCGGCCATCAGCGGCTCCTTAGTGAACTGCCTTGCGCGGCGGAGGTGTATACGACCCGCAAACACTCTCCCGAACCGGCCAGAATCGCGGCGTTCGAGAGAGTGAGCGCTAATGCGAGGAAGGCATCGGGAGCCCATGCTCCCGGGAGAGATAGCTTAGGCGACAGCCGCGGCGGCAGTCGACGGGCTGAGCGGCGCGCCACCGTTCCCGTTGAATTCCCGGACGATAGCGTCGATCTCGGATCCATCCAAAACTTCTTTCTCCAGCAGGGTTTCAGCAACCTTGTGGAGGAGCCTGAGATTAGTCTTTAGGAGATCTTTGGCTTTGTGATAGCTGTCCTGAATAATTCGCCTGACCTCGGCATCGATCTCGATCGCGGTACTCTCGGAATAGTCGACCTTCTGCGTAAAATCTCTTCCCAGAAAGATCTCTTCCTCTTTTTTGCCGAACGTCATCGGGCCGAGCTTTTCGCTCATACCCCATTCGCAGACCATGCGGCGAGCAAGATCGGTAGCCTTCTCGATGTCGTTTCCCGCACCGGTCGTCATGTGATTCAGCACCAATTCCTCCGCGACCCTGCCACCGAACAGGATCACCAGATTGTTGAGCAGGTATTCCCGTGGATAGGTGTGCTTCTCGTCGATCGGCAGCTGTTGGGTCAGACCCAGAGCCATCCCGCGTGGAATAATCGTTACTTTGTGAATTGGATCGGCGCCCGGCAACAGCTTGGCAACCAGAGCATGGCCCGCTTCGTGAAACGCCGTATTGCGCTTTTCTTCGTCGCTAATGATCATGCTGCGCCGCTCGGCGCCCATCATCACCTTGTCCTTGGCCAACTCAAAGTCGTGCATATCGACCTTGTCTTTGTTGCTGCGCGCCGCCAGAAGTGCGGCCTCATTGACGAGATTTTCCAAATCGGCTCCGGCGAACCCTGGCGTCGCGCGCGCCAGTACGCCGATGTCGACATCAGGGGCGACCGGCACCTTGCGCGTATGCACCTGCAAGATGCCCTCGCGACCCTTGACATCGGGACGCGGCACGACGACGCGCCGGTCGAATCGGCCGGGACGAAGCAGTGCGGGATCCAAAACATCGGGCCGGTTGGTAGCGGCAATCAGAATGACGCCTTCGTTGGCCTCGAATCCATCCATTTCGACTAACAATTGGTTGAGAGTTTGTTCGCGCTCGTCATGGCCGCCGCCGAGTCCCGCGCCGCGATGACGCCCCACGGCGTCGATTTCATCAATGAAGATAATGCATGGCGCGTTCTTTTTGCCCTGCACAAACAGGTCGCGCACACGGGAGGCGCCAACGCCAACGAACATCTCGACAAAATCGGATCCGCTAATGCTGAAAAACGGCACGCCCGCCTCGCCGGCAATGGCCCGGGCCAGCAAAGTCTTCCCGGTTCCCGGTGGCCCCACCAACAAGCATCCCTTGGGGATCCGGCCGCCAAGTTTAGTAAACTTTTTTGGATCTTTTAGAAATGAAATAATTTCTTGAAGATCGTCTTTCGCCTCGTCGACGCCGGCGACATCGCTGAACGTGACCCGATGCTGATTCTCGGTCAACAACTTCGCGCGACTCTTGCCGAACGACATCGCCTTACCGCCGCCAACCTGCATCTGGCGCATAAAAAAGATCCAGACGCCGATCAGCAACAGCATCGGAAACCAATTGAGTAAAAGGACCATGTACCACGGCGAATCATCTTCCGGTTTCGCGGCGATCTTGACCTTTTTCTCACGTAAAGATTTCACTAGCTCGGGATCGTTGGGCGCAAAACTTCTGAAGCGCTCGCCATTCTTGTATTCGCCTTGAATATTGTTGCCCTGAATGGTTACTTTCTGAACGTCACCGCGATCCACCGCAGTCATAAACTCGCTGAACACGATTTCGGGTTCGCGGCCATGTTGCTTATTGAAGACGCTGAATACAGCCAGGATGATTAGCGCCAGAACCAACCAAAGGGCGATATGTTTAGATGATTGACTCAACCGGTCCTCCAAAGGTTACGGACGCAAAAAGGTTAACATACGAGCACACTTGGATCAACATTTGAGTGCACCTGGCCAAGCAGGAATCGAGCGCGCTTTTAAGTGCAATACAGATGTAGTTTTTTCCGAAACAAGGCCGACCGAACTGCGGCCATAGCGGGGGATCCAGAGCACCTCACCACCGCTTGTCACGATCGGCCAGCAGGCCCGCATAGATCGGGGGACGCGCTTTTCGATAAATAAATCCTTGACTTTCTTGTGTCCGGCCATCCCCAAGGGCTGGAATCGATCGCCCGGGCGAAAGTTACGCACCGACAATTCGGTCACGCTAGCCGCATCAAAGACAGCACCCATCAGATCATCTTCGAGGAGCCGGCTGATGCCCGAAACTCGTCTGCTCCACAGTTCAAGCCTCGCTTCTGGAACAACCAACACCTTACCGATTTCCAAGGGATAATTATAACAGACCCTGGCTGAGCCTCGAAACGTTTTCGCGAGCTTAAGTACGTCATATTCGCGGACCAGTTCCCAACCCCCGGGGATCGATAGACTACCCTGCGGCGGACCGTCAGTGATTAGACGCAACATGGCGTCGATATGAACGAAGTCCAAGCCGCGCAAATCGCCCTTCGCCTGCTCGATCCACATCCGTAAGATTCTTCTTTGTAACGC
>DATBMR010000263.1:0-4643 GCA_036554745.1 Binatia bacterium
GTAGCGTTCGTTCGGCGACGCTGCCGAGCAGAAAGCGGCGCAACCCAGTTCGGCCGTGACTGCCCATGACGATCATCGAAACCCGCAGTTTCTTTGCCTGGCGAGCGATAATGTCCGCAAAATCGGTGCCCCGCGCGAGCATCAGCTCGCACTCTTTCGGCTGCAGCCGTTTGCGTTTTAGCAGTTTGGCAAAATTCGCGCGGGCATCGCGCTCCAACAGACCATAGAAATCGAACCGCCCACCCATCGGCGGATAAACCAGCTCGGCAGGAACAACGTGCAGTGCGAGGACTTTGCCGCCTCGTTCGCGTGCTAACCGCAGCGCATAATCAAGTGCTTTGTCGGCGCCGCGTGAGAAATCGATCGGCACAAGTACGATGTCGGATTTTGCCATGACCCTGCCTCAAACACTCAACATAACCCGGCCAGTTCCTGGAGCATACGCCAGTTGCGCAGCCGATCCTCTTCCGCCTGCAATAATACGGTCGAGGGCCGGCCGTCTTTGTCGAACTGCTTGGCGAAGCGGCCTTCGCTGCGGGCAAAATCGACGAAGGTCAACGGGCGGTGGCTTTTCGGCGGCGTCCACCAGTCTTGCTTCTGCGCTGGATTTCCGACCAGGCTCAAGCGCTCGCGGATCTTGTCGCCCCGCCGTGGATCATAGATAAAAATCGGGAATGCGCGGCTCTCCACCGCCAGCTTCGCTTGGTGCGTCGAGTTACAGTCGGGCACGCCATGCTCGGGCTGGCAGGTCGTATAGACATTGATCACCGCGGGTCCGGGATAGTCGTTCGCCTCGATCACCGCCTTGTAGAAGTGATTGATGTGCGCGGTCGTCGCTTGGGCAACGTAGACTTCCGGATGCATGAGGCAGATTTGCGCGAGCTCTTTTCTGCGCTCGCGCTTACCCTGCGCAGCTTTCCCGAACGCCGCCATTTTTGCTTCTTGGCCGGCAAAGGTGGCGGTCGATGCCTGTCCCCCGGTATTTGAGTAAACTTGCGTGTCCAGGACCAGCACGTTGATATCCATACCGCTCGCCAGCATGCGGCTAAGGCTCTGGAAACCGATATCGTACATCGCCCCATCGCCGCCAATCACCCAAAGCTTTTTGTATTCCCAACCGCGCTGATCCCAGCGCGCACGGATTCCCATGGCGTCCGCCGGCCCGTTTTCGAAGAGCGAATTCGTCCACGGCACCAGGTATGGATTGTAAGGATAAGTGGACCCGTAAACCGTATTGCAGCCGGTCGCGGCGACGATGCCGAGATTCTCTGGACCGTGGACGAAACCGCTGGCCGCCAGCATCATGCGAATCGCCGTGGCTTCGCCACAGCCCATGCACGATCCGGCGCCGCCAACATAGAGCAGCGAGCGCTCCTCGGCGAGCATGAAGTCGGCCAATGCCCGCTCGTTGATGTACGGAGCGGGGGTCGGTCCGATCTTGCGAAAAAAATTGAACGCTGCGCGATAACGCGGCAGGGTCTGCTCATCTTTTGTCACCATTTTCAGAGCATGATAATCGAGCTCATCGCACACCTGCACGCATTCCTCGCAGCCTTTGCACTTTGTCGGATCGACAAAGATGCCGAATAGCGCACCTTCTTCACCCTTCTTCGCGGGAACCTCGAAATATTTTTTGGTGCGCGCCCAATGGGACTGCACCCAGGCGCGTTCTTTTTCATCAGCGATTTCGCTGAGCGACCGTAACACGCTCGATTCAGGAATCGCCTTGCCGAGAATCGCGGTGTCGGGACACTGGGTGACGCAGCTCATACAACCCACACACTTCTCGAAATCGAACTCCGGGATTTCGGGGGCGATGTAGCTGAAATCGCGCAGCGCGCCGGTTCCTGCGGGAATCAGGCTGCGCGCGACGCCGAGATCGGCAGGCAGCGTCGCGGAGCCTGTACCTGCCTGATAAGCGCCGATGACGCGACGGTTAAAGTCATCCACGTATTTGTCGAGATCGAGGTCAATCAAATGGGAGTCGGCGAAAGTCGCCTCGTAAGTCTCCATGGGAGAACCAGGCGGTTTCATCCCGGGAACCGGCGGCGACTCCTGTATCTCTGTTTCCAACGGATTAAAAACGGTCTCTTGATCGGCCACCTTCACTCCTCCGCGATTGTTTTGTCGCCCACATGCCTCGCCAGATCGGTCACCGAAAGAATTCCGACCGGCCGGCTGTGACCGGCCGATCTTTCCACGACCACCAGACGATGCACGTGCCTTTCGTTGAGCAGCTGCACCGCCTCCTCGATGGTCGTGTCTTCGGCGACGCTCACCACCGGCTTGGTCATCAAGTGCTCTGCGTTTAAGCCGCGCCAATGCTTCATGTAGGGCTGGATAAAGCGCGCATTGACCAGATCGGTTCGCGAAATGACGCCGACGGCATCGCCGCTTTCGTCGATCACCACCAAGGCGCTGATATCGTGCGCGTCCATCGTTGCGGCGACTTCAACGACCGGCGCTTCCGGGCGACAAGTGATCACACCGCGATGCATCCAATCTCGAACTTTCTTGTCACTCATCGAATTTTGAACCTCGAACATTGAACGTCTTATTACGCTGCCGCTATCATCATTTCGCGTGGAATCTCGAACGCTTCACTGCGCCCACGCCGCACCGCCGTCAAGTTCTCCCGAACGACCTTTTCGCCGCGCTTGCCGAAAAACTTGCGCAGCGATTTTTCCACCGCTGTGTCGACTTCGGCGTCGCTCAAGCCGCGGCTTTGTACGAACGGCGCGACGCGCAAGAACACTCCGAGCAAGACGATCCCTTGCATGCGTTGCGCCAGCTGGCGTTCGCTGGCGGTTTCCTGGGCGACTTTGACTGCATCCAGCGCGACGACACGGATGTGGTTCTCACGAATAAATTTTTGCGCATCCGCAGGGATCGACGACCAGACCCGCCCGGGATCCACGCTCGTGTGTTGGATAAACACGGTGCCACCCGGAACCAGCCCGCTCAACGGATTACCAAGATTGAACGCATTGACGTTATTTAAAGGTACGAAATCGACATGGCGCAGCTCTGCGTGCGCACCGATCGGTTCTTCGGCGACGGTGAGAAAGTAGGTTGTCGGCAACCCTTTCTTTTCGGAACCGTACATTGGGTAGGCCTGCACGTGCAGGCCGAACAAATCGCCGACGATCGTCGCAATGACTTTATTGGTGGTCACCGAGCCGTAGCCGCCGACCGAGTGGCCGCGCATGGAGAAGGCGCCTTGGGGCCGAACGTCCGGTTCTTGCTCGGCAGCGAGGCGCAGCGGGTGATCGATGCCAAGGACGAAAAAGCGCCGCTGACCGTTCGCTTTCAGGTGATCGAACACCGCCACAAAATCGCCCGGTCGAACATCGCGGCTACCGAGTCCGGCCGCGCCGGAATAGATGACCGGAGCGCGATCAATCTTCGGATAACCCGGTGCACCCGACAACGCGTCGGCGAAAGCCGCTTTGATTTCAGACGTTAGAGGATTGGACTGGGCCGCCGGATTATCCATCCGCTCGATCACCGCTAATCCCTTCACGCCTTTGAGCGCCTCGACGATTTGCGGTCCTGGAAACGGACGAAAGCTGGTCACGTGCAACGTGCCGACTTTGGCGCCGTCTCTACCGCGCAGATATTTCGCCGTCGCGGTGGCAGTCTCCATCACGCTGCCCATGCCGACGATCGCATACAACGCATCGTCTAGGCGGCAGGGGTCAATCATACCGTAGCGCCGTCCGGTCAGCGCATAAAATTCGTCCATCGTTCGTTCGGTTATCGCGGGGATTCGGTCATAAAAAAACCGCTGCGCGATTTTGCCTTTCATGTAACTGTCTTGATTCTGCACAACGCCGCTCATGATTGGATGGACCGGGTCCATCAGGTTCCGCAGCCGATGCCCGTTGTTGGGATCGCCGACAAACCGCTTCATTAACTCGGGTTCAGGCAAGCGCAGGCTTTCGATTGTGTGCGTGGTCAGAAATCCGTCTTGAATATTAAAAAAGGGCGTTTCGGATTCCTCGGCAATGCGTCTGGCAATGAGTGCGAGATCCGTCGCCTCCTGCACGTTGCGCGCGAACAACATGCCCCAACCGCAGTCAGCGACTCCCATGACATCATCGTGGCCGGCGTGAATATTGAGCCCTTGGGACGTCAACGCGCGCGCGCCGATATGAAAAACCACGGGCAAGCGTTTGCCGGCGATAACATAGAGGACTTCTTTCATGAGGATGAGTCCCTGCCCGGAGGTAAAATTCGCTACGCGCCCGCCCGCCAGCGCGAATCCTTCGCAGGTGCTGGCGGAACTGTGCTCGGATTCCAATTCCAAAAAAGCCAGCGGCTCACCCCAGAGATTCTTTTGCCCGTTGGCAACGGCCGATTGATAGCCGCCGCCCATATTGGTCGAGGGTGTGATCGGATAGGCGCAAGCCCCCTGTGTGATATGAGTTTCTACCCATACCACACCTTCTGAACCGTCAGCGGTGGTGGCAACGCCGGGAAACGGAAAGGGGCTCATGCCCAATCCTGCTCCGCTCTCCAGGCCGCTTTGCACCAGCGCAGCAGATCTCCTGCTGTACAGAGCGGCACCAAGTACCCGGCGTCATCAAGCGCAACCATTGGACCGAGCCGTGGATCGCGCAGCGCGCCGATCCAGGGGAGGG
>DATBMR010000003.1:0-20275 GCA_036554745.1 Binatia bacterium
AATTAAAAGGATAACGACCGCGCCGCTCGTCGCCGCCAATTCCGTGCCGATCAGCGCAGCGAGAGCACCCGCCTGGAATTGACCGAGCTGAGGTCCGCTGTTGGTGAAGATGCTGTTGATCGATGCCATTCGGCCGCGCAATTCGTCCGGCGTGCTCAGCTGATTGATGGTCGCGCGCAGGATCGCACTGATCGTGTCGCCGATTCCCGATCCAACTAACAGTAGCACCGACAGCCAAAAATTATGGGAGCCGGCGAAAAGCAGCAGGTTAACGCCGTAGATCGTCACGCCGAATAAAATCCACCGACCTGCGTGGCGCACCGGCCCGCACAAGCTAAAACCCAGCGCTCCCAGCAAAGCGCCGGCCGCGCTGGCGGCGTAAAGCACGCCCAATCCCTGCGGTCCGACCACGAGGATATCGCGCGCGTAGATCGGAAACAGCGATCGTACCGTGCCGAATATATTGGCACCGAAATCCATCATCAAAAACGGAAAGATGACCCCGTGGGCCCAGACGAAACGGAAACCGGCGCGAAGCGAGTCAATGGTCATGGTGCGCCACCCGCCGCGCTGAGGCAATTGCGTGCGGATGAGCGCCAGGGATCCAAGCATAAGCATCCAAGAGATGGCATCTACGGAATAACAGAGCGCAGGGCCGGCGAACGCCAGCACCAGGCCGGCTATCGACGGTCCGGCAATCGTCGCGATCTGGCGCTGCGTGCTGTAGATCGCCAACGCACGCGACAAGTCTTCGGCGGGCACAAGGTTAGTCACAATCGCTTGGCGCGAGGGTGACTCGAGGGAGCTGAACAGCGCCAGAAAGACTGTCACGCCGTAGAGCGTGACGGGTGTGACTTGATCCGCCGCCGCTAGCAGCGCCAGCGAGCCTGAGACCAAGAACAGACTCGCTTGAGTCGTCATCATCAGCTTGCGGCGGTTCAGCGCGTCGGCGAGGAGCCCGCCGAACAAGAGAATGAACATTTGCGGCACCGCGCGCACCAAGCCAATCATGCCGATCTGCAGCGGTGAATTCGTGAGCTCGTAAATCTGCCACGCCATCGCCACTTGTGTGAATTGGCTGCCCACGCTGGAAAACAACAGCCCTATCCACAACAAACGGAAATCACGATGGCGTAACGGCGACAGCAGCCGATGCCTGTTTGCATGTCGTGAACTCATGAGAGCAAATTCGTTAAATCACCGATGCACTCCGAGCGCTTTCGCAAGCGGTGGAACGGCTTGAACGCTTGAACAGATGATTTTATTTTTGACACTTGGGGCAATAGAACACGCTGCGATTGCCGACAGCGAGCCGTTTGATCGCGCTCGGACAAACCCGGCAGCGCTCGCCGGCGCGGTCATAGACGCGCAGATGGTTTTGAAATTCGCCGGACCGATCATCGGCGTCGCGGTAGTCTGAAAAGGACGTGCCGCACCAGCGGATGGCATCGCCGAGCAACGCGGGAATGGCGGTAGCGATGGCCTGCACCTGGTTGCGCGTCAAACGGTGCGCGCGCGTGGTCGGCTTGATGGCGGTGCGAGACAAAACTTCGTTCGCATAAATATTGCCGAGCCCGGCGACAATCCCCTGATCGAGTAACAGATCGCGAATGCGCCGCTCCGAGGCGCGTGTAAAGCGAAACAAATAATCGCCGGTCAACGCCGGATCGAAAGGATCCAGACCAAGGGAGCGAAACTGCGGCAAGGCCGCCAGTGCGGAACGCGTGCTAACCAGGGATAAACCGAAACGACGCGGATCGTGGTAGCGCAACTCGCGGCGGTCATCGAGGGTTACGATGATGTGGTCATGCTTTCGCCGCGGCGCAGCGGCCGGAACGCAGATCAGTTTGCCCGACATGCCGAGATGAAAGATCCAGACGGCGTTATCGGACAGATCCAAACGAATGTATTTGCCGATGCGAGTGATCGCTTTGACGCGCTGGCCGACCACCGATTTGAGCGCCTTTTTATTGACGGGCACCCGCAGGCGCGCTTCCAGTACGGTGACCCGCTCGATGGTTCGACCCAACAGATGCGGTCGCAAACTGCGGCAAACCGTTTCGACTTCGGGAAGCTCCGGCATTGGGTCAGTGCGCCACGACCACGGATCGATTGCCAGTCACCAAGAGCGACTGGCTGCGTGCAGCGCGTGCGAGTTTGATGAATTCATAAACACTCAGCGTCTCGCCGCGGCGCTGCGGATCGATGTCCTGAGAGCGAAGGAAACCTTCGATCGCATCGCGATCATGCTTTGACCAAGCGGCACGCAATGCATTGCCGAGAGTCTTGCGACGCTGGCCAAACGCCCCTCGCAGAACGGCTTCCAAAGCCGGCCATTCGGCGACGGCGAGCAGCGGTTCGGGAAAAAGCTCGATTTTGAGTACCGTCGAGCGCACTTTCGGTCGCGGGAAAAAGGCTTCCGGTGAAACCGTAACTTTTTCCGTCACTCGGCCATGAATGTTAAACCACACCGATAACGAACCGTACTCCTTTCTTCCCGGCGCACTGGTCATGCGATCGGCGACTTCTTTCTGTACCATCAAGACCAGTGTCGAAAAATGCTCGCGCCATTCGAAAATTCGAAACAAGACCGCGGTAGCAATGCTGTATGGCAAATTGGCAGCGAGCTTTATTTTTTGTTTCGGCAACCGATCGACGAGCGGCACGGTCAGTATATCGCCCTGAATTAACTCGAACCTGGAGTCTGCGGCGAGCGGGCTGTGGCGCAAGCGCTCCACCAGCGCAGGATCGACTTCGACCGCGCGTACTTTCCCGGCGTGCTCTAAAATCCGCCGGGTCAGAAATCCGAGGCCCGGGCCGATCTCCAGCACCTCATCGCTGGGTTTTAGGTCGAGCAGCCGGACGATCGATTCGATCACCCGCTCGTGAATCAAAAAATTTTGCCCGCGGCTTTTTTTCGGCTTGAATTCCAACTCTCGCAACGCCGCGCGCACTTCGTCATAGAGGGTCATGCCGACCCCTTGGGCCTGCGACCTTGAACATTGGAATCGCTTTTTAGAGCGTCAGATCGGCGTCGGCGTTTAGGCAAAAGTCGTCACGCCGGCCGCGCTTGAGCCAATGATACCCAGCGAGCGCGATCATCGCTCCGTTGTCGGTGCAAAACTTGGGCGCCGGGCAAAACACGGCCAGACCCGCAGCGCTCGCCCCCTCCTGCATCTTCTCGCGGAGGCGGCTGTTGGCGGCAACGCCGCCGGATAAGACAATATCGCCCACGCCTTGGGTTATCGCGGCTTTGATCGTTGGACGTACCAGCATATCGACCACCGCCTCCTGAAAGCTGGCGGCGATGTCGGCCGATCGTTCCTTCCATTCTTCCTCGGCCTGGGATCTGAGATAGTGCCACACGGCGGTTTTGATACCGCTAAAGCTGAAGCCATAGGGGCTGCTGTTCAACTTGGCACGGGGAAAGCGGATCGCCTTAGGATTCCCGCTCCGCGCTAGCTGATCGATGATCCGCCCTCCTGGGTAACCGAGCCCCATCATCTTCGCCACTTTGTCGTAGGCCTCACCGGCAGCGTCATCGCGCGTCCCGCCGAGATGAACATAGTCGCCGATGCCTTTAACATGATAGAGCAAGGTGTGGCCGCCCGAAGCCAATAGCGCGATGTAAGGAAACGGAACTTCGTGTTCGAGTTGGATCGCGAGCAGATGGGCCTCCAGATGGTTCACGCCGACATAGGGAATCCCGGCGCGGAATGACATGCCTTTGACCAGCGAAAGGCCAACCAACAATGAGCCCACCAAGCCGGGCCCATACGTGACTGCAATACCGTCAATTTCTTTGAGTGTGATTCCCGCCGCGCGGAGCGCGTGATCGACGATCGGCAGGATGTTTTGGATATGATGGCGCGAGGCCAATTCCGGAACCACGCCGCCATAGGGTCCGTGAACTTGATCCTGCGAAGATACGACGTTAGCTAAAACGGTGCGCCCGTCCAGCAAAACCGCGGCAGCCGTGTCGTCGCAGGATGTTTCGACGCCGAGAACTAACATGCAGGAAGTTCTACCGGCTCGCTGAAGGGGTTTCAACCCGTAAGCGCGATAACGCGTCGGCAGCCGTGCGGTTGCCGGAATTTAAGCGGAGCGCTTCAGCATAGCTCTCTTCGGCCCTTTGCAGCTGTCCGAGCGCGCGAAAGTTCTCGCCGCGCAACGCATGCACTTCGGCCAACCAGAAAGCCTCGCCGCTCAGTCGTGGCTCGGCAACGTCGAGAAAATTAAGCGATTCGCGATACCGTCCTAAGCGATGCTGTGCCTTGGCGAGATAAAAATAGCCGTAGGGATTGGTCGAATCGATCGTGATGGTCCGCTCCAGCCGGTGGATCGCCTTCGCAGTCTCGCCCGATTCGAGCAGCTTGCTCGCTTCGTCGGTGAGACGCAAAGAGGCCGCACGCTGGGGCGTAACTCCCGGAGTAATCTTAGCGAGCAAAGAACTGTCGTCTGGCAATGGGACTGCTGGCGACATCGCTGACTCCGGCACCTTACCAAGCGGGCTTTCACTCGGACCGTATTCGCCTCCAACCGGCGGCACAGATGGGAGCGATAAAGCCGGCGGCAGAGATTGAGGTTCAAGACTTTGCTCCCGAATACCTGACTCCTGCGGCAGTGGCCGTTTGAAACTCTCGGTGGACGACGCCGGCGGCGGCAGCGGCGCCGACGATGGAACGGGCGCCGGCATGGGCGCACTGGGGCGCGGCACCGGCGGTCGGTAGGGTCGTTGTGGCGCACAGCCGCCAAGCACGACAAACAAGGTCGCTGCGAGGAAACCAAGACGACGGCGGTTCACGATAGTTCCGTTCACAGCGGGTCACGAATCGGCTGGTAGGGAGTCATTGAGGCAGGTGGACATGGCTGGATGCTGCCTAATTGCCCCTCCTGAGGCAGCGGAGCGCAGTTTGCCAGGCTGCCTTCGCTTTCGTACATAGGCTCAGGCGCAATAAAATCCATCGCCGGCATATTCACCGTTGCGCTCTTCATAAATTCGGTCCAGATTGGCAATGCCGCTTCGGAGCCCGATAAGTTGAGTTTGCTCTGGCCGTCAAAGCCTACCCATACAACCGCGAGAAGATCGGGCGTGTAGCCGACGAACCAGGCGTCCTTGTAATCGTTCGTGGTGCCGGTTTTGCCCGCTGCCGGCCGGTTGAATCCCATACGGCGTGCGCCCGTGCCGGTGCCGTGATCGAGGACACCTTTGAGCAGGTGATTCATCATGTGGGCAAGCTGCGGCTTGATCACTTGCTCAACGCGCACATCGCGCTTCTCCAAAGGCTGGCCACTCTGATCCATCACCAGCTTAACGGCGAGCGGCCGGGTACGCACGCCGCCGTTGGCCAGTGTCGAGAACGCCACCGCAACTTCTAACGGCGTGACCTCTGCCGATCCCAGCGAGAGTGAAGGGACGGCAGGCAGCGAGCTCTGGATACCCAGCCGGTGGGCAATCTCACGCACACGCCGAATGCCGACGTCTTGCGCGACTCGGCCGGTCGCCGAGTTAAGCGAACTTTCCAGAGCGCGACGCAACGTTACCGCTCCGAAATACTGGTCGTTGTAGTTGTCCGGTTTCCACTCCTTGCCGTCATAAGCCCAAGTGAATTGACTATCATTAATCACTGTATCGGGCGTGTAGCGCGTACCGCTTTGGCCGCCGTACATCAAAGCCGCCAGATAGACGAACGGTTTGAATATCGAACCGGGCTGGCGCTTGGCCTGGAACACGCGATTGAATTGCGATTTCTGATAATTTCTTCCGCCCACCATCGCCTTGATCTCGCCGGTCTGCGGGCGGATAACGACGATGGCGCCTTCCAGGCTGTCGCTGTCACCTTTCCGGCGCAACGCCGGATATGCCGATTCGAGTTTCTTCAGTCCCTCGACCAGCGCCCGTTCCGCCTTCCGTTGCAGCTCGAGATCGAGACTGCTAAAAATTCGCAGTCCTTCTTTGGTCAGGATCGCTTGAGAGTAATTTTCATCGAGCTCGCGGCGCAGGTAATCGACGTAAAACGGCGCATCGTTGGTCACTTTCACCAACGCCCTCTGGCTGAGCTTTTCGGCGAGCGCCGTTTCGTATTGACGGCGCGTGATCATCCTGCTGTCGAGCAATTTAGCCAGCACCACATCACGGCGCTGGATGGCCGCGTCAGGGCTCCGGTAGGGTGACAGACGATTGGGCGCGCGGATCAGTCCGGCGAGGAGCGCCGACTCGCCTACAGTCAAATCGGCGAGTGGCTTGGCAAAGTAGAACTGCGCCGCCTCCCAGACGCCGAAAATACCCTGCGAGCCTCTTTGGCCGAGATAGATTTCGTTCAAATAATTTTCCAGAATCGTTTCTTTAGAATATTTGCGTTCGGCGATCAGCGCCATGATCGCTTCCGGAATCTTTCGGCTAAGCGTCCGTTCATCAGTCAAAAAGAAATTCTTCATCAACTGTTGCGTCAGCGTGCTGCCGCCTTGCTGGAAGCTCATGCTGCGGAGATTGACCCACATCGCCCGCATGATACCGATCGGATCGACGCCGTGGTGTCTAAAAAATCGCTCGTCCTCCACCGCCAGAACGGCTTTCACAAGCGCCGGTGGAACCTCGGACAGCTTGACCACTTTGCGCTCCTGCCAGATGCGCTCGTAAAGCCCGGTAACGAGCTCGGGCTCGAGTTCCAGATCGAACATTTCTTCCTTGGTGGCGAGGTTTTCAATACGCGTCAGAGTCGTCCGTTGAATCGACAAACGGACCGGTATCCCCGACCGCCGTTCAGTAGAAAATTCGAAATCGTGAAGATAAATCTCGATGTTTCCTTGCGGCTTAGAGATCCGGTATTCGCCTTTTCTTTGAACCGCGCCCTGGACCTCAAAATAGCCGAGGCGGCGTAGCTTTTCCGTCAATTCTTCGAGCCGTACGTTGATGCCGACATAAAGCAAATGACTGTCGGAATAAATTTTTGACGGGAAAAACCACTTCCGCCCCTCGAACTTTTCCGTGACGGTGTCCTCCAGTCGCTTCAAGTACCATGCGCCTGAAATCAGACCGCCGGAGGTAATAACGAGGAGCACAAGCAGAGAAATGCTGAAGATTCGGAGTTTGGACTTTTTCAAACTCACCGCCTCGAACGCAAGTTGATTGTCGCGCAGATTGGGCGCAAAAGCAATGAAATGGTGGCGATGACGCGGGCGTAACGCGGCCGGTCAGGGCTTTGGGAAATCAACCAGTCAAACGCAATCAGCGCTGCGGCTTGAGCGCAAGGAACAGGGTGCTATCGCCGCGCCGAACGAGAAATAATATGCCGCGCCCTTGACGCGCGCCGGCGACCGCTTTCTTGTAATCGTCCACGCTGCGCACCGCCTTGCGGTCGACTTCGACGATCACATCGCCGCGGCGAATACCCGCGTCATCGGCGGCACTGCCTGGCTCAACCGCGGTGACGACCAGGCCCTCGGCTTTTTCTAGACCCAGACTCTCGGCCATCTGCGGCGTGAGCCGCTGTACGGTGAGACCCAGCTCTCCTTTCTCAGGCGCAGTAGCGACAATCTCCTCGTCCTTGAGCTCGCCCACTGCCACATTGAGGGAAGCCTCGCTCTTTTCGCGCAGCACCTTCATGCGCACCTTCTTGTTGACCGGAGTGCGTGCGACAATGATCGGCAGATCGCCGGAGTCTTTGACTTCCTTGCCGTCGAACTCAATGATCACATCGCCGACCTTTACGCCCGCCTGGTCGGCCGGACCGCCTTTGGATACATTGGCGACGAGGGCCCCATAGGCCTTTTCCATGCCCAAGCTCTCCGCGATTTCGGGAGTGACTTTCTGAATGAGCACTCCCAGGTAGCCTCGGACCACTTTGCCTTTGCCGCGCAACTCCGGCAACAACTCTTTGACCAAGTTGATCGGAATGGCAAAGCCAATGCCGATGTTACCGCCGGTACGGCTGAAGATCGCGGTGTTGATGCCGATCACTTCGCCGCGCAGATTGATCAGCGGTCCCCCCGAGTTACCGGGATTGATCGAGGCGTCGGTTTGAATGAAATTGTCGTAGGGCCCTTGGCCAATGTGCCGTCCTTTGGCACTCACGATACCGGAGGTCACGGTGCTATCAAGACCGAAGGGATTGCCGATCGCGACCACCCATTCGCCGACCTCTAAGGCGTCGGAATCGCCAAAGGTCGCCGCGCTGAGCTGGGTCTTGGCGTTGATTTTGATGATCGCGATATCGGTCTTGGCATCGCGGCCGATCACCTTCGCCTCATATTCTTGATCATCGGAAAGTTTGACGACGATCTTGGACGCATTCTCGACAACGTGATTGTTGGTAAGAATCGATCCGTCACCGTCAATGATAAATCCCGAGCCGAGGCTGCGCTGGCGTTGCGGCCCGCGCGGCAGCGGACCGCCGAAAAAGCGCCGCCAGAAATCGTTGAATGGATCTTCCTCGCCGAACGGACTGCCAAACTCCTGCTGTCCACGTCCCTCGCTCACCTGGGTGGTCGAAATGTTGACTACGATCGGCTTAATTTTCTTCGATAAGGCAACGAAGTCGGGGAGCCCAGTGAAGGCGCGAGTCTCGGCGTTGCCTGGATCGCCCACAACGTTGACCGCGCGGCTCGGCGCCAACCAATCCAGGCTGCCGCTGATCCCGAGACCAATCGCAAGCGAGGTCAAGGCGACCAGGACAACGCTCTTGAGGCTCACATCTCCACGCCAGATCTTCTTCGATCCCATCGACGACTCCTATCGCTTTTTCACCGCCTCGACATACTTCATACGAAGATCGAAGAGAATGTCCTCCATCAGACGGTCCTCGCTCGCATTGAGATTGCCGCGGGTTTTTTCCCTAAGCATGCCGATAATATCAATCATCTGCTTCGCCACCGGCACATCGATCTCGACTTTGCCGCTGACCGGACTCGCAATCTCCCCCAAATGCATCAACGCTTGGGTGCTCAGGCTAATCACAAACGCGGAAAAGTTGATTTCCGGGAGCGGCTCGGGCTCGGAACCAGGTTTCGCTTCAGCGCTCTGTTCGCCCGGCGTCACTGCGGTTTGAGCAGTGCCGGAGCTCTCCTCCGGTGCATCGCTCCGCGCCTCACCGGTCTCCGGTGAGAAACGCCGCCGATCTTGAACCGTAAATGCTTTGCGCCCCGATTGCTTCTCTTCTTCCTCAGCCATCACGGAACTCCCTAACGAACAAGAAAAAAAGCCCGGAAGTCGCGCGGGCTCGGGGCACCATCGGACTTCCAGGCGTCGTTTCGAATGTCAAGGATGCTATCTTATACCACCCGCGGCTACGAGCGCCGGATTCATGCCAGTGACTCTACAAAAATTCGCGATTCAAACTGTAATCCCTGCCTTTTGCCTTGTCAAGGTAACCACCTCAGGCAACTCTTCCAAAGTCGCAATGATTTGTGCGGGATGAAGCTCGCTCAAGCAAGCCCGATGCGGACATCTCTTCATGATCAATTCATGGCAGGGCGAACACTCGATACCGCGTCGGAGTACGGTCACTCTTCGGCCGCGGGGTGCCCACTGCACGGGGTCCGAAGGGCCGAACACTACAGCGGTTCGAACTCCGAGTGCCGCGCACAAATGGGAGACGCCGCTGTCGTTGCCAAGATAGAGGTCGCTGCGCGCCAGCAAAGCGGCGACCCGTGACAAATTCAGATCACCTGCAACGATACAGCTGCTTTGCAATGGCTCAATCCCTCCTCTGTCCTGTTCGACCGGACCGCTGAGCAGGAGCACCATCCCGTCAATAGCTTCCTTCCACCAGTGAATTACGGCCAGAAAAAATTCGCTGGGCCAATTTTTCTCCCTTGCACCGCTTCCCGGCGCGATGACCATGACCGGCCGGCGACGCAGAGCATGCTGGCTCCAAAAACTATCGGCCCACGCGACCGCTTCGGCCCGAAGCTGGATCACCGGTTCTCGCGGTGTACCGGCCGGAGCATTCAAACAGCCAAGATAGTGGTCAGTCTGGTGAGCTTGATTCGATGCGGCACGAAAGGGGAAGACCCGCGCACCTCCATCGGTTAGTGCCAGCAGCCGCAGCACGAAATTCTCATCACGGCTCGCGAACCAGGAATAGACCGCATCGTAAGTATCGAAAAATTTTTGCAGTTCGTTGTCCGCGATCGACTCAGGACGAAAAAGCCTGGTGATTTCAGGCCGCTCGATGGCACCCACGATCACGCCTTTGGGCGCGATCTCGGCGAACTCTGAACGAGCGAACAAGTCCACAGCAACCGTATGTGCGAGCGCTTGCAAGGCCGGGAGAAAGCAAATGAAGTCGCCGAGCGCCCCCGGGAAGATCACGCAGGTCCTTCGAATCGAGTTGACCTTCGAGGCGTTTAATCGTTTCGTTGACATCGGCGATCCGAGAATATAGCATTTCATTGACTCTAATCTAATCTCACACCCGCAAAGAAAGATGAGTTAATCGTGGCAAGCTCGAATGGCGCCCGATCCGTTCTGGATCTCATCGGCTCCACTCCCGTGGTCAAATTGAGAACGCTGCCGGGTAAAAGTGATGCCGAGGTCTGGGCCAAGATGGAATCGTTTAATCCCGGTGGATCGGTCAAGGACAGGATCTGTCTGAACATGATCGAGTCCGCCGAGCGCCGGGGAAAATTGAAGGCCGGCGCGACGATTGTCGAGCCCACCAGCGGCAATACCGGCATTGGTCTTGCGCTGATCGCGGCAGTGAAGGGATATCGGTTGATTTTGACCATGCCGGATACGATGAGCGAGGAGCGCCGCAGCCTGTTATGCGCCTATGGCGCTCGCCTTGTGCTGACTGCCGATACCAAAGGCATGGGCGGTGCCATCCATAAGGCCGAAGAATTAGTCCAAGAGCATGGCGATTATTTCATGCCGCAGCAGTTCAACAATCCGGCCAACCCGGAGATGCATCGCAAGACAACCGCCGCCGAACTGCTTAAGCAGTTCAAACGCATCGATGCGTTTGTCGCCGGCGTGGGGACCGGGGGCACGATCACCGGTGTCGGCGAAGTGCTAAAAGACAAAATGAAGGGCGTAAGGATTTGCGCCGTCGAACCTGAAGCATCGCCGGTCATCTCGGGCGGAGAGCCCGGCTTCCACAAAATTCAGGGGATCGGCGCCGGTTTCATACCGGCGGTGCTGAATCGCCAGGTGCTCGACGAAGTCATCCAAGTTAGCGACGAGGAGGCGACGCTTTACACGCGGCGGTTGGCCGCCGAGGAAGGCCTTCTGGTCGGAATTTCCTCGGGCGCCGCGTGTTGTGCCGCCCTCAGGGTGGCAAAAAATCTCGGCAAGGATCACGTGGTGGTGACCATCTTCGCGGACAAGGGCGAACACTACTTGAGCACGGATCTGTTCAACCACAAGCGATGGATGCAAAATTCGAACGGCTAAACGGTCTCTTGGCCGAACACGATCGCCTCCTCGTTGCTTTTTCCGCCGGCGTCGACTCAACTTTTCTACTCAAAGCCGCACATATGGCCCTCGGGGAGCGGGCCATTGCGCTCACGGCATCTTCACCCACGGTACCGGTGGGTGAGCTTGGCGCCGCCACGGCATTCGCTCAGAGCTTGGGCTGCCGTCACCTGGTCATCGAAGCTAACGAATTGAACAACCCGGCGTTTGCGCAGAATCCCACCAATCGCTGTTTTTTTTGTAAAGACGAACTGTATCGCATCTGCCGCGCCGAGGCTGATAAGCTCGGCGTTGCAACGATCGTGGATGGAACCAACTTGGATGACTTGCACGACCATCGTCCAGGCCTCAAAGCGGCCGATCAATGGGGCGTGCGTCATCCTTTGGTCGAAGCGGAGATGACCAAAGCGGACATTCGGCGCTACAGCCGCGCGCTCGCTTTGCCTACCTGGGACAAGCCATCGAGCCCGTGTCTGTCATCGCGATTTCCTTACGGCACCGCGATAAATCTGGAAAGATTGAAGCAAGTCGGCGCTTGCGAGGTTTTCCTGAAGGAACTGAATTTTCGTGAGTTCCGCGTGCGCTATCACGGCGACGTCGCACGGATCGAAGTTTCTCAAGGCGAATTCGACCGCCTGTTCGACAAGCCCGTGCGAGACGCGATCGTCAAGAAATTCAAAGAGACGGGCTTTCGCTACGTCAGTTTAGATCTTCAGGGGTTTCGTAGCGGCAGTCTCAACGAAGGCTTGCCGACAACCTAAGGTACCCGCCCTGAGCGGATCAACATTTCCGCTAGCCAGACGTCTTCCGGCACGGTGATTTTAATATTCGTCCGCTCCCCTTCGAGCACGTAAACCGGCGAGCCGATGCGCTCGACCAGCATGGCGTCGTCGGTCACTTGAATTCCTTCCCGTTCCGCTCTTGCATGCGCCTCGACGAGCAAGTCGCGTTTGAAGACCTGCGGCGTTTGAATTTCCCAGAGCGCGCTCCGTTCCGGTGTCGATTGAATCCAACGTTCAGGGGAGACCAATTTGATCGTATCGCGCACCGGCAATCCTACCACCACGGCGTCCTTGTCGGCGGCGGTCTCCACGCATCGTTCGATGAGCCCTGGGGAAACAAACGGCCGGGCGCCGTCGTGAATAATAACCAGGTCGCAATCGGAGCCAACGCATTCGAGCCCGCGTCTCGCCGATTGTTGTCTAGTCGGACCGCCGGCTTGCAAGAGCCAGCGCCGATTCTTTAGCGCCGGATCCGAACGCAGCATTGACTCGCAACGCTTCACTTCGCCGGCAGCGACAACCAGCACCACCGATTCAACGGTCCGCGCTGCAAATACCCGGTCGAGAGTTCGCATCACCAGCGGCCGCCCAGCGATCGGCAGATAGCTTTTCGCCGTTTCGGCCCCGACTCGGCGACCTTCGCCGGCAGCAAGAACAACGGCGACGCGCGACATTGGATCAAAACAAAAGAGCCGGAAGCAAAGCCGCCGGCTCTTTGAATGAAAATCTCAAATGGAGTGGATCAATGAGTAAAGATATGGCGTAGCTCCTCCATGATCTTTTCCTCGGAATGGGAACGCGCAATCGACAGTTCCTTAACCAATAAGTTGCGCGCGGTATCAAGCATCTTTCTTTCTCCGAAGGAGAGCTCCTTGTCGCCCTTCAGAACGAACAGATCGCGCAAAACCTTGGCGATTTCGAGGATGGAGCCGGTCTTGATTTTCTCCGTATATTCGCGGTAGCGGCGATTCCAGGTTTGTTGGTCGGTCCCGACCTTCTTTTGTCGAAGAACTTTGTAGACCTTGTTGACCATGGCGCGGTCGATGATCTTACGCAAGCCAACCGAGTCGACGTTATCGATCGGGATCATAATTTTCATGTCGGTTTCAAGAATTCGCAGCATGTAGAACTTTTTCTCGGTGCCCGAGATGACGTGGCTGCGGATCGCTTCGATCTCTCCCACGCCGTGTGCTGGATAAACAACCTTTTCACCGACCTTAAACATAGTATTCCTCCTAAATCGAAACTGTCGACTCTATTCCGAACCTGCGGCAAGAACGTGACCCGAATTTACGGTGAGGCGGAGTGTCGTGCGAGAAGGAAAGCTGGAACGTTGAGCGGGAGTGGGTGATGGCTGCCAATCTTGCGGGATAAATATCAATCATGCAGCTATCGTCCGTTCATCCATAACAACCTTCAAAAAAATTAGCGGTCAAAATGGCTGACCGCTAAAAATTGTTACGTAACAGTTAATTTATACACCAGAGAACGAGAGGCCGTCAAGGGAACCCACTCCGCACCGGATTTACCAACAGGTTCAATTATTTAAGTATGAAATATCAAGCTTTCAGTGAATGCGCTCGGAGCGGCCTGTTGGTTCAGGCCTAGGTCGAGAGTTCAAGCGTCATGGCTAGAGCATCCTCGCCATTGTCCGAGTAATATCCTTTGCGGATCCCGGTCGTGGTAAAACCCACTTGCTGATAAAGCTTTTGGGCAATCAAGTTAGACTTACGAACCTCAAGCATGACACGAGATATCGATTGGCGCCTCGCTTCCTCCACGACGCTCTGAAGAAGACGGCGCGCGATCCCGCGGCGACGAAAGTCGACGTGAACGGCGAGGTTGTGAATATCGATCCCCCCCGGGAGCAACCAATAAAGAACGTACCCGATGATCCTCCCATCTGTTTCCGCAAGAATTGATCGCGCACAGGCGACCTGTAATTCCTGGCGAAAGAAACCAGCGCTCCATGGATACTGATACGAGGTCCTTTCGATCGCCATGACCTCGTCCAGATCGGCTATGGTCATCGGCCGCAAGCGTATGCCGGCGCCATAAGCAAAAGAGCCACAGATGCTTTTTTCATCCTGTGGCTCTTCGGCTGATTGCGCTTTTGTTTTGGGGTCGGGATTGATCGAGCTGCTCCCAATTTTATGCTTTGACAATTAATACTTCGAGCACCTTATTCTCGTAGCGGTGCACCAATCCGCTGGTTCTCTGGCGTAACGGAATGACCGTGACAAATTCTGGTGGAAACGCCCCGACACTGGACGAAATTTTTCTTACCGCCTCGTCGGTGCATTTACCTTTCACGACGATTTGGCCCGATTGCAACGCCAGATCGTAATCGTAATCGGGCATTTCATCCGGCAACTGTTCCCGCTTTACAATCCCGATATCCGGAAGCCAGCGCGGAAATTCCATCCGGAGAAGATAGGCGCCACCGCGGTCTTCTACTGTGTAGACGTTGCCGTATCGGCGTTCCCGTTCGAGCTTGTCGACAAAGCCTTTGGAGTAGAAGCCGTCAACCGGAATGGGAATGTCTCTGATGCGTGCGGTGTACTTCGCCAGTAACGGCTCAAGGATCAAACCTAACGGAGCGCCGTAAAAAGACGGCAAGAACGTCATGTCGTCCGCCGGCTTCGCCCCAAAAACACCGTCCTTCAGACGGAGGATTCCTTCGATGCCGGCCAACACCAAGCCCGCCAGAACGTATTTGTTGATCGCTTGGCTGAAGATGATTTGCGGACCGTTAATCGCCGCCGCAATCGCCATAAAGACGAGCGGATAAAGCACCGCGTTGTGTACAATATTGACGGCCGTGCTTCCCGCCGCGGTAAACCATGGACTCTGCACCGCCTGTTCGAGACGCTTTTTTGTGCGGTGCGGCAGGGCGCCGATCACGGGCTGCAAGAGAATTACCGCCACGCGAACGGCTCCAGAGAGATGACTCCCGCCACGGGTGTATTTCTGCGACGCTTCTTCAAAGCTCAGCGGCAGCTCGGCGGGAAAACTCTTTTTCGGCTTCTGCTCCTTCTTCGCCGCCGGCGGCTTTGGCGCTGGCGCTGACGGTGGCGGAGCCGGCTTTGTAACTGGAGTTGCGGCCGGTGGAGGCGCAGCCGCAGCTTCGCTGGCCGGAGCGGGAGCAGCCGCTGCCGGCGGCTTTTCCGGCGCCGCCGCGGATTGCGCAGCCGGCGCCGCCGCGCCATCACCGTTGCCCTTTCTGAACCTCGACTGGAAGTTATCGCCGAAGTTCGTCTCGGGATGCAAGGCGCGCGCCCGCGCAATCAAGACTTCCTCGGTCTCGACATTGTTCGGATCCGTCACACACACATCGACGGGGCACACCGCTGCGCACGCCTCGTGATCATGAAAACCGACGCATTCGGTACACAGCAGCGGGTCGATAACGTAGACCGGGTCACCCTGGCTGATTGCGTTGTTAGGGCATTCAGGTTCACATGCGCCGCAATTAATGCAATCGCTGGTGATCATCGTGGCCATCAGAAATACTCCTACACGAATCCGTTTTTAATTACGTGTTTAACTATGGGTTGTCAATAATTTACGCTGTTGTTGCAAGTCGCGAAAGCTTCATGTTAGCTAAAGATCAAGGCGGCGTACCCAAGTGGTTAAGGGAGAGGTCTGCAAAACCTCGATGCAGCGGTTCGAATCCGCTCGCCGCCTCCACGTCGTCGTTGAAATTATTCAAGATTCCGAGTCCGCGCCCTCTTCTCACTAAAAAAAATGTTCCGGTTTTGTTCCAACTTCGGAGCCAAAACCGCGTTGATCGCTTCTTTCAGTTCCGGCGAAACGGCCGCGTCCTGAGCTTCGCTTTCATCCGCGCTCACTTTATAACGCTCTCCGAGCTTCGCCACCGCTTGCGCTTTGTGTTCTGGCGCAAGATGCGTGTAGCGGTTGGTCATGTTAATCGTTTTATGGCCCAGGAGTTCTTTCACTGTGACCAAATCCACGCCAGCCATGACAAGATGCGACGCGAAGGTGTGGCGAAGGTCGTGAAAGCGAAAATCCGTGATTTTGGCCGCGCTGCAGGCTTTTTTAAAGGCGTCGTAGACGGTGACCTTGCCGACACGATCGCCCCACGGCCACATAAAGAGAAATTCACCGTAACAATTCGCCCGCAGCCATTCCAGCGCCTCGTGCGTCGGCTTGTTAATCGCGACGGTCTTTCGCCGCAGCGTCTTACCCTGAATGATGGTTATCGATCCGCGCTCCAGGTCGACGTTCTCCCATTTCAGCTTTAGTAGCTCGCCTTGCCTCATTCCGGTATTTTAGGCCAGCATCACCAACGGCAAGAGCCATGGCGAAGTCACCTGATTTTCGCATTCCCCCAGCAAAGCTTGGATTTCACCCTGTGTCAAAAACCTTGTGCGCTCACTCGTCACGGTAAATCTTTTCACTGACGTTGCCGGGTTACTCTTCACAAGGTCCCACTCGACAGCCTTTTTGAAAATATGCTTGATCACGGTCAGACGGCGATTTACCGTCACCGGATTTAACCGCTCACCCGATTCCGCCTTCCACTTCTCGATCTGCCACGTTGTGATCTCCGCCAAAGGAGTGTCGCCGAACAATGCCGCAAACTCTTTGTATTTTTCCGCCAGCTTTGAGAACGGACCGGCTTTCTCACTTTCTCCAAGTTGAAATGCCCTTGGGCAATGTCGCCGAGGCGAGACTTGAGCGCGCCCTTCGCCATTTCTCGCGTGAACCCCCGCGATTTCCGTCCTACCCGCTCTTTGATGTCTGTCCCGTCAACCTGGTAGCGGATATAATAGGTCACGTCACCGTTCTTGCCCTTGCGCTCGTAGATGCCTTTGGCCATGACTAACCCCCGATTCTCCGGTAAACCTCGCGCCGGTGTCCGATACCAATGATTAACACCAGCAGCACCTTTGTTTTGACTTGGTATAGTATCCGGTAATCGCCCACACGCAGGCGGTAAAGGTCATCTTCTCCCTCGATTTTTTTGGTTCCCTGTGGATGCGGATTCTCAGCAAGCGCTTCTATCCGGCTAGCGATGCGCCCCCGGGTTTGCCGATCTAAGGCCTTTAAGTCTCTCACCGCCCGCGGTGTAAACTCGATTCGGTAAGCCAATTAGATGCCCAACTCCGCTTTAACCTTGTCCCAAGAAACGGTGCCTTTCTTTTTCGCTTCCGTCAGCGCCGCGCGTGCCTCTTCCAAGTCGATCTTGTCTTCCAACGCTTCCAGCAGCTTCATGTCTTCGATCGGCACCACTGCGACGATCTCTTTACCACGGCGGGTAAGCGTGACCCGCTCTTTCCCGAAAGCCGCCCGATTGATGATCTCCGAGAACTGCGCCCGTGCCTCCACGGTCGATACCTGTTTCATATGCGTTGATCCTCCATCTGGCTTAAGTGTACATTTCGGACTAAATGTTGTCAACGGCTATAATCAACCCTCGCTGGCTGCGATCGCATTACGCGATAAAAAGTTCTCCAGCTCCGTTGCCGCAATGATTACCCGCCGTCCGACCTTCTGCACTGGCAGTTGCCGCTTGCGGATATATAGCCGGATGGTAGACGGGGCGATCCGGGCAAACTGAGCTGCTTCTTTTACAGTGAGATAGGGCTTGGCCGATTTGATCGGCGTGGCCGCGTGATTTGAAAAGGCTAGCGAAACTCGAGGAAATCAGCGAGAGCCGGGTCACGAACGTGCCGCTCCGGCACGTTTCTGCCATAGCCGATAAACTCCCGGTGGGATTATAATATCTGTTCGCAAATGGATCAGTTATCCAAAGCACAGAGCCTTTTGTTAGTGGCAGACGCTTTCCTGGTTACGCAGGTATTCACCTGGTGGCTTATATATCATGCCCCGCAAACGCTCTGGTTCATGTTTCCAGACCTTCCGGCTTCTCTACCTGTTTTAACGGGTAGCATGGCGATGCTTTTGGGGAGCGCATGTCTATCCCTGCTAGCGAACCAGACTTTAGTGACGTTCAAGTTCGACTTGCCAGCGGTTCTGGCGTTGGGCATCGGCCTTATTGCGAATTGGATGCTGATTACATTCCAGAGGCCGCTTTTCGCAGGAAGTGGGCAACTTAACTTCGCAGAGTGGGATTTGGATTCAGCCTATCTCTACCTGTTTGTAATGATAGGATTTGGCCCGGTTGTAGAAGAGATATTGGTACGCGGCGGCTATTTTGAGGTTTTGCGACGAAGCTGGGGTGATAAACCGGCACTGAAAATATCGACTATGCTTTTTGTGATACCCCATCTGATATGGAGTCCCACACACCGACACCTTTTTTCCGTAGTGTCGTTAACTCTGTCGTCGCTGCTATACACTTTTCTCTACATCATCGGCGGTTTGGTCCCCGCCATAATCGTTCATGCTGCTATGAACTTTTATATCAATTTGTTTTCCTAGCTTCGCATTCGCGAGTCGCTGGGAGTAATCCAAATGGAGGAAATATAAAACCGTGACTTGGAGCAATGCTGCTTTGCGACGTACTGTCGCGTTTCTCTTATTGCTACTGAGCATCCCCGGCGTGGCTGACGCTGCCGGATGGGTATTAGTCCATCCACCGCGAGATGAAAAAGGAAACTACCTCCCAAACGTGTCGGTTAATCGTTATTGGACGCAGCTTGCGGCCTTTGACACTGCCGCCCAATGTGAAGCGCAGCGCATGGTGGAAATAAATTTTTGGGCAGGGCACATGGAGAAAGCCCCCGATCGCGAGAATAAAGAATGGCTGAAGCAACGTTGGCGAAACGAGTTCCTGATTCGCTGCATGCCTTATGATTTGTGGTGGAAGTCGCAGCAGCCCGGCAATTGATCTAAGGAAATTGCCTACGTTGTCAGTCGGTTTATCGAGTGCGACCCTCGAAACGTTTACAAAGCAAAAAGGTAGGCCGATACTTTCGCTTACAAGGCATGAACTTGGGCTAATTCTTGTCTTTGCTGGTACGGTTTGTTTAGCCTATTCTGTACGGGCTGACACACAGTACGATAAAGACGTGCTCTCACACCTAAAACGAGCGCACAAAAATCTATTTGTTCCAACGGAAACTAAAATCATTCCTCTGCTATTCCGAGGCGGTTTGGCGTTGATCGCTCTCGGCACGGCCTGCCAATGGTAGCGAGCCAAATATCGAAACATGCTTGTCCGGAAACAGCCAGATCAAACTTACTGCCAAGATTACAGCCACGGCAAAACGCGCCGCGGTTGTCAGATAATCAATTGCCTCTTCGTGCATTGATTTAAGGTGTCCTTTGTCATTACCTTATAACCGACCTCGCGCAAAAAATACGAGACTCGCTCTTTCAACTTCTGCTGGGCCTGGCATAGAAGGCAAACCGGGGCCAAACCCCTCCCCCCGGGGTACTGGAAAAACGTTCCGGAAATGTGCCAACTCCAGGTGACAAGGGGTAGCGGTCGGTGAGCCGCCTGAAAAGAAAAGGCCCAAATTTTCCGCCTCGTCCTCACTCGGTATCACTGCTTGATTTTGCGACTTTTGCCTCGATGCAGCGGTTCGAATCCGCTCGCCGCCTCCAATGGCCGCCGTCGAACAGGTTTTCCACCACCACGAAGATCGGAAGAGCACGAAAGCCGTGCTCGCACATGTTGATGTCTGCATCCTCGGTGTGTCTGACCTAGCATGGTGATTCCAGCGACCGAGATTCAAGGTTAGACGTTCAACTGTTGTCGCGTACAGCAATCGCTCGAGTTTTTCACAGTCCGAGCAAACGATCGAGCTCACCGGTTGCGTCCAACTGCCGCGCGTCGTCGTAACCGCCGATCGATCGTCCATTAATGAAGATTTGCGGCACCGTGCGCCGACCGGAGAGCTGTTCCATTTCGGCGCGGCGCGCAGGGTCGTTGGACACGTCGATCTCTTCAAATGGGACGCCTTTCGTGCGCAACAGCGCCTTCGCCGCCGCGCAATAAGGACAATAGTTAGTACTGTAGACCAGCACTTTCGCCATCCTTCGTGCACCTCCCGAATCGCCGCCGACCACGCGCGATCAATTGCAAGGCAGTGACGATTTTGCCATTACTGGGACGTGAAATTGATCGGGCTCACCGGAGGGATCGCCT
>DATBMR010000199.1:0-21989 GCA_036554745.1 Binatia bacterium
GATTAACCTGACATTCGCCGTAAATGGCCGTCAACATTTCGCCAACGCGCTGTTTGCAGTCACGGCAGTGGGCGGAGTGTTCAGTTTTCATAATTTGCAACAGCATACATAAGATCGCTCTGGGAGAATACCGCGCAGGAGAACCACGGGGGGGAATCAGTGATTTGCGCGTGCGTCCGCGTCGAGGATGCTGGCGATGACGCCGCTGTGCACTCTCCGATATGCTTTGGCGAAAAATTCTCGGGTCCCGGAACGGCCGATCAGAAGTTGAAAAAGCAACAGACAACAAGCAATAGCCGGCTTTGAAAATAACGGGAGGTCATATGGGTTTCCGGAAGTTCCTTTGCTTCGTTTGGATTCTTACGGTCGTCGGAGGAGTGAGCAGTGCGCAGTCGCAGGACAAGATCAAGATCGCGTACAGCTCAACCGACACGCTCAACCAACTGTGGACGATCCCGCAGGAGGTTGGTTTCTACAAGAAAAACGGCCTTGACGTGGAGTTGGTTTATATCGGCAGCACGACTGTCGGCATCGCAGCGATTGTGGCGCAAGACATTCAAATCGGCAACGCGGCGGGCAGTGGCGTCGCTAACGCGAACGTGCGCGGCGGCGACACGGTCAGCGTGGGATGTCTGATCAACGTCCTGGCTTATGAACTGGTGGTTCTCGACAGCATTAAGACGCCGGAAGATTTAAGAGGAAAATCGATCGGCATCAGCCGCTTCGGCAGTGTTTCCGATGTGGCCGCGCGCGAATTACTCAAAGGACTGGGGCTGCGGCCCATGGAAGACGTGAAGATTCTCCAGGTCGGCGGCGCGTCGGAGCGCGCCGCCGGATTCAGCCGCGGTGTTATTGCCGGCTTTCCATCACCCCCGGGTAACGTGCACCTCATCCCCGGCGGATTGCCGCATCGCGTGCTTGCGGATATGGCCGATCTCAAAAAGCCCTATCCGCTGCCATTCATTTGTGCGGTGACAACCAAGAGCTATCTGGCGAAGAATCGTTCCGTGGTGAAGCGCGTGCTGATGTCTTTGATCGAGGGAGCCCATTATTTCAAGACCAACAAAGAGGGTACACAGAAAATTGTCGGCAAGTACTTGCGCGGGGCGAACAAGGCCTATCTCGATACTTCCTACGCCTCTACAGTGAAAATTCTCGAGCGTGTTCCCTATACCACCCGCGAGGGCATGAAGATTCAGCTTGACGAGGCCCTGAAACAAGCCTCGGGCAGCAAAGTGACTGTGGACAGCTTGATCGACGACGGCATCGTTCGCGAGCTCGAGAAGGAAGGGTTTATCGATCGAGTGTATGGGAAATAGTTGCAAAGCACAGGCAAGAGGCTCGAGGAAGCAGAAGATCAAGAGTATTCCAAATCAAGCTTGAGATGATCGGGAGCCACAAAGGTCTCTTGTGACTCACGCCTCCACCTTCTTGCCTCATACCTGGATCATCGCTTGGAGAACTCCATGATTGACCTCTATTATTGGACCACGCCCAACGGCCACAAGATCACGATCTTCTTGGAAGAGACCGGTTTACCGTACAACATCAAGCCAATTAACATCGGGAAAGGCGATCAGTTCGAGCCAGAATTCTTGCGAATCTCGCCGAACAATCGAATTCCCGCGATTGTCGATCATGAACCGGGTGAGGGCGCCGGGCCTCTGAGTATTTTTGAATCAGGGGCGATTTTGGAATATCTCGCCATGAAGACAGGCAAGTTCTTGCCCGCCGATGTGCGCGGTCGCGCGGAGGTCATGCAATGGCTGTTCTGGCAAATGGCCGGTCTGGGCCCGATGCTTGGGCAGAATCATCATTTTCGCGGTTACTCGACCGAAAAAATTCCGTACGCCATCGAGCGCTACACCAAGGAAACCGAGCGGCTTTACGGCGTGCTCGACGAAAGGCTTGCCGACCGTGAATTCGTCGCGCGCGCCTATTCGATCGCCGACATGGCCTGTTATCCCTGGATTGCTCTATATGATCGGCAAGGGCAAAACCTGGACGATTTTGTCAACTTGAAACGGTGGTTCGAAACTATTCGCAAACGGCCTGCGGTGGAACGGGCGTATGCTCTTGCGCGCCAGATCAACCCTGATGCGCGCGGCATGACCGAGGAAGCAAAAAAGATTCTTTTCGGCCAGGGAAGGCGCGCAAAACGGTAAGCGGCAGGACCGAGAAGACGCCCTCAGCTGCTGTTACGTTTAGTAAAATATGAGTTAATCTTTTAAAACAACAGCAGCCACAACGGCTAGTTTGGATCGTAGCTGATTCCTGAGAAATGAGCATTTCATAGCCTCGTTCGTCTCAATATTGAGACAGCAATACGCGGCGCGCCTGTAGTGACAAGCCTGCTCAGTCAGCTTTTTTCTAACACAGATATCCGCTTTTTCCTTCTGTTCCGCCGGGAAGCGCGTGACATCGCGGCGTAGTCTTGTGCGAGTTTAGCTTCTTCGCTGCCAGCTCGTTTTCGGTATGGGAGTTGCAATCGCTCTGTGGCGCGGTGGCATCGCAACGACAACCGAGGCAATTCAAAAATATGCGCTGTTAACCTTCCTGACAAAACAACGAGGGTGTAACTGGCGGGCGAGGTGACTCATGGCGGACAGAAATTATTCTCATGAATACGGCGACGACCGTTTCTCTCGTGATGAAGCGAAGCTATTCCACGAGCCCGACGTTCTCTGCGTTGACGAATTTTTGCACGTCTATCAAGGCCGGCCAGCTGAAACGCCAGAGCGTCGCTTGGTGGCAGCGGTACTGCGTGACGCCATCGATTGTTACCTGAGAGATTGTTTTACGAAAAACCGACATAGAAAGCGCAGCTTCCGGGAAGCTGAAGAGTGGTTTTTCCGCAGCGATGATTTCGGTGTGTTCAGTCTCGAGAACGTATGCGGTATTCTCAACATTGATCCCGGTTATATTAGGCGCAGCTTGTTACAGTACGAGCGGCAGCAGGCTGAGTCGAGAGCCGGGGCGGAGTTACGCTTAGCTTCCTAGCGCGGTTGCTGGCGCTCAAAGATAGTTGTTTTCTCTGACGTAGCGCCAAAAGCCGGTTCGCATCTGGCTTTTGGCGCTACGGTTTTGTGGTGCCCTGCCTTGCCCCAGCATGTTGTCATCGTCGGCGGAGGGTTTGCCGGTCTTTCTGCGGCGCGAAACCTAAAGAGCGTGCCCGTTAAGGTAAGCCTGATCGACCGCCGTAATTTCCATCTTTTTCAACCGCTGCTCTATCAGGTAGCGACTGGCTGGCTCTCGCCCGCCAACATCGCTGCAACGTTGCGCGCGACACTCAAGCGCCAGCGAAACACCAGCGTTTTTCTCGGCGAGGTTCAAAACATCGATGTCGGCGGCCGGCGTGTAGTATTGCACGATCGCAACCTTCAGTACGACATTCTGATCGTGGCCACTGGCTCTGCACCGTTTTATTTCGGCAACCCGCACTGGCGCAAGAATGCGCCTGGACTCAAAACCATCGAAGACGCGACCGAAATCCGCCGGCGCATTTTTATCGCATTCGAGGCGGCGGAGCGGGAGTGCGGACCGGCCGATCTCGAATCTTTGCTGACTTTTGCCATCGTTGGCGGCGGGCCCACCGGGGTCGAGCTCGCGGGAGCGCTAGCCGAAATTGCCCGCGATACGCTCGCTCATGATTTTCGCAACATCGACCCTGCCAAAACGCGCATTCTGCTGCTCGAAGGCGGCGGGCGCATTTTGCCTACCTACGCTGCCGAGTCGTCGGCGAAAGCAACGGCGTCACTCGAAAGATTAGGGGTGACAGTGCGTGTCAATGCCCTGGTAAGCGATATCCAGTCTGATGCGCTCACTGTAAAGCAAGGTGAAAAATTCGAAATCGTTCCATGCCGCACGGTCATTTGGGCGGCAGGCGTGCAAGCCTCGCCGCTTGGGCGAGTGATTGCAGCAGCCACTGGGGCAAAGATGGATCGCGCAGGCAGGATCATGGTGGAGCCTGACCTAACTGTCGCCGGTCATCCGGAGATTTTCGTGATCGGCGACCTGGCGAACTATGTGCACCCAACCGGAACACCTCTGCCCGGTGTGGCGCCGGTGGCGATGCAGCAAGGGAAATATGTAGCGCGGGTCATCGCCGCGCGAATCAACGCGGCGCCGATCGCGCCGTTTCGTTATCGCGATCGCGGCAACATGGCGATCGTCGGACATGCCTCGGCGGTGGCTGAAATAGGGCGGGTGCGTTTCTCCGGCTATCTTGCCTGGCTCGCTTGGTTATTCGTTCACTTAGTGCAACTAATCGAGTTCGAAAACAAGGTCCTCGTGCTCATTCAATGGGGTTGGTATTACTTCAGTCGCAATCGGGCGGCGCGGTTGATCACGGGAGAAGTGGCCCAATTTGAGGAGCAAGCCGGTAGCGAGCAGAACACCAGCAGGACGCCGATTTCGCGAACTGCCTGATATGATTGCAGACGTCTACGCCGTCAAGAATGATGCGTGACTGTCGAATGTTTTTATCGTCGCGTTCGTGTCGGAGCCGAAAAGCCGATCGCCCAATGACGCGAAAGAAACGGAGGCGTTCTGGGGATTTGCCACAAAGTACTATGATTTGGTAACGGGTGAGTGTGCCTGTCGGGACGCCTTGAGCACGCAGTGCTCTCTCGCAACAGGCATTGTGCAGCGCACGCTGCTTGATACCCTAACCGCGCAGCATCGATAGCTCGGCGGTTGCTGCAAGTGAGACCGGTACCCGTGGGCAGCACGGGCGGGCCGTTCTCCGTTTGATCTGGCGACTTTTAGGCGTCCGCGAGGGAGAGACCGCAGGCTCATGCCGCAGATTTTTCATCGCAGCACGAACGTCATTTCTCGATTCAGCATATTTGGCGCGGTCTTCTTGCTGGTCGGTCTTCTTTGGCTAATCGCGGCGATCAATCGCTCTTCATATGTCACTGATCAGGATGTGGCGCGGGCGCAGCCCGTACCGTTTAGCCATGAGCACCACGTGGCCGGGCTCGGCATTGATTGCCGCTACTGTCATACGTCGGTTGAGGCGTCGGCGTTTGCTGGCATCCCAGCGACCTCGATCTGCATGAACTGTCACTCCCAAATCTGGGCTGCGAGCGACGTCCTCAAGCCGGTTCGAGATAGTTTTCAAAACGGCACGCCGATCCGCTGGACGCGCGTTCACAACCTTGCTGATTTTACTTACTTCAATCACGCGATTCACGTTCAGAAAGGCGTGGGTTGTTCCACATGCCATGGTCCCGTGGATCGCATGCCGCTAATGCGGCAAGAGCACTCACTGCAAATGGAATGGTGCCTCGGTTGTCATCGCCAACCCGAGCAGTTCTTGCGACCGAGAGAAGAGGTTTTCAACATGAGCTGGCAGCCACCGGCAGAGCAGATAGTGTTGGGTCGAAAGCTCATGAAGGAGTACAACATCAAGAGTGCGGCAGTGCTGACGAGCTGCTCGACGTGTCATCGATAACTTGAATGGAGTTCAAGCCGTTCAATCGCGTTGTTCAGTTCAATCGCTGCGCTCCGTTCAAAGGATCGGCGTCCAACTCGAACGGAGTGGTTTGCAGGTTCCTAGCTTATGGATATTGAACGACTTCAACGCTTTGAACAGCTTAAACCCTTTTAGCTTTGGCCGATGAAATCAAAACCCGATTATTGGCGTAGCCTTGAAGAGTATGCCGAAACCGAGGAGTTTCGCGACTTCCTACAGCGCCAGTATCCACACCAACTCGAGGCGATGATTGATCCGGTAAGCAGGCGGCGTTTCCTGCAATTAATGGCTGCATCGCTTGCTCTGGCCGGGTTGGGCGCCTGTTCGCGCGCGCCGAAGGAAACTATTGTGCCCTACGTGCGCCAGCCCGAAGAGATCGTGCCGGGCAAGCCGCTCTATTTCGCCACGGCTATGTCGGTGCGAGGACTTGCCACTGGGCTCTTGGTCGAGAGCCATATGGGTCGTCCCACTAAAGTCGAGGGGAACCCGCTTCATCCGGCGAGCCTCGGCGCAACCGATGCCTTGGCCCAAGCTTCAATTCTGACGCTTTATGATCCCGATCGTTCCAGGACGTCAACTTACCTGGGTAGGATCCGGCCATGGACTGAGTTTTCCAAGGATTTGCGCGGGGCGCTTGAGCGCGAGCGTAAAACGCGCGGAGCTGGATTGCGGATTCTGACAGGCACCGTGACCTCGCCAACTATGGCAGATCAACTGCGCACCTTATTGAAGCAATCCCCTGGGGCGAAGTGGCATCAATTCGAACCCGCCGGGCTACACCACACCCGGGCGGGCGCTCGCCTTGCGTTCGGCGATTATGTTCAGACCCAGTATCGTTTGGACAAGGCCGAACTCGTCTTTGCTTTCGATGCGGAGTCCCTCGCTTGCAGTCCGGGCGCTGTACGTTACGCCCATGATTTCGCCGCGCGACGAAAGATTTCGGGAGCTCCCGAAATGAACCGGCTTTACGCCGTTGAAAGCACGCCCTCGTCTGTCGGTGCAATGGCGGACCATCGACTGGCCTTGGCGCCAAGCGAAGTGGGACCGCTGGCGCGAGCTCTTGCCGCGAAGCTCGGTGTCGGCGAGAGCACGCCGCTCGCCGACTCCCGGCAACAATGGGTGGACAGCGCGGCGCGCGATCTGCAGCAACACCGCGGGCGTAGTCTCATCGTCGTCGGCGAGCCGCAGCCGCCTGCAGTGCATGCGCTCGCTCATGCGATGAACATGGCGCTCGGCAACGTTGGACAGACGGTGGTCTACACCCAAGCGGTGGAAGCCGAGCCGGTCAACGAAATAGCCTCGCTCCGTGAGCTCGTCGAAGACATGGATCGCGGACAGGTCACTACGCTCGTCATCCTGGAAGGCAATCCCGTCTATAGCGCGCCGGCGGACCTCGAATTCGCGCGCAAGCTGGAAAAAGTCAATTTGCGAATTCACCTCGGTCTTTATGAAAACGAGACCGCGGCGCTGTGCCATTGGCACATCCCCGAAGCGCATTACCTGGAAGCCTGGAGCGACACTCGCGCTTATGATGGCACTGTCACGATTGTCCAACCGCTAATCGCACCGCTTTACGGCGGTAAAACCGCTCATGAGATGCTCGCCGCATTGAGCACAGAGCCGCAGCGCTCAGCTTATGAGATCGTCAGTCAGTACTGGCGCAGCCGCAGCGGCAAACAAGAAGGAGATTTTGCTGATTGGTGGCGCAAATCGCTGCATGACGGGATTATCGAAGGAAGCGCATTCGGGCCGAAATCAGTTGCGGTGAATGTGCGGCGTGTGACGGATGCCGCCAAAGCGCTTCTGCAAGATCCAAAAGCTCCGGAAGAACGCGCAAGCGAGAGCAAGGAAACGGTCGAGAAAAGTTCTATCGAACAAGCCACGGCGGATGGAGGAACGCTCGAGATTGTTTTTCGCCCTGATCCGAATATTTTCGACGGCCGATTTGCCAACAATGGCTGGCTGCAGGAACTGCCCAAGCCGCTGACTAAACTCACCTGGGACAACGCCGCTCTGGTGAGCCCGGCAACCGCGAACCGCCTGGGCGTTGGGTACGACAGCGGCTGGCGGGGTGGAGATGTGCACGCTGATGTCATTGAGCTGCGCTTTCAGGGACGGGCGGTGCGCGCGCCAGTCTGGATCCTGCCGGGCCAAGCGGAAAACACGATCACTCTGCATCTCGGCTATGGTCGCTCGCGCGCCGGTAGGGTGGGTTCCGATATCGGAACGAACGCCTATGCGCTGCGTCGCTCCGATTCTTTATGGTCCGGAACGGGGCTCGAAGTTCGCAAGCTTGGCAATCGCTATCCGCTCGCCGCGACCCAGCTCCACCACAATATGCGTGGCCGGGATTTGGTGCGGGCGGGAACGTTGAACCAGTATCGAGAGAAACCGGATTTTGCGCATGGGGACAAGCACGAAATTAACCCCAATGCTTCGCTCTACCCCGAATATGAGTATCCCGGCTACGCGTGGGGGATGGCGATCGATCTGAGCGCGTGCATCGGCTGCAACGCGTGCGTCGTTGCCTGCCAGGCCGAAAACAATATTCCGGTCGTCGGTAAGAACGAGGTACTGCGCAGCCGAGAGATGCACTGGCTGCGGGTGGACAGCTACTTCAAAGGACCGCCCGAAGATCCCGAGGCTTTCTACGCGCCGGTTCCGTGCATGCACTGCGAGAATGCACCTTGCGAGGTGGTCTGTCCGGTGACCGCAACCGCGCATAGCGCCGAGGGACTCAACGACATGGTTTACAACCGCTGCGTCGGTACCCGCTATTGTTCCAACAACTGCCCCTACAAGGTCAGACGCTTTAATTTTTTGCAGTACTCCGATTGGGAAACCGAAAGTCTCCGATCGATGAGAAATCCGGATGTGACGGTGCGTAGCCGCGGGGTGATGGAGAAATGCACCTACTGTGTGCAGCGCATCAATCACGCGAAAATCGAAGCCGAGCTGGAGGGCCGGCGCGTCCTCGATGGTGAGATCACCACGGCGTGCCAGCAGGCCTGCCCGGCGCAGGCTATCGTTTTTGGGGATATCAACGACCCCAACAGCCGGGTGGCGCAAATGAAAGCTTCGCCGCGGAGCTTCAGCTTGCTGGACGAGCTCAACACGCAGCCGCGGACTACCTATTTAGTAGCGTTACGCAACCCGAATCCGGAGTTGGCCGGCAAAGGAAGCGCTGAAGAAAAAGCGCCAACAAAAACGAAGGCCGATAAATAGTGAGGAGCGGCAGACTCCCGAGGTGGCATTCCGGTTAAGTTGGAATCCAGAACCAACTTGCCGGTTGAGCTGAATGACAGAGCCCGTGAAACAAGAATCGGAATATCGCGATACGCCCCCGCCTCTGGTCGCACCGGGGCACACTTTTTCGAGCATCACGGAGAAGATCAGCTCGATCGTACTCACGCGCCGCACCGGCGTTGGTTGGGTGATCGGCTTCGGCATAGCTTTTCTTCTCGTCATGCTCTTTCTCGTCGCCGTCACTTATTTGCTCGTCAGGGGCATTGGCGTCTGGGGGGTTAACGTTCCGGTAGCGTGGGGATTTGCCATCGTCAATTTCGTCTGGTGGATCGGCATCGGGCACGCGGGAACTCTGATATCCGCCATTCTGCTGTTGCTGCATCAGAAATGGCGGACATCGATCAACCGTTTCGCCGAGGCGATGACGCTTTTTGCCGTGGCCTGCGCCGGCGTCTATCCGCTGCTGCATCTCGGCCGGCCATGGCTGTTCTATTGGCTGTTTCCCTATCCGAATACATTGGGAGTTCAGCCGCAGTTTCGGAGCCCGCTGGTATGGGATGTGTTCGCCGTGTCGACCTATTTTACGATTTCGCTGCTCTTTTGGTTCGTCGGCTTGATTCCGGATCTGGCGACGTTGCGCGACCGCTCGCAGACCCGCCGTGGCCGAATCGTTTATGGCATGCTCGCGTTGGGATGGCGCGGGTCCGCCGTCCATTGGCACCGCTATGAGATTGCCTATCTCCTGTTGGCCGGCCTGGCCACCCCTCTCGTAGTCTCGGTACATACCATTGTCAGTTTCGATTTTGCCATCTCGATCCTGCCGGGTTGGCATACGACTATTTTCCCTCCTTACTTCGTCGCCGGGGCGATCTACTCCGGCTTTGCCATGGTTCTCACCTTGGCCATTCCATTGCGCGCTGCATACGGGCTCGAAGATTTCATCACCATGCGTCACCTGCAGAACATGGCGAAAGTCATGCTCGCCACTGGTTTGATCGTCGCATACGGCTATCTAATGGAGGCGTTCGTCTCGTGGTACAGCGGCAATGAATTCGAGCAATTTATGGCGATCAACCGCGCCGTCGGTCCTTATGCGGCGTTCTATTGGGCGTTACTCCTCTGCAACATTGTTGTGCCGCAGGCGTTGTGGTCTGCGCGCGTGCGCTCGAATGTCGTCGCTCTTTTTGTCATAGCCATCATCGTCAATATCGGTATGTGGTTGGAGCGGTTCGTTATAGTGATCACCAGCCTGCACCGGGATTTTCTGACATCGTCGTGGGGCATGTATTTACCGACATTCTGGGATTGGGCCACGTTCATTGGAACGATCGGCCTTTTTCTCGCGCTGCTGTTCCTGTTCATTCGCTTTCTGCCGATGATTTCGATTTCAGAAATGAGCGGTATGCTGGCCGAGACGGAGGTGAAAGAAGAGAAGTGACAGTTCAATCGCTACGCTTCGTTCAAAACGTTCAACCGTTGCGCTGGGTTCCAGCCCCCACCTGCTTCCTCCCCCGCGGGGCGGGGCAGGACTAAGGAGGGGGAACTCTGTCGAAGATCTATGGAAGCCGAAGCTCATAACCCGAAGCCTGCAACCATCTACGGCTTGATGGCGGAATTCGATACTCCTGACAATTTGGTGGCGGCGGCGCGCCGCGCGCGCGAAGAGGGCTATCGCAAGATGGACGCTTACACGCCGTTTCCGGTGGAAGAATTGAGTGAGGCGCTGGCACTTGGCCACAGTTGGATGGCGCCGATCGTGCTGGTCGGCGGTCTGCTCGGCGCCGCGCTGGGTTATTTCATGCAGTACTACATTGCAGTCATTAATTATCCGATCAATATCGGCGGCCGCCCGCTGCACAGCGGGCCGGCGTTCATCCCGGTCACCTTTGAAACGACGGTGCTGCTGGCCGGCCTTTTCGCCGTGCTCGGCATGCTGGCGCTAAATGGCTTGCCCATGCCTTATCATCCGGTTTTCAATGTGCCCGGCTTCACTTTGGCGAGCCATGACCGGTTCTTTCTGTGCATTGAAGCGAGGGACCCTAAATTCGATCGCGAAGGCACGCGGCGGTTTATGGAGAGCTTGTCGCCGCGCCGAGTGAGCGATGTTGAACTTTAAGGAACAAACATCCTTTCGACAGTGCAAAGGTTCAAAAATGAAATGTTTGATTCTGATCCGATCGGACGGTGAAGGTTTAGCTTAACCTTTCGACCTTTTTTGCAATGCGACAGACCTCAATTACAAGACTGCTAATTTCTTCTCTACTGTTCGTCACTGCCGTGGCTGGTTGCCGTCAGCGAATGGCGGAGCAGCCGCGCTATGATCCGCTCGAAGCGAGCGAATTCTACGCTGACGGTCAATCCGCGCGTCCGCTCGTCGAGAACACGATCGCGCGTGGCCAGCTCCGAGACGATGAGCACTTCTACACAGGTGGGTCGGGAGGTGCGCCGGCGGCGACTTTTCCATTTCCGATTACTCTCGAGATCCTGCAACGCGGGCGGGAGCGCTACGGCATCTACTGTTCGCCATGCCACAGCCTGACAGGTGACGGCGACGGCATGATCCCGCGCCGCGGTTTCACCCGCGCCGCTAGTTTTCATATGCAGCGGCTTCGCGAGGTCCCTCCGGGATATTTTTTCCTCGTCATGACGCAGGGCTTTGGCGCAATGCCGAATTATCGAAACCAAATTTCACCGCGCGATCGTTGGGCGATCGCCGCCTACATCCGTGCTCTGCAGCTGAGCCAAAACGCGAATATCGGCGATGTGCCGCCGGAGGCGCGTGGCCAATTGACCGGGGAGTCACGGTAATGCAACTGGAGCAGCGCAAGCTGGAGGGGTGGGAGGGGTTCCAACGCGGCAGCTTGATCGTCGGGATCGTCGGTCTCGCGCTCAGTTTGCTCGGCGCATTTTTTAGCCGCCAGCAGTTTTTTCAATCGTATCTTCTGGCTTATGTATTCTGGCTGGGTATTGCGCTCGGGTGCCTCGGCATCGTCATGTTGCACAACCTTTCCGGCGGCGGCTGGGGGGTGGTGATTCGGCGCGTGCTCGAATCCGGCATGAACACGCTGCCCTTGATGGCGTTGCTGTTTGTGCCGCTGCTTTTCGGCCTTCCCTACCTATACGAGTGGGCGCGGCCGGATGCGGTGGCACATGACTTGGTGTTGCAGCACAAGTCGGCTTACTTGAATCTTCCCTTCTTTCTGATTCGGGCCGCGCTCTATTTCGCTCTTTGGATCGGGGCGGCACGGGTGATGAGCGGTTGGTCCGCGCAACACGATACGAACGCTGACCCGCAAATTATCGCGCGCCTCCGTGCCTTGAGCGGCCCGGGGCTTGTCATCTACGTTCTCACCATAACTTTCGCTTCGATCGACTGGATCATGTCACTCGAACCACACTGGTATTCCACTATCTACGGTGTGCATTTCCTTGGCGGTCATGTGCTTGCGGCATTTGCGTTTGCAATATTGCTTGGCGGCTTGCTCGCCCAGCGCGTTCCCTTTTCTGACGTGGTAGCGCCGTCTCACTGGCTCGATCTTGGCAATCTCCTGCTCGCTTTTGTGATGCTCTGGGCCTATTTCGCATTTTCCCAGTGGTTGATCATCTGGGCGGGTAACTTGCCGGAAGAAGCCATCTGGTACTCGCGCAGGAACAGCGGCGGGTGGCAATGGGTGGCGCGTCTGCTCATCGCATTTCATTTCGTTCTGCCGTTTCTACTGTTGCTCTCGCGCGCGACCAAGCGCCGGCCGGCTTTATTGGCTACGGTAGCGGGAGCGATCATCGTAATGCGCTTCGTGGATATTTTCTGGTACATGATGCCAGCCTTCCGCCCCGGCGATTTTAGCATCCATTGGATGGACGTTGCCGCGCCGGTGGGGGTCGGGGGAATTTGGTTAGCAAGTTTTCTCCGGCAACTGCGGCGCGTGCCGCTGTTTCCGCTCCAGGAGCCGTACGCACGAGAGCTATTGGAACATGGCCGAGCATAATCCCACATCCGTGCGGGACAATCCCGCCGTGCGTCACGAGCAAAGTGACGTCAGTATCCGAGGCATCGTCATTTTCGCGGCCGGACTTTTGGTCGCCGCGATCGTCATCCACATCGGTCTTTACTGGCTGTTGGAATTCTACAAGGAAGAGTCACCGCAGCGTGCGCCGGTGGTGACCGCGCCTGGCACCGGAGAGCAGTTCCCTCCGCCCCGGCTGCAGATTTCGCCACGCGCCGATATGGCGGAGATGCGTGCGGCGCAAGAGCGACGGCTTACCACCTATGGCTGGGTGGACAAAGAGAAGCAAATCGTCAGAATTCCAATCGATCGAGCGATGGAATTGCTCGTGCAACGCGGATTGCCAGCTAGAAAACTTCCTGAAAAGGAAGCAAGAAAAAAATAGAGCGTTGCGAAATAGGCGTGGGGATTTCGAACTGTGAAAACGAACCGACTTTATTGAGACAGCCCGGCTCATGATCAAGAATTCTTTTCTACTGTTATGGATGGTTGTCTTGGCATCTTTTGCAGTCGCTCATGACGAGCCCCCGGCGCAAAGCGCCGCGGGCGCGGCTGTTGCTGCCAGCGCCGTGACCATTGAGCAACGCCTGAATGCGCAAGTTCCGCAGGAACTGATTTTCACCGATGAGACCGGCCGCGAGGTCGCTCTGGGTCGATATCTCAACGGCAAACCCGTGTTGCTCGCATTCGTCTACTATGAATGCCCGCAGCTCTGCCCGCTGGTTCTCGAGAATTTATCCCGCAGCCTGCGTCCGTTGGATTTGAAGCCCGGCATCGACTACCGGGTTATCGCCGTCAGCATCGATCCGCGGGAAACGGCGGCGCTTGCCAGCCAAAAAAAACGCGCGCTGATGGAGCATTGGGGGCCGGAGGCAGCGGCGGGCTGGCATTTCTTAACCGGCGATCAACTTTCGATCCAGTCGCTCGCGGAAACAGCCGGATTTCGCTACGTCGAAAACGACAAGGGAAAAACGGACCGCTACGTGCATGCGATCGGCGCGATCGCCTTGACTCCCGAGGGGAAAATTTCACGGTATTTTTATGGCTTTGATTTTCCGCCTCGCGACCTGCGTTTCGCCTTGATCGAAGCTTCCGGCAATCGGATCGGCTCGGCGGTGGATCAGCTACTGCTGCTTTGCTACAAGTACGATCCCACTCAAGGCAAATACACCGTTTCTGTCCTGAACGTGCTCCGCTTCTCGGCAACCGCGACGGTTCTTCTGCTGGGCGGCTTCCTGGTGCTCATGCTTCGTCGCGAGCGCAATCGGGCGAGCGATCCGTCGCCGCCCAACGATGGGAGGCGATCATGAGCCCGGGCTTTCAACTATTTCCCGAACAGGCGTCCACCATGGCGCCGCGGGTCGATGCGCTGTACTTTTATCTGGTCGCCATCAGCACTTTTTTTACCCTGCTGATTTTCATCCTGATCGTTTACTTCGCGATTAAGTACCGCCGCCGCTCGGAAGATGAGCCGCCGCCTCCCCAGATGCGCGACATTTTCGCGCTGGAAGTCACCTGGATCGTCGTCCCCTTGATCCTGGCGCTGATCGCGTTCTTCTGGGGAGCCAACGTCTTTTACGCGATGGCGCGCCCGCCGCAAAATGCGCTGGAGATTTTCGTTGTTGGCCGCCAGTGGATGTGGAAGTTTCAGCATCCCGACGGGCAGCGCGAGATCAATGAATTGCATGTTCCATTAGGAAGACCGGTCAAGCTCATGCTCGCAAGTGAAGACGTGATTCACAGTTTTTATATCCCGGCCTTTCGGGTGAAGTACGATGTCGTCCCCGGCCGCTATACGACGGTTTGGTTCGAGGCGACAAAGCCGGGCCAGTTCCATCTCTTCTGTGCGGAATACTGCGGCACTCAGCATTCGGGCATGATCGGACGAGTCGTCGTCCTCGAACCGGAGCAGTACCAGGCATGGTTGAGCGGAGAATTTGGCGCGCCGCAGGCGGTCGCGGGTCTTCCCGGCCGGCGCGCCGCGCCCGAAGGATCTTTGGCCGATAAGGGCGAGCGGCTGTTCCAGGATCTGGGCTGCCAGGTTTGCCATCAAAGGGAAAGGCAAGGGATCGGTCCGGTTCTCGTCGGAATTTTCGGCAAGCCAGTGAAGTTGCAGAGCGGCGAAGCGATTACCGCGGATGAAAGCTATGTGCGAGAGTCGATTCTCAACCCGCAAGCGAAGATCGTAGCCGGATTCCAGCCGTTAATGCCTCCTTTTCAGGGGCGAATCAACGAGGAGGAAGTGATGCAGTTGGTCGCATATATAAAGTCCTTGGGACAATCGCAAGGCGGCAGTAAGCCGGGAGCGGTGAGCCGTACGCAGTGAGAACGAAAGGTGTTCAAAGTGTTCAAATCGTTCAATCGCTTCGCTTTGAAGCGCTTGAACCACGGTACCTTATTTAACGTAAGATCATGAAAGCCGAGAAACTAGACTCTCCGATAGAACCTCGCAGGCATTATCTCAACGTGGATTACGGCATTAGGTCGTGGCTGTTCACGGTCGACCACAAGCGCATCGCGCTCCTGTACCTGGGGACCATCACGGTGATGTTTTTCATTGGCGGCGTGGCGGCGGTTTTGTTTCGGCTGGAACTGGCAACACCCGAGGGCGATGTGGTTATTTCCGAGACCTACAACAAGCTTTTCAGTCTCCACGGTATCATCATGGTTTTCTTTTTCCTGGTCCCCTCGATTCCCGCGACGCTCGGCAATTTCCTGGTGCCGATGATGATCGGCGCGCGCGATCTCGCTTTCCCGCGATTGAACCTGGCAAGCTGGTATTGCCTGGTGGTCGGCGCGCTGTTCACTCTTGGAGCTATGCTTGCCGGCGGCGTAGATACCGGATGGACCTTCTATACGCCTTACAGCAGCGTCTACAGCAACACCTTTGTTGTGGTCACAATTATCGGCGTTTTTATCGCCGGCTTTTCATCGATTCTGACCGGCCTTAACTTCATCGTAACAGTTCACACGATGCGCGCTCCCGGTCTGACGTGGTTCCGCTTGCCGCTGTTCATCTGGGCGCACTACGCAACCAGCCTGATCATCGTCCTGGGCACGCCGGTGGTGGCCATTACGTTGGGCCTGGTCGTACTGGAGCGAGTGTTCGGCCTGGGAATTTTTAATCCTAACCTGGGCGGCGATCCCGTGCTGTTTCAGCATCTCTTCTGGTTCTACTCGCACCCGGCGGTCTACATCATGATTCTTCCGTCCATGGGAGTTGTCAGCGAAGTGATCACGTGCTTCTCGAGAAAACGGATCTTCAGCTACCGCTTCGTGGCGTTTGCGAGCATCGCCATCGCCGTATTCGGGTTTCTGGTCTGGGGCCATCACATGTTCGTCAGCTCGCAGTCCGTCTACGCGAGCATGATCTTCTCCATCCTCAGTATGGTGGTGGCGATTCCGTCGGCGGTCAAGGTTTTTAACTGGACGGCGACGCTTTACAAAGGCTCGATTTCCTATCAGACGCCGCTTTTGTACGGCTTGGGTTTCATCGGCCTGTTTACCATTGGCGGCCTCACCGGAATATTCCTCGCCACCTTGGGCGTGAACGTTCACGTGCACGACACCTATTTCATCGTCGCCCACTTTCATTACATCATGGTCGGAGGAGCGCTGATGGGATATCTCGGCGGACTGCACTATTGGTGGCCCAAGATTTCCGGCCGCATTTACCCGGAAGGTTGGGCCAAGTTCGGCGCGCTGGTCGTCTTTGTCGGCTTCAATCTCACTTTTTTTCCGCAGTTCATTCTCGGCTATCTCGGGATGCCGCGCCGTTACCACGTCTATCCGGAAGAATTTCAGGTGCTGAACGTCATGTCATCGGCGGGCGCCTCCATTCTGGGGATCGGGTACATCATACCATTGATCTACCTCATCTGGTCGATGCGGTACGGCAAGCCGGCCGGCGCCAATCCGTGGGGTTCGACCGGCCTCGAATGGCAGACGCCCTCGCCGCCGCCGACCTATAATTTTGAACAAACTCCCATCGTCACGGGAGAAGTCTACGACTACGGAAAGCAGGTGAGCCATGGCTGAGGCCGTCCCGGCGGTAGCGCACCAGTTCGACGATGCCGCGCAGCAGCGCGAGGCGTCCACCCTTGGCATGTGGGCGTTCCTGATTACCGAGATCATGTTCTTCGGTGGAATGTTCCTACTGTATCTGATCTACCGAGGCAGTTATCCCCAGACATTCGCTCAGGCGAGCAATCACATGGACATTATCCTGGGCACGATCAACACCGCCGTTCTGATCGCCAGCAGCCTCACGGTCGTGTTATCGGTTCATGCCGCTCACGACGGCAAACAGAAGGCTCTCTTGGTCTTTCTCGCGCTGACCATTCTCCTGGGACTAATCTTTCTCGGCATCAAATTCACCGAGTATGCGCATAAATTCGACGAGCACTTGTTTCCGGGATTGAACTTTGGCTACGACGGCGAGAACCCGGGCCAGGCGGCGATTTTCTTTTCGCTTTACTTCGCGATGACGGGGCTGCACGCACTGCACATGGTCATCGGCATCGGCATTTTTCTGGCTCTGATGTTGTTCGCCTGGCGCGGGCGCTATTCAAAATACTACTTCACGCCCGTCGAGATGGCCGGTCTTTACTGGCACTTTGTCGACATCATTTGGATCTTTTTGTTCCCGTTGTTTTACCTGTTGGGGCGACATTCATGATATCCATCAGGGGATACTTGGCGGTATTTATCGCGTTGCTCGCGCTCACCGCGCTGACCACCGGGGTTGCATTCATAAATCTTGGCGGCGTCGGAAATGTCGCGGTCGCGCTTGCAATCGCCATCACTAAGGCGGTCCTAGTCGCGCTCTACTTCATGCATCTGCGCTACAGTACCCGCCTGACTGTTGTGTTTGCCGGAGCCGGTATCTTCTGGCTGGGGATCTTGGTTGCTTTGACTTTGAGCGATTATATCAGCCGGGGTTGGGTTCGCATGTTCGAGGCGGTTTTGAACTGATCCCGTAGTAGGGGATTCTGGAGAGCAGAGATTCTCTCAATGTAGATATTACTCGAGAATGTTTCACGAAGCAGAGGAGAACCGTAACGCGTACACTCGTTTGAGACTGCCGAATTCTAATCCGAAGAAAGCGGGCGACTTGGTCCGGCATAAGGAGCTTAGACATGGTGAGCAGCGGCGGTTGCATGTTCTGGCCACCGATCGGGATTTCCATTGTCGGTATTGCGTTATTATCGTTGACCCAATTCGCTTTCGCAGCGCAGCAGGGTAACGGCGAGCATCTTTACGTGTCAAAGGGTTGCTTGGGTTGCCACGGCGCAAGCGCTCGCGGCGGCGTCGGTCCCAATCTCGGTCGTAGCCGCCTAAGTTTTCAGCAGTTTCTCGACCAGCTGCGCAAGCCGCGAAAGCTGATGCCGACTTTCCCGCATGCCATAGTCAGTAACGAAGAAGCCCGGAGCATCTTTGATTACCTTCAACGCTTGCCGGTTCTGGAGCCGAGATTGGCGGAGAAAGCACCCCAAGAAAACCTTGATCCGAAGACCTGCTCGGAATGTCACCAAAAACTCCATCCCACTCTCGTGAATCAGTTTCACGGCAGCGCCATGGGGAGAGCCGGGACGCAGAATCCGCGGGTGGACTTGCCGCAAAGGCAACTCACGTGCGCCGACTGCCATGGAACCGACCATCGTCTGATTACTCTTTCCAAAGGACGCGTGCCGGAAGCCACCTGCGGCACTTGCCATCAACAAATTTACAAAGAGCATGTCACCGATGCCGGTCATTCATACGGCCCGGGTCCGGGCGACATCGGCATCAACTGGTCGCGCAACGTCGACATTCCGCATTATCGCCAGATGCCGCGCAAGGTCATGGAGGTGAGTTGCGACCCGTGTCACGCGCAAGCGGGCGCCACCGATGACGCCTACTGGAGCAGAGAGGCGCAGGCCTACATCGATACGAGCAGTCTCGATTACCGCAACGGCTGCATGGCCTGCCATACGCGGCATTCGTTCGATCTCGCCGAGGCGCGCAAGCCAGAGGCTTGTTACACGTGTCACATGGGGCCGGACCATCCGAACTACGAAGCCTACATGAGCTCGAAACACGGTTCGATATACGTCGCTCGTGGAAGTGAATGGGACTGGAACAAGCCGATGAGCGAAGCGCAGTGGGACGCGCCGACATGCGCCTACTGCCATATGCTCTATGTGGACGGCAACGGGAAACGGTACAGCTCGCACAACATGACACGAAAAATCATTTGGGGCATGGGCGTACAGGCGGCGGCGGGGCAGCTGGAAGATATCACTCTTCAGAAGCACAATCAGGCGAAACGCAACGAGATGATCAAGGTGTGCATGACCTGTCACTCGGAAACCAAGGCGCGCAACTATCTCGCGGCTTCCGACGCGCACAAGCTGGCCGGGGATGCTCTCGTGGTCGAAGCGAAAGACATTCTCGCTGGCCTATACAATGACGGGCTGATCACGCCCAGCCATGGACACCAGGCGGCCGGTCTTCTCGAGGGGCCGCGCTACAGCGCTATCGAGCTGCCGACGATGTTTGCCCAGCACTGGCCCGCGGGACTCTACTTTAACGTCTCCGCCATTGAGCGCGAATATTTCGATATGTTCTTTTTCTCGAACCTAAAATCGTACAAGGGCGCCTTCCACATGAGTCCGGATTATGCCTGGTGGTATGGATACGCCGAGGTGCTTGGCCATCTTGCAAGGCTCCGTGATGAAGCGGAGAGCCTGCGCACTGCAGATCGAACACAGAAGCTCACCTGGTTCTTGTTCGCCACTGGGCCGCTGATGGTTTTACTTGTCATCGCAGTCGTATGGTGGTTGTGGAATCGATTCAGACGAACCTGATCGAGGTTGTCTCCCCGAATCGTATTAGCGGGCTGGCGTTGGCGTTCGTTCGTGCGCGACGAAATTGCCGTTTGAAGCGGGTCGCGAACCGCGGCCCTGCTCCGCTGCTGCAACTCTTGGCCGCAAGCAATCCTTTATACGTCGGCTATTTGTGGCGCAGCAGGCCGACCGAGACCGTATTATCGGATGCTTCCGCATTCGAGAACCATTCGAATCAGGCTATTGACAACCCATTGTAGCTGAGACGCAACATTCCATTGCTAATAAATTGCAGAATCGGGACAGCCGACGCCTGGGCAGTCAGGAGCCTGCAGCTGATTTCTTCTGTACGATACTGTTTCGCCCGCATTGTTCTTTTTTATTATTTCATGAAAAGCATTTATTACTCGAACCGCGAACAAGAATTAGAAGTCAGAACGGCATGGAGTTTGCTCACGTGGCCTACGTAGGAGCAAATGGGAGGAATCATGATACCGGCAACCACAGAGCGTGTCTCCGAAAACACCGCCGATGAGATTAACGAGCGAATCCACCGCCAGACAGAGGAGAACGTAGCCGTGTGCGCCTCGAGCGGCGCAGCCGGCATCGATCGAAGGCTGCGCGACCTCGACCATGAATGGGACATCGAAAGGACGCTCGAAGCCAACGCGGCGAGCGTCGCGTTGTTCGGGGTCGCGATGGGCGCATTCGTGGACCGCAAATGGTTTGCATTACCGGCGATCGTATGCGGGTTTCTGTTGCAGCACGCTGTGCAGGGTTGGTGCCCGCCGGTGCCGCTCTTTCGCCGGCTTGGAGTTCGAACCAGCACCGAGATCGATGAGGAGCGGTATGCTTTAAAATCTCTGCGCGGCGACTTTCACGGACTGCCGACGCTAAACGACGCGCGAAGCGATGGCGCTGCCGTGAGCCGAACGCTCGAAGCCGTTCGTCGGTGAGTGTCCCCGGCAATTCTGCTGCAGATCAGACCCACCCTGAGATCCGTGGAGCGGATTTGCCGCCTGCCGTGCACTATCGCGGGTTAAAATCGCTGAGCACGACATCGATGACCGTGAGTTTTCCTTCCGCCTCGTGCCTGAGTGCCTGGGCGACGGCGTTTTTGATTTCTCCGGGCTGAGTCACGCGGTAACCGTAGCCACCGTGGGCCCTGCCGTAGTGTTGGTAATCGGGTCTCGGGCCGATTTCGGCGCCGTAGTGGACGCCGGTTCTTTTCGCCGCGCCGTCGGGAAAATACTTGATCAAGCTCGTCTCCATCGAGAGATAGCGCCCGTTATTAAACACGATGACATGGATCGGCAGGCCGTATTCTTCCGCCACACCGAGGCATGAAGGCACGGCGTTGTAATGAAACGCGCCGTCGCCGATCAGCGCAAACACTGGACGGTCTGGCAGGGCGAGCTTGACGCCGACCGCGTAGCTTAAACCCACGCCGAGACCGCCCGTAATACGCGCAAAATAACTTTGCGTCCGATCGCGCGGAATCGCTTCCTGAATCAAACTGCGATAGACCGTGGTCTCTTCGGAGATGACGGAATTGGCAGGCAGCGCCGCGGCCAATTCATGGCAGAGCCAGCGCGGATCTATAGGCGAATCATTCGCGTGTTTGCGCGCATCGGCTTTGAGTTTGCCAAAATAGCCGTCGTGCTGCTCACCGACGTGGGCAAGCCGCTCTGCGTACTGCGCTCGATTGGCGGCGACTTGCTCTGATGACCGCGCTTTCTTTACGAGCTTTTCGAGTGTCACAGCCGGCGGCGCGGCGAGCGCGAGATCGACCTGGTAGCCCCAGTAGGGGAGCCGCGAGTTCGGAAATTCCTCGGCAATGGAAATAACCTTAGCGTTCTTCGGTCCTTTGCTGGCCGGATACCAGGGGGTGACCGCCTCGACCATCAATACCAAATCCGCCGCCCCGACAAGCTTGGGATCATGATGCTGGTAAAGCGGATGAGTTCGCGGAAAATTGACGTACGCCGGTCGGTACGTTTCCATGACCGGAATCGACAACAGCTCGCACAATTCGACCAAGCATTCGACCGCGCGTGGATCGCCGCCGGCGTGCTCGGTGACGGCGACGGGATTTTTCGCCGTTACGATCCAATTCAGCGCCTTGTCGATCGCGCCGTCATCGATCGCGACCGGACGCACGACTTCGTTTGAGCGGGCGCTGTCGACGACGCTCACTTCCTCCATCATGCATTCAAACGGAATGCCGATCAGCACCGGACCACCCGGCGGCTCAAGCGCGATGTGGACGGCGCGCTCGATTGTCGACGCGAGCAACTCCGGCGACATGACGCGGTCGGCCCACTTGACGCAACCTCGCAACAGGTCGGGCGAGCCGCCGAGATCGGTCAGATCATGCAGCCATTGTCCGCCGGGATCGGCAACTTTAGTGTTTTCGCCGTATGCGGCAATTTCGCC
>DATBMR010000099.1:0-5711 GCA_036554745.1 Binatia bacterium
AAATGCAGCGCGCTGGCATCGGCTCGGTTTTGATTGCCACGGAGCCGCCGGGGATTCTTACCGATCGCGACCTGCGCGGGCGTGTAGTCGCAGCAAGCAGGGGACCTGGCACTCCGGTGACACAAGTCATGACGAGGCGGCTCATCACCATCGATTCGGACGCGCCGGCTTTCATCGCTCTTCGATTGATGATCGACGAGAACATTCACCACCTGCCTTTGGTTGAAGAAGGAAAAATCGTCGGCATCATCAGCGCAACCGATCTGCTAATTCAGCAGGCCAACCATCCGATTCACATGCGTGGTGTGATCGAACGGCTCGAAGATCCGCAGGCGATCGGCAACTACGCGGCGCAAATCGCGGCTCTAACAAATAGCCTCTTCGAGAATGGCCTGGGCGCGCTGCAAATCAGCCAGATAGTGTCCGGGTTGAACGACGCTTTGGTTAAACGGCTAGTGCAGCTGACTGAGCGAGCTCTCGGGAGCGCACCGGCGGACTATGCATGGATCGTGTTCGGCTCCGAGGGACGCATGGAGCAAACGTTGCTCACCGATCAAGACAACGCACTGATCTTTGCAGCCGACACGAACGAATGCCGATCTTATTTTGCAGCGCTGTCAAAGCGCGTGGTGGACGCCTTAATCCAGGCGGGATTTCCGCCTTGCCCCGGCGGATTTATGGCCACCGGTTGGTGCAAGCCCTTGGACGCCTGGCGGGAGCTCTTTGACAAATGGATCAGGCTACCCGAGTCGCAGGCCCTGCTCGATGCCGCGATTTTTTTTGATTTCCGCCCGGTGGCGGGTAACCTTTCCTTGGAGCCGTTGGAAGCAATCATTGCCGCGGCACAACACGAGAAGCGGTTTTTAGCCCATATGCTGAACGGCGCGCTCGCCTTCCGTCCGCCACTCGGCTTTTTCAATCGGCTAAGAAGCGACGCCGGCAAAATTGACATAAAAATGGGCGGCATCGCGCCGGTTGTCGCGCTGGCGCGCGTCGCCGCTCTAGCAGCGGGCTCTCACGAACGCTCGACGCTCGAACGCCTGCGTGTCGCCGCGACCACCGGCTCCGTCATTGATCGCGACAGCGCCCAAGCTCTGGCGGAGATGATGCCGTTCTTTTTGCGCGCGCGCTTACGCGCTCAACTCGCGGCCCGCCAGAACCATCGCCCGATCGATAACTCGATCCGCTTGGCCGACCTCTCCGAACTGGAGCGCCGCCATTTGAGAGAATATTTTATTCTTGTTAAACGAATTCAGGAAAGTCTCAGGGTCGCCTGGCGCTTGGATCGAATCAATTAATGTCTCCAACCGATTCGCGCCGCGATCGCCACATGATCCGAAGGTTGCTCCGCGGATGGCAGAATTGTGCGATTGTCTACGGCCGCCACTGCCGCGGGCTCGGCATGCAGCGCCGCTGAGTAAAAAATGTAGTCGATCACCCGCGCCTCGCCATTGACATTGCAGCTGGCCGTACCTGATAGGCCGTAATGCGAATCTTCAAACCCGGCTTGCCGAATCATGGCGATTAGAGCGCTATCCGGGGTTACGTTGAGATCACCCGCAAGAATCCAGCCGTCTGCCGAGCTTGCGGTTTTTTCGTATGCCATCAGTAATTGGCGCGCCTGCCGATAACCGCTCTGCAGTTCTAAAGCGCTGCCGGGCCGGTCCCAGAGCAAGTGAGTATTGATGACTCCGATCACGCGATCCGCCGCGCGAAATAGTGCGAAGAGCGCAATGTAACCGGAATCCCGCCCTCCAGCTTCCCCGTCGGCATAATCCAACCGGGTCACCCGCAGCGGCTCAAATTTGTCGCGGCGATAAAATATCGCAACGCCCTCTGGCCGGCGTGCCGATTTCTGCGCGTAATGAACGTCGTACCTCGACCCAAGCGACGTCCGCAGCGTTGCGAGCACGTCGGGCTCGACTTCCTGCAGACAGTGAAGATCTGCTTTCAGCGCCGATACATATTGCGCCAACGCGGGAATCCGCCAGGCGGGATTTAACACCATGGCCGGGGTGCGCGGATACCACGAGCGGTTGATATAAGCGCTCGCCAGAAGATTATAAGTTGCGACCGAAAAACGATAAGATGATTCCGCCAACACTGGCTAATCACTCCCTGCTTTTTTCAACTATAGCGATCCCCTAACCCAACGACCAAGGATCTTCTATCCACGCCCTGCTGGACCAACAGTCGAGCGATCCACGGTCTCGTAAAAAATGGGACGGAAGCACCTTCCATCCCATTTTTTTACTGCGGGTCGATGTAATCCGACTACAGGAACTTGCCGACAAGAAATTTGTTGATTTCCTCAGACCCCCTCATAGGCTTGCCGTCGATCATCAGCACGGGCACGGTTTTGGCGCCTGCCACCCGCCACTCCATCCTACTCGGAAACTCCACACTAGGGGAATCTTCAGCGTGTGCCCGGTGACGCCTCTATTTCGCAGCACCCAGAGCGGCGTCAAAGTTAGGCTGCTCGCCGATGCTGGGGACATACTCGACGTGCTTGATCTTGTTATCCGGACCGATGACGAACACGGCGCGCGCCAGGATTCGATCGAGCGGGCCGCCGGAAATCAGCACGCCATAATTTTTGCCGAACGAGGCATCGCGATGATCGCTTGCGGTGATGACTTTGTCGACGTTCGCCGCGCCGCACCAGCGTTTTTGCGCGAACGGCAAGTCCATGCTGATGCATACGACCTCGACGTTGTTGAGCTTGCTCGCCTCTTCGTTAAATCTTTTCGTTTCCAGGTCGCATACTGGCGTGTCCAGAGATGGCACGGTCGCGAGGATACGCGTTTTGCCGGCCCCGCTCGCCAGCGTGTAGTCGCTCATATCCGCGCTTTTTTGTACTTTGAAGTCCGGCGCGCTTTGGCCGACTTTTACCTCATTGCCTAAAAGCGTTAGCGTCGCATCCTTAAACTTTACTGTTGCCATGGTGCCTCCTTTTTAGGTTTGTCGAATCCTAACACCTCGCCTCAGCACGGCACAACCCAGCCCAATTAGAATTACCACGCGGGACCCTAAGATGCGCGGCCCCTTCCGACCTGCTCCTGTAGACTCCGGAAGAAATCTTTTTCAGACACTGTTGCTTGGGATAACGGGTCCTAATCACCTGGTCATTTGCATCTTGGCGTCCATCGACAGTGCTCAAGACATGTGTGGCGCGTATAAACAAAATTGAAAAACTCAGATTCGAGGCTGTTCAAAAAGGTCTCAGATGCGAGGCGCACAAGAATCGACGGGCGGAACGTACTTACGCTACGTCAAAGCGAAGCGATTGAGTGCAACGATCAGATACGCCTTTTTTCACAACCTGTAAAGAATCGATCAATCAGGGCAAGTCAAACTCGGCGCGCAGCCGGCCCCAAGAAGACAGCTTCGACAACCTCTGCAAAACCGTGGTCGTCGGCGGCAAGATGGGAAAATCGCTACGGTTAGCGCGACCGAGGGCGGCCTCCGGTGTGATCCAAAGCGCGTGCGTCACTTCCTCCGAGCGGGTCAACGGCGTCTGTTTGCCGGGCAGCGAGGCAATATAAAATCGGGTATCGAACCGCATCGAATAGATCGCTGGAGTTACCCAATGGTCAAAATAGACTGCACGGCCGAGATCGCAGAAGAGATTTTCCGACTCCAGAAACTCGCCGAAGTCGACCTCCTCTCTAACGATCGCCCGGCGCGCACCTTCGATGCGGCGCCTGATAACTGCATCTTCAAGTTCGACTTCCCGGCCATGTTCATTGACGCAGAGGAGCACGCCGACTTCTTCGAACAACTCCCGCACTACCGCCACCCAATGGCCAAGCGCTTCATCCGGTTCGGGGTGATCATCCAGCATGCGGCGCGCTGCTTCGCCGGAAATTCCACGGCAGCGCCGCAACACTGCCGGCGAATAATCGGACCCATGCACCGTACCGCCGGGAAACACATAGAAGCCGCCAAGAAACCGCATCGCCTCGGGCCGGCGCGTCAAGAGAACTTCGAAACCGCCGGCCGCGTCCGGTCGCGCCAGGACAACGGTGGAAGCAAAACGGGGAACTACCATATCTCGCATTGTAGCGTGAGCGGAAAAAATAATACTCCGTCCTGCTCACTCTTTACTCCTGACCTTTCATTTTACTTCCTGCCTATCTCCTGCAGCAGTTTCTCCCATTTCTCGTTTTCCTTCTCGTATTGCATAGCGGTCATACCCGCCTCGGGATAATAGCGTTTGAAGTCAGGTTTATTGAGCGAGCTTTCGAGGCCGAACTTGGCGAGAAATTTCTGCCCTTCAGGGCTAAGCAGGAAATCTGCAAACAGCAGGGCCGCATGCGGATGCGGCGCATTCGCGGGTATGGCAACCCCGCCGGCATTGGTTGGTACCAACTCCATCGGTACCCACTTGATCGGCGCCCCTTTGGCAATCGAGACACGCGAATGGCTCAAGAAGACGGTCGGCGAAACGCCCAACTCACCGGAGATCACCATATCGAGAATCGCCCGGCCCGAAACCGAATGTAAGCTGATCTGCTGCGCTTTGAGTTTTTGCACGAACTCAGGCCCCTTCACCTTGAGCATCGTGCCGATCATGCGCGATCCCGTGTCACTGGTCGCAAATCCGATCTTGTCCTTGAGCTCCGGCTTCAGCAGATCGTCGAACCTCTTCGGCACCGCGTTTCCCTGCAGCGAATTGGTATTGTACGCAAGGCCGATATACGATTCTCGGTCGGTCGTCCAGTAAACCAAACCCTTCTCCGCATTTTCTTTGGCGTCATCCGGATATTGCGAGAGGTGTGGCGAAAAGTACGGCGCCAGTAGCTTATATTCCTGCATCACTTTTAATACCGGAAAGGTGGTTTCGATGGTGTCCACCAGGAACCGTTTGGCCTGCGCCTCCTGCAGCACGCGCTGGATAATCGCATCGCTGTTGCCGCGATAAACTTGCAGCTTAACTCCAGGATACTTCGCCTCGAAGACCTTCGGCCCTTCGGTGTTCGGCCCCCCGGTGAGCGAGGTGTACCACATTAAACCGCCTTCTTTTTTCGCTCCCTCGTAGAGCATTTTCTCGCGGTCCGGTTTGTTGTACGCGGCCAGCGCGGCAACCGATTTACCGGTTTGCGCCGATACTAACGACGGCAACGTCAATACAAGTAAAACTAAAAAGGCCAACGTTCTCATTATCCGACTCCTTGACTGGTGAAAATCGAGGTAGGTATTTTAATACCATCGAGCCGCGCGGTGAAACAACCGCTGAGAATCAATCTACGCGCGTCGTGAGTACGCGGAAGGGATCGGTTTGAAACAATCTCCCCTAGTTGCAACGAACAGCAGCAAATCTCTTCAAGTCGATTTGCCCGCAGGCTCCATGCCATGACGGCGCATCAACTTCATCTCGGCTTCGCGGGTGGGTGGCGCGTCTGCGGACCAGAGCGCCTGTAATTCCTCGAAGTAAGCGTCCATCGCCGGCGCGTGAATGACTAGCAGCCGAGCTTGGGTGTTTCCTGCATTGCCGAACGTGTGCGCTATGCCGCCGGGCACCAGGACAAAAGTATCACGGCGGCCAATGGCAGTCGTTTCGCCAAGGGAAAACTCCACTTCTCCATCGAGCACATAAAACGCCTCTTCACAGTTCGTATGAATATGCGGCGGAGGCTTTCTGCCTCCCGGAGGCAGCGTACGCTCCATCAGCGAGAAAGCGCCGTTGGTGCTCGCCCGCGTGGCTTTGA
>DATBMR010000232.1:0-28208 GCA_036554745.1 Binatia bacterium
GCCCGATCAATGGCCTCCTGCTCCGAGTCAACACCAAAGTAGCGTTTGGCAAAGTCAATCTTCTTCTGATCGAGTTTCAAGTGTTTGTGCTTGATTGCCGTGCTAGGCATACTCGCCTCCTCGTGTACATCCCATGTACACACAAGCCTATCATGCTGCGCGATGACAGACAACCTTCTCGCGGAAACGGAGCGTACGAGAAGCAGCTTCCGCCCGTCAAACGGTCGAACTTGTTCGGGTAGCGCGCTCGTGTACTAGTCCGACCATTACACGCCGGAGGAGGCGAGCCATGGAGAGTGGAGCTGGAATTACGCAGCGTCAACGACCCCGCTTCGGTTACTTGCACCATATCAGTCTACCCTGCCACGACGTGGAAGAATCGAAGCGATCCTATACCCAGGTCTTAGGCGCGTAACTGATCCACAACATTCCCGGATTCGCTGAGGTACGCATCGCCGACAACATCTTCGGCATGTCGGAGCAATCCGGCGGGCTGGACGGGGCCAACGGTGGAGTACCCGCATTACGGGCTGAAGGTCGACGGAAAGAACTTTGCGCTGGCCCGCCGGCTTGCTGGAAGCATGCGCGGTGCCTCACTACGCTAGCGCGATAGGTCTGATTCACCGGCTTCACCGCTGCATAGTGGCGAGACTCCATCGCCCCAGTGGTATCAACATCTCGGCCAATTCGTGGTCGGCCATTCCTTTTTCCCATCTGGGAGTGATACCGCGCATTTGGCGACCTGTTTGGCTAGGAACTCAAGTGCAAGTGCAGCCGCCCTTGATTTTACGAGCGTTCACATCATGGCAGATTGCGCCAGGCACTAGTGCTTGGAAGTGCTGCCGGCGGTCGTCACGGTGATGTGCGACATCGGCGTCTCGGCCGTAGCGCCATGCCAATGGCGCTCGCCGGCTTTGATGTGCACGATGTCTCCAACGGTGATGTCGCGTTCTTCGGCCTCAGTCGCGACCTTGCCCTTGCCCGCCGTAACGACGAGAATCTGATCGCAGTCGTGCACATGCCAACCGGTCGTCGCACCGACACGAAAATTGACGACGTTGCAGCGAAAGTTTTCCGACTGCTCCTCGCCGATCACCGCCTGTCGCGTCCGGCTCACCGACCCGCCCAGCCATCCCGCGATCGGCGTCGCGGTGTCCATGGGTTTTTCCTGAAGCTCGCTAATTTTGAGTACACGCATCTCAGCTCCCCTTGAGGCAATTGTGCACGCCGCGCTAGTTCACCCATCCCCGCTCCGACACGACAACCCGGTTTCCTTCTGGATCGCTGAATTGAATTTGCCCTGGCGCATCTTCCGAAACCGCAACGCCGTCCTCCTGCAAACGCTTCATCAGTCCCGCGAGATCTTTCACTTGAATGCCGAAGTATTGCACACCGGCTTTCGGCCGCACCTGTGATTTGGTCAGCAACAGAGTCACCGTGCCGTCGCTCAAGCGCACCGTCCCGTCATCGGTCCAGCCGACGAGTTTGAGATCGAACTGCTGTTGATAAAACTCACAGGCTGCGCCCAAGTCGGCCACTTGCACGGCCAGCAGGCGCACCCCCGGAAGCTTTTGCTCTTCCCGGCCGAGAAAACCGCGCGACGAAAGATCGACGTTATTGCCCCAGGGGTCAATGAAGCGCATCTCCGCCGGACGCGCGCCTTCGGGGCCGCCGACACCGGCCGATACCTGCGGGCTCTTACCACGGCTCAGCGACTGCGGCAGCTTGGCAACAGCTTCGTTCAAATCATCGACAAGAAAACCGTAATGATGAATTCCCGGTTGCCGCTCGAGCTCGGCTCCGTCGGCGCGATGGGTACCGACGACGTCGCCTGCCTCATCACCCCGGCTCTGTAGAAACGCCAAGTTGAAAAGCGGATCAATAACCATCCTGGATCCGCTCGGGAAGACCTTGCACTCCTCAAACCCGAAATGTTTCTGATAGAAGTCGCTCAGCACTTTCGGTTGCTTCGAAATAAACGCGATGTGTCTTAGTTTACCCATGGGTCACCTCCCAAGACAGGTTAACTCGTTTGTAGTTCAGCAGTAATAGCGTGTCAACGTGGATCGCATCATCCTGAGCACCCAGCGAAGGATCGGGCTAATGGTTCGGCATCGACTGAAAAACAGAACCTTCGCGTCCGACTCAGAACGACGCTACACTTGACCAGATTTTCGACTGTGCCCGTCCATTATGGATAGAAATGACATTCACCGAATTTTCGGCGCCACCTGCTCCATAAAACGGCGCATTGAAGCACGCGTTTGCCTATCCGTCAATCCGCCCAACGCGAAATTTCCCGCCACGTCAGTGAGATAGAGCCGTTCGCGAACGTATGCCACTTGCTCCCGGACTTCCGCCGCCGTACCAACGAGCACACGTCGTTGCTCCGACAGCTCGTCGAACGTCAACGCTCTTATCGCCGCGCGGTGTTTCTCGTGGCTGCGATAAGACTCCGGGTCAGCCATACCCGGGGTCAAACTATGGGCCTCCCTTGCCGCCGCGTTGTATTCGGCGAGTCCTCGAGCGCCGGCGGCGCGTGCCTCGTCCGAGCTTTCGCCGACATATGCATGGTAGACACCCAGGACGCGCGCAGTTGACGGCTCGTGTCCCGCTGCCTCTCGCGCCCTGAAGTAGACTTGCATCTTGTGACGGAGCTCTTCGACTTCGTTCAAAAACGGGATCAGCATCATATGAAAACCATAGCGCCCTGACAATTCGAATGACTCCACCGACGTGGTAGCTGCCATCCATACAGTCGGATACGGCTCCTGCAATGGCCGCGGCCAGACTTGTACGCCATGGTAATTATAGAAGCGGCCTGCATGATCGAGCTGAGGCTCGCTCCATGCTTTGAGCACCACGTCGAGATTTTCTTTGAACCGATCGCGCAAATCGTCGAGTGGAATACCAAACGTCAGCGCTTCCCATTTCACGAAACCATGACCGATACCGAATTCGAGCCGACCGTTGCTCAGACAATCCAGCGTCGCATAATCTTCCGCGACGCGCAGCGGATTGTGATACGGCAGGAGCAGCACGGCGGTGCCAATGCGCATCTTCTTGGTTCTCTGGGCAATCGCAGCGCCAATAACGGTTGGCGCCGAAAAGATCCCCGCGAAGGCATGAAAGTGATGCTCGGCGAGCCAAACCGACTCAAATCCGATTTCCTCGCCGTACACGACCTGGTCGACGACCGCTCGCAACCGTTCCGCTCCTTCCGCCCGGGTCGCTGGCAGCGACGACGGCAAATAGAACAGCCCGTACCGCATGGCGGGAGACATACGCCAGTCTGGGGTCAATGACAAGGCACAGTTCTTAGTCGAGCTGAGGCCTAGGGGGGAAACGCCACCCTCGCAAGCAAACTCTCGCTGGTCAACAAATGTGCAGTCCGCCGATCGGTCCGAACGACAGCATTGTTATTCAGAAAAATCAGTCGGGAAACTGCTCGTCGCACCAAAAAAAAGGGCGGCCGCATCGAGCGGTCGCCCTTTTTTTCCGAAATGCCTATTTCGTCTATGCCTCGATGACCTTCTTCCATTTGTTGTAGATCTTTTCGCGCAACTCCGGCGACGACTCAGCGACCGGCGGAAATTCTTTCATCCACTCGAACGGACGGCAGGCGTCGATCACGGCGCGGGAGTTGAAACCCTTCTTGCTCGGATGAATGCGCGGATCGAGCGGGCCGCTCCAGCAGCGGCGCAGAATCTCGATCGACTCCACCGGGTCGGAGCGTGTCGCCAACGCCCAAAGAACATCGAAGGTGTTGGTCGGGTCGATGTCTTCGTCAACCACGATCACGTAGCGGCCAAGATAGGCGCCCGCATGAACCTGCGAGGCGGCGAGCATCGCCTGGCGCGCATGACCCGGATACCGCTGCTTGATGGAGATGATGTTGAGCAAACGCCCACCGCCGGCTTCGTGGCACCACACCCCCTTGACGTCTGGAACACCGGCCTTCTCGACCTGCTCCCAGATCAGCGCGGCCTTCACCATGCACTTGGCGATGGAGTAATCCGATGGCGGGCGCCCAGGACGCGCGCAGCAGAGAATCGGATCGTTTCGGTAGTAAATGTTTTCGACACGGATCACCGGCTCGGGACGGCTGGAGCTGGCATAGTAGCCGGTCCATTCGCCGAACGGTCCTTCGGTTTTCCGATCGTTGGGATCCATCCAGCCTTCGATGACGATCTCCGCATTGGCGGCGAACGGAAGACCCGTCGATTTGCCTTCGATGACCTCGATCGGCCCCCCTTTGAGCCCGCCGGCGTAATCGAATTCTGAGACACCGTAGTCGATCTCGTTGCCGGAGACCATGAATAAGACGGGATCTTGGCCGACGGAAACGATCACCGGGCAACGCTGGCCGCGCTCGAAATACTTATTGCGTTGAATACTGCCATGCTTGCCGGGCGAAATGTACAGGCCCATCGTCTTACTGTCATGGACCATGCCGCGATACGCGCCGAAATTGACCCAACCCTCATCCGGATCGCGGGTCGTAACCAGACAGGCCGTACCGATGAACCGGCCACCGTCGAGCTCGTGCATGAATGGCACCGGAAACTTGAGCAAGTCGACCTTGTCCCCGGAGTCGACGTTCTCCAGGACCGGCCCTTTGGTCACCACCTTGTGCTTGATCGGCTCGTGGGTGACGAGCTTTTGACGGAACGCCCGCACCAAGTCGAGACTGGACAAATTCATGTCGAGTCCAAGGTTCAACGCCATCCGTTTGAACGACGCGTTCTGCGCAAACAACGTGCGATAGCCTTTCGGATAGCCAGGTACGTTGTCAAATAGGACGGCAGGGGTTACGCCGCTCTTGGACTGGCGCGCAAATATTTCCGCGAGCGTCCCCATCTCGAGGTTCCAATCGACGCCGTCGACTTTCTTCAACTCGCCAAAGCTATCAACGATTTCCAACCAGTCGCGCAAATCCTTGTATCTCGGAGTTTTGCCGGCTTTCAGGTCTTCTTCGGCTAATTTTCTAGCCTCCAATGCTGTCATAGAACGGTCTCCTTTCACACTCCACTCGAGCGATTCTAGTCCCCCAACATCGATTCATCAACACCTTCCTTATCATCGGCCGGAAGACCGTTACAACTCCCGGGGTCCAGCTGCAAATACACAAGGTCCCCCGGGCTGACGGCATTAAATGGATGCGTGTGCACGGCCAACAGATCGTCACCGACCGCAACTTTGCACTGATACGCGTCACCCATGAATACCGCCTCCGTCACTTTGCCTTCCAGGACGTTTTCGGTTTCGTGTGGACGTTCTTTATATAAAGGAATGTTCTCGGGGCGAATCGAGATAACCGCGGCTTGATCCTTCTTCAACGTGGTTGACGGAATGAAGCTTAGAACACCTTTCTTGGTTTGCATCTTGCCCGGCCTGCCGTCACCGTCGACTTCAAGGACCTTGCCTTCGATCAAATTCGTCAGGCCAAGAAACGTTGCCGTAAAGCGGCGCTTGGGACGGGTGTAAAGCTGATGCGGCGACCCGACTTCGATCAAGACGCCGCCGTGCATGACCGCGATCTGATCAGATATCGCCAGGGCCTCTGCCTGATCGTGGGTGACGAAGATCGTCGTGATATTGGTCCGCCGCTGAAGTGCTTTGATCTCGGAGCGCATCTGCACGCGCAGCTTGGCATCCAGATTGCTCAAGGGCTCGTCGAGCAGCATGACTTTCGGTTCGTTCACCAGCGCGCGGGCAAAGGCGACGCGCTGTTGCTGGCCACCAGAGAGTTTCGGTGCCGGACGATCCTCGAGTCCGTCAAGACCGACAACCTTGAGCACGTCGCCGACCTTGCGTTTGATCTCTTCCTTGGATCTCCGCTGGATTGTCAACGGGTACGCAACGTTTTCCGCCACAGTCATATGCGGCCAGATTGCGTACGACTGAAACACCATGCCGATCGGGCGCTTGTTGGTCGGCACATAGACCCGCTCGCCTGACGCATAGACCGTTTGCCCGGCGATGCTGATCCTGCCGCCATCGGGCCGCTCAAGTCCGGCGACACAACGAAGCGTCGTGGTCTTGCCGCAACCGCTAGGGCCGAGAAAGGTGTAAAGCGAACCTTCCGGAACATTGAGTGTGACCCCTTTGAGAACGTGGACCCGCTCTTTATCCTCGCCAAAATATTTCTCCAGCGATTCAATGCGCACCATGTCTCTTTTTTCTGCCATGTCTCTCCTCCCCGATGACCAGCCGCCGCATACCGCGGCTGTCAATCCTTAGGATCAAATACCGTCGCAATATCGACTTGAGCGCCAAGCTTTCAAGCAAATCCTCTTCGCGGATAACCGGACTTTAACCGTGCTCCATGGCATCACCGACTTGAGCAACAGGATTTCCCGTTGCACAACCGGCGGCCAGATAGAAAGTATTCTTAACTGCAGTTAATGCAAGAGGATCGCTGAGCACGTACAGTTCAGTGGACAATGCCACCTGTGGCACCGGCGGCCGGGAGGACACGCCGACGTAAAGAATGGGGCCATTCCTGTTACTGGCACAAGGCAGCGTCAGAAGTGGCCCCGCAGAGAGGTAGACGATGTAGACGGTACAGCCGATGAGACTCAGGGTTTGGGAACGGCAACGATTCCCCATGTCTGACCCTGTTTAGCACCACGAGTTACTGATTGATATTGTGGACGACTTGGTCTTGGACCATGGTCTTCTTGACTTCTTCTTCGATCAAATTCCAAAGGCGATCTTCATATTGCAGAAACCTCGGATCGCGTTTGATCGAAAGATCGCGGGGCCGTGGCAAGTCGATCTTGATCATCTCTTTGACTTTTCCCGGGCGCGCGCCGAACACAATGACCCGGTCGGCCAAATAGATCGCTTCGTTGATCTGGTGCGTTATGAAAAGCACGGTCTTGCCCGATTCGCGCCAGATGCGCAGCAGTTCCGCCTGCATGATTTCGCGTGTCTGCGCATCGAGGGCAGCGAACGGCTCGTCCATGATCAGAATTTTTGGATCGACCGTCAGCGCCCGAGCGAGATTGCAGCGCTGTTGCATACCGCCGGAAAGCTCGTGCGGAAAATGATCTTCGAAGCCCTGCAAGCCCACCAACTTGATAAACTTATTGGCCCGCGCCTGGCCGTCCCCGTTGTCCAATCCCTGACACTCCAGGCCAAAGATCACGTTCTTGAAAACGGTGCGCCACGGCATCAGACAGGAATCTTGGAACACCATGCCACGATCGGTACCGGGGCCGGTGACTTGCTTACCGTCGATCATGATTTGTCCCGCAGTCGGCTTGAGCAATCCGTCGCAGAGATTGATGAACGTAGTCTTACCGCAACCGCTGGGTCCGACGATGGTCACGAACTCGCCCTCTTCGACCTGCAGGTTGATGTTGTCCAGCGCCAACAGTCTCCCGCCGGTCCGCGGTTGATAATACTCGTGCCGCAATCCAATCGCCTGTAATTTTGTTTGTGCCACTTTGCCTCCTTACTCTATTCCTCGACGATAATGTCGACGCTTGACGCCGGAAGTTTTCCTCAGCGCGCTCGCCGCAGCAGGCCTTCAGGGCGATCAGGTCGCAAGCTTCTTATCATTTTCATTTGATTTTTCAAGCCGGAAATTGCCTTCGTTGACAACGCAAATCGGATCAGATAGGTTCGCGACATTGCATAAAATTTTGCATGCAAAATCCCGTTCCGTGACTTATCCGCTCAATAAAATGAAACCCAAAACACGGGTTGTGGAGAACCTTTCAGCTCGCGTTTACAATCAGATTAAAAACTTGATTTTGTGCAACCAGATCATGCCGGGACAGAAATTGCACCATCAACAGCTCAGTGAACGCCTCGGCGTGAGTCGCACTCCCGTCCGCGAAGCTTTAACTCGACTAGTTCAGGAAGGGTATGTTTCCTTTCTGCCAAATCGCGGTTTTACCTGCAAAGAAATTAGAATGCAAGAGGCGGAAGAACTCTATGAGGTGCGTGAAGCTCTGGAAGCTTTCGCCGTGGAAAAGGCGATTGCAAAGCTCACGGAGAAATCCCTTGCTCAACTCCGAGAGAAGATGAACGTCTATGGTTGTGACGTGCAAAATCGCTTTAGCCGCGAGCGCCTGGTCTACGACCAAGACGTTCATCTGCAGATCGCCGAGTTGACCGACAACATGACTTTAAAAAATACCTTGAGTCATGTGTTCGAGCGCATTGTGCTGAAGCGCCGGACCGACGGCTTATACGATCCGGCGCGGGGCGTGGCCGCGCATCAAGAGCATTTGCGGCTGCTTGACGCCATGGAGCGCCGTGATGCGGCGGCGGCGATCGCCATCATGCGAAAACACATTCAAGCCGGCAAGCAAAACGTGATAGCGGATCTCGAGCGGCGCCAGGAGCTTCGCGGGCTCAGAGCGGTCGCAACGGAAAACTGACAAACAAATTCAAACCTAGAAAGGGAGCAAAATGGCAGCAGATTTGGTCATCAAAAATGGCTGGGTGGTTACTCCGGAGGCAACCTTCAAAGGCGGTGTCGCGATCAACGGTGAAAAGATCGTCGCCATCGGCTCGGACGATTCCCTGCCGCAAGGCAAAGAGGAGATCGACGTCAAGGGCAAACATATATTGCCGGGGCTCATCGACGGCCACGTTCACTTTAGAGAGCCGGGCATGACGCACAAGGAAGATTTCACCACCGGCTCGACTGCGGCCGTATGTGGCGGCATCGCCACCGTGGTCGACATGCCCAATACAATTCCACCCACGGCCGACGCGGAACAGGTGAAGGTCAAGAAGGAGCTGGGCGAAGCGAAGTCGCTGGTCGACTTCGGCATTACCGGCGTCGTCGTCCAGACCAACACCAAGGACATTCTCCCCATGGCCGAGGCCGGCGCCATCGGCTACAAGATCTTCTTTGGGGAAACCATCGGTAACCTTCCCTTCCCGGACGACGGCATGTGCATGGAAGCGTTCGACTATATCAGTCAGTCAAAACTGCCGCTCGGTATTCACGCCGAAAACCGCCAAATCATGGCTTACTGCACCAATAAGCTGAAACAGGAAAACAAGAACCAGGCGCGCTACTGGGAAGCCTCCCGCCCCGACATCTGCGAGGCGGAGTCGGTGCACCACGCGATCTTTTTCGCTGAAACATTCGGCACCAAGTTGCACGTTTTTCACATGAGCTCGAAACAGGCGGCCTACATGGTGCGCGACGCCAAGGCGCGGGGTTTGAGAGTCACCGCTGAGACCGGTCCGCATTATCTGCTGCGCGAGCCGAACGACATGGATCAGGTCGGCTCGCTGCTCAAGATGAATCCACCGGTGCGCACCAAAGATCACGCGGAAGTGCTCTGGCAGGGCCTGCGTGAAGGTTTTGTCGACACATTGGCCACTGATCACTCGCCGCACACCCTGGATGAAAAAGGATCGGATCTTTACGGCAAACTGACTAAACCGGCGATCTGGGACTGCATCTCTGGTTTCTGCGGCGTCGAGACCGGTGTGCCACTGATCTTAACCGAAGTTAACAAAGGCCGTTTGACGCTTAACCAGTATGTCAAGGTTGCTTCCGAGAACCCGGCCAAAGTCTGGCAGGTGTATCCGAAAAAGGGCGCAATTCGCCTGGGTTCCGACGGCGACATCACGGTCGTTGATATGGACAAGGAAGGCACCATCGATGTCAACAAACTCCACAGCAAAAACAAGCCTTCTCCGTGGCACGGTTGGAAAGTCAAAGGTATGCCGGTGCTGACGGTCGTGCGCGGTCACGTGCAAATGAGAGACGGCGAGCCCTGCGGCAAAGCGATCGGCAAGGCGCTCAAACCGCTCATCTAAAGATTCCGAGCAACTGAGGCTGAAAATTTTGCAGTCCTCAGTGTTTCAACCTTCAGTAACGTTCTTATGAAACGTACCGAACCATTCGATTTTCACCAGCCGGCGACGCTGCAGGAGGCCAGCCGGCTGGTCAAAGACCATGGCCCCGGCGGACGCTTTCTCGCCGGTGGGACCGATCTGGTCATCGCGTTGAAAGAAAAAGGATGGCTGCCCAAGTATGTCGTCGATCTGAAAAAAATTCCTGACCTGGCGGGTATCCGTGAAAACAACGATGGCAGCATTACGATTGGCGCGCTCACGACTATGCGCGAGGTCGAGATCTCGCCGATCATCACCAAGAAATATCCCTTCTTGGCGCAAAGTGCGGCCGAAGTCGGTTCCATTCAGATCAGAAACCGCGCCACCATCGGCGGCAACATGGCAAATGCCACGCCCTCTGCCGACACCGCTCCCGCCTTGATTGCTTTGAATGCCGCGGCAAAGATGGTTGGCGTCGACGGTGAGCGAATCGTCCCGCTCGAAGAGTTCTTCAGAGGGCCGGGGCAGACGGTCATGAGCGACGACGAAATTCTCACCGAAGTCACGATACCCAAAACCGGCGCGCGTCTCGCCAGTGATTACATCAAATTCTCACCGCGCGAGATGATGGACCTTGCGTACGTCGGTGTTGCCGTCGCTTACAACCTGGCTGACCCCGACCACAAATGCGACTCGGTTCGGATCGTGCTCGGCGCCGTGGCACCGACGCCGGTGCGCGCCAAGCGCGCCGAAGCGGCGCTGGAAGGCCAGACGTTGAGCGAGGCGTTGGCAGAAAGAGTAGGCGCTATTGCGGCCGAAGAATCCAGGCCGATCAGCGACGTGCGCTCGACGGCGGAGTATCGCCGCGCGATGGTCGGCGTTATGACCAAACGCGCTTTGCTCAATGCCGCTGCGGGTCCGGTCAAATCGTGGGTCGAACGGCGCGATCGAAGATACTGAAACAGCACGGGGCGATGGAGCAGTGGAGTGATGAAGTGATGGGTTTCGGATTCCCGACCCAGCACTCCACTACCCCATCACTCCATTATCCAATTGGATCTGAGGTAGTCATGAAGAAGCTCATTCAGTTTACCCTCAACGGCACGCGCGTAAGCCGTGAGGTCTTTAACCACCGCCTCCTGCTCGATTTCTTGCGCGATGAGATCGGCGTCACCGGTACCAAGGAAGGCTGCGGCACTGGGGACTGCGGCGCTTGCACGGTTTTGCTCAACGGCAAACCGGTCAATTCCTGTCTAATTCTTTCGGCAGAGCTCGACGGTACCGATATCGTCACCATCGAAGGAATCAAGATCGGCCCCGAGCTTCATCCGATCCAGCAAGCCTTCGTTCGGGACGGCGGCGCTCAGTGCGGTTACTGCACGCCGGGCATGCTGATGATGTCCAAGGCGCTGCTCGATGAGAATCAAAATCCCAGCGAAGAGGAAATTCGCTACGCGCTCTCGGGAAACCTGTGTCGCTGCACGGGCTACGCCAAGATCATCCAGGCGGTCAAAGACGCCGCGGCAGTGATAAGAACTAAACACGTTCAATAACTTCAAGCGGTTCAAGCGCTTCGCTCCGTTCAAACTGTTAAATACCATTTCCGAGCGGCTTGAACCGTTTTGAATCCTCCAAGGAGTTAAGAATGTCAGATCTCAGCGTCGTCGGAAAACCGGTGACCCGCGTCGATGCCAATGAAAAAGTTACGGGCGAGATCGTGTACGGGTATGACCTCGTGCTGCCCAACATGCTTTACGGCAAAACCCTGTTCAGCACTAAGGCGCATGCCAGAATAAAGAAAGTCAACACAGAGAAGGCGAAGGAGTTGGCCGGCGTCGTGGCGGTGGTCACCGGTGAAGACGCGCCTTGGACCCACGGCGAGTCGATCAAAGACAAGCCATTTCTGGCGCAGGGTAAAGTGCGCTATATCGGCGAGCCCGTGGCAGCCGTAGCGGCGGAAGATGAAGACACCGCGCAGGCTGCGGTCAAACTGATCGAAGTCGAGTACGAAGAGCTAGCCGTCTATACCGACCCGGAAGAAGCCTGCAAGCCGGGCGCGGTGGCGATCCACGAAGATTTTCCCAAATACCGCAAGGCTGACTTCATCGTCGCCGGATCGCACCCGAATATCGCCGAGCATTTTAAGCTGCGCACCGGTGACATTACCCAAGGCTTTAAAGAATCCGACCTTGTTCTCGAAGAGCGTTATTTCGTACCGATGATTCAGCATGCGGCCATGGAGCCGCACTCGGCCCATGCGCAGTTCGACCAAGAATCGGGACGGCTGACGATTTGGGTCGCCAACGACGCGCCGTTTCGCGCCTTGCACGAGATCACCGAAGCGTTGCACATGCCCAAGGAGAAAATTCGCTTTATCAATCCGGCGCAAGGCGGCGGCTTCGGTTCCAAAGGCGGCCTGAAGGTCGAGCCGATCGCGGTTGCCCTCGCCTTTCATACCAACGGCCGGCCGGTGCGCGTGAAGTTCAACCGTGAGGAAACTTTCATTTCAACGCTAACGCGGCACGAAGCGGTGGTCTATTGCAAAACTGGGGTGAAGCAAGACGGCACTTTGATCGCAAGAGAAATGACGATCTACTGGGGCGCCGGCGCCTATGCCGAGAAAAGTCCGACAGTGTGTATCCGCGGCAGCTTGCCCGCGCCCGGACCCTATCGCATTCCCCACGTAAAAGTGGACGGCTACGCGGTTTACACCAACAAGCCGGTCGCCGGCTCATACCGCGGCTACGGCATTCCGCAGGGCGCGTGGGCCGGCGAGCAGCAGATGGACGAGATCGCCAAAAAACTCGGTATGGACCCGATCGCGATTCGCATGAAGAACATTTTTGTCGACGGGGACGTTTCTTACTGGGGCGAGCAGCTCCATGCCGTCGGACTCAAAGACACGCTGATCAAGGCCACCGAAGCGATCGATTGGGACAAGCCGAAACCGCGAAGCAAGCCGGGCGGTAAGATCGGCAGAGGCTTCGCCTGCATCCAAAAGCCGACGCGCTCGCCGACCACTTCGAACGCCGGCGTTACGGTAAGCGCTCAGGGTGAGGTCACCGTGTTCGCCGGAACGGTGGAAATCGGTCAAGGCTGTAACACGATTCTTTCGCAAGTCGCCGCCGAAGAACTCAAGGTGCCTATCGATAAAGTCCGCATGCACCCGCTCGACACCGATGTGATTCCCTACGACGCCTCAACCACCTCAAGCCGGAGCACCTATCACATGGGCAATGCCGTACGCGGCGCGGCGATTCATGCGCGCGAACAGATTATGGAGGCCGCGAGCCCGATGCTCGAAGCCAGGGTGGCGGATCTGGATTACGCCGACGGCAAAGTATTTCTCAAAGACCAGCCGCAACAGGCGCTGCCGATTGGCGAAGTGGTCAAACGCAAGCTCGGCATTCACGGGCTCGTTCGTGGCGATGCTTCCTACACCTACGAGATCGGCAAAGATCTGGATCTGGAAACCGGTCACAGCGACCACGCCTCGGCGTTTTATATGTATGCTACTCAAGCCGCCGAAGTGATGGTCGACGAGGAAAGCGGCCGAGTTCGCCTGCTGCGGATGTCGGCGGCCCACGACGTCGGCAAGGCGATCAATCCGCTCAACTGCGTGGCGCAGATCGAAGGCGGTGTCGCCATGGGCATCGGATCCGCGCTGCATGAAGAGATGGTCATCGATAGCACTGGCAAAGTACGCAATCCATCGTTTCTCGATTACCATCTGGTCACGTCGCTGGACGTGCCGAAGATGATTCCGATCATCGTCGAATGCCCCGAGCCGGAAGGTCCTTATGGTGCTAAAGGACTGGGTGAACCCGGGCTGGCACCGACCCCGGCCGCCATTGGAAACGCCGTTGCCGATGCCATCGGGGTGCGAGTTTACGATCTGCCACTCAAACCTGAAAAAGTTTATTGGGCGATTCAAAACGCCAAGAACAAGAGCGCCGCCTAAAAACTCGAATTCCTATCATTTTTCGTCTAACATGCACCATCCCGGCGAGTCTCACGACCGCCAGCCGTTTATTGGAGGTGGACTTTCATGCGCCAGCGTCCTGCGTTAGCGCTGCCAGCGCTCGTGCTCGTGGCTTTTTTGTCCTTGCCGCAGTTAACAATCGCCGCTGAGTCCCTATCGCGAGCCATTCAAACTGTGCCCGGCATGCCGCCGGTCATCGATCCGAATAATCTCTATAGCGAAACCCGATCCGGCAACCTCAGCCGAGTCGTCGCCGATCACCTGCACCGCGTCTACGTGCCTAATCGCAGCTCCAATGACGTCTGGGTCATCGATCCTGCGTCGCTAAAAGTCATCAACAAGTTCAGCGTCGGCGTACATCCTCAGCATGTCGTGCCGTCGTGGGATCTAAAAACTCTTTGGGTCAACAACAACGCCGAGGGCCGCCCTGACGGCAGCGTGACCGCCATCGATCCGGTCACGGGCAAACGCGGCAAAAACATTCCTGTCGATGATCCCTACAACATGTATTTCACTCCTGATGGCAGCGCCGCGATCATTGTCGCCGAGGCGCGCCGGCGGCTCGACTTTCGCGATCCGCAAAACATGACGATGAAATATTCGATCGAGACGCCGAGCTGCCCGGGCATCAACCACGCCGACTTCTCCATCGATGGCCGCTATGGAATTTTTACTTGTGAATACGGCGGCGCCGTGGCCAAAGTCGATCTCGTCGAACGGAAAGTGGTTGGCTATTTAAAGCTTTCCAAAGGCGGCATGCCGCAGGACGTACGCATCTCCCCTGACGGCAAAGTTTTTTTTGTCGCCGATATGAAAGCCGCAGGCCTATTCATTATTGACGGCGACAAATTCATCGAAATCGGATATATCAAAACCGGCCTGGGAGCACACGGGCTTTACCCGAGTCGCGACGGCACCAAGCTTTACGTCGCCAACCGGGGCGTAGCCCGAGTTTATGGTCCGCCGAAGGGCAAAGGCAGTGTGAGCGTGATCGACTTCGCGACCCGCAAACTGGAAACTACTTGGCCGGTTCCTGGCGGCGGGAGCCCTGATATGGGCAACGTCAGCGTCGATGGGAAAAAACTCTGGCTCTCCGGCCGCTACGACAATGAAATCTACATATTCGACACCACTTCCGGCAGCGTCGAAAAAATCCCGGTGAAAAGCGAACCGCACGGCCTCACGGTCTGGCCGCAACCCGGCAGATATTCTTTGGGGCACACGGGCAATCTCCGGTAACGTCTGCAAATTCACGTGTCAGTCGCGAAGATGGAGGCGTGAATCCGCAAGACTTTTTAAGTGAAGCTTTTTTCGCCCACTCTAGACAACTATTCCAAGCGAGCGGTCAGTTGAGCGGAAATTTTGCTTGCGTCGGAGAGGCGAATTCCAGTAAAGGTAGCCCGAGCCGGGCTCGAATAAAATACTAGTTTTCGTAGCGGTGGGAGGAATTCATGTCCAAGCTAGTTGGCGTAATCATGATCGCAGCATTTCTTCTGGCCAGTCGCCATGAGGCGTTCGCCGCATCGGCGGGTCAGGATTTCTATGCCGGCAAGACGGTTCGCATCATCGTCGGGTTTTCCGCGGGCGGCGGTTTCGACGCTTACGCTCGCGTCATCGGACGGCATATGGGACGCCATATCCCGGGGGGCCCTACGATCATCGTCGACAATATGGCCGGGGCAGGCAGCCGAGTTGCCGCCAATTTTCTTTTCAAAGCACCGCCGGACGGGCTGGTGATCGGCAACTTCATCGGCTCTCTTGTGTTGCAGCAAATCATGGGCGACAAAGGGATCCAATTTGACGGACGCAAGTTCGAATGGCTCGGCGCGCCGGTGCAGGACGAAAATGTCTGTGCGCTCACGAAAGCGAGCGGTATCAATTCGCTGGACGACTGGTTCGCGGCCAAGAAGCCGGTCAAGCTCGGCGGCGAGGCGCCGGGAGCCAACGATTCCGATATTCCGCGGGTTTTGAAAGCGGCACTGAATTTGCCGATTCAATTGATCGAAGGCTTCAAAGGCACATCGAATATTCGCGTCGCCGCGGAAGCGGGCGAAATCGACGGCGGCTGCTGGACCTGGGCGTCGATCCGCACCACGTGGGCGAACGGCTTAGATTCGGGTATGGTCAAAGCGATCATTCAGGTGAATGCGAAAAAAGCCGCCGATATCCCCAACGTCCCCAACGCGATCGACTACGCCAAGACACCCGAGGGACGCGTGCTGATCGAATCGAGCATTCACGCATCGTCGGCGATCCTGCGAGCCTACGCTCTGCCCCCCGGCACGCCGAAAAACCGCGTCGAGGCTTTGCGCAAAGCTTTCGACGCAACCATGAAAGACCCTGAATTTCTCGCCGAAATGAAAAAATCCAAGCTGGAGATCAACCCGCTCACAGGCAGCGAAGTCGACGGGATCGTCAAGAAGCTATTTCAGATGGACGCCAAGAACGTGGCTAACATTCGCAATGTACTGGTGCCGAAGAACTGACCAGACCCCAAGGTTAGCCGATCGCCGAAAAACCATCGTTCACCTCGACAGCCGCGCCCAAAACGGTGGTGGGCTCCATATCATTCGGCAATGTCCGCTCATGCTGAGCCGTCGAATCAGATCCCTGAGCAGGCATGATCTTTTCTGGTGGGCGCGTCGTTTGCCGCAGCCCAGGCATCATATGTGCGCGTCCACCAAGTTGACAAGAAATACGGATCGGCACTAAGACGGCGTGAAGCGCGCTCATTAGACCATCGCTTCGTTGAGGTCCAAATGGAAACAGAATTGACGATTGAAAGTTTGCGCATTTTGGCCAAACAAGCCGGTTTGGACTTGAGCGAGGAGGAATTGCGACGGCTGCTCCCGGGAGTGAATCGGTCCAAGAGACAAGCGGCGGAACTGCGTGACCTGATCGCCACAAGCGACGAGCCTGCCACACGATACGGTGCGCCGAGGCTAGCCCGGAAGTAGCGGTTATGGATCCCAGCCAAATCTGTTACTTGACGATTGCCGAAGCCGCAGCGGCGCTCCGCCGGAAGGAATTTACTGCCGTCGAGCTTACTGAGGGGTTGCTAAGAAGAATCGAAGCGATCGATGGCGAACTTCACTGCTTTATCAGCTTAACCGCCGATCTTGCGTTGAAACAGGCAAAGCGGGCCGAACAGGACATACGATCAGGAACCGACCGCGGACCGTTGCAGGCAATCCCGATAGCGCTTAAGGATCTATATGCGACCCATGGCATCCGTACGACTTGCCACTCAGCGGTTTTGGAGAATTGGGTTCCAGATTATGATGCTACGGCAGTGACCAAGCTCCAGCAGGCCGGCACGATCTTACTGGGTAAGCTCGGCATGCATGAGTTCGCGTTCGGTGGTCCGTCCGTCGATGCCCCATTTCCTGCGGTGCGCAATCCGTGGAACAAGAACCACATCCCCGGCGGCTCCAGCAGCGGTTCGGGCGCCGCGCTCGCGGCTGGGCTTTGCTACGGCGCACTCGGCTCTGATACCGGCGGTTCGATCCGCACGCCATCGTCCCATTGCGGCGTCGTTGGAATCAAACCGACATACGGCCGCGTCAGCCGCCACGGCGTGGTGCCCTTGAGCTGGTCGCTCGATCATGCGGGGCCGATGGCGCGCACTGTTGAAGACTGCGCGATGTTGCTGCAGGCGATTGCCGGGTATGACGCCAAAGACCCGGCCTCGGCGAATGTGCCGGTGCCGAATTTCCAATCTGAAATCAAAAACGGGATCAAAGGGCTGCGTGTCGGCGTGCCGCGTGCGCATTGGTTCGATGAAAGCCACGGAATCGATCCGCAAACCGAAGCCGTCTTTGACCGCGCAATCGAAGTTCTAAAAGAACTCGGCGCCAGCATCGTCGAGATTGATGGCCGGCCATTTGCTCTCGCACGCAAAGCCAACCAAACGATTTTAGTCTGCGAAGCGTACGCGTATCACGAGAAAACCTACCAGCAAACACCGATGAAGTTCGGCAGCTCAGTCAGAAGACGCATGCTCGAAGGAGCGTTCGTAAGCGCGGCGGACTATCTCACCGCTCAACGCGCCCGCGCGGCTTTGAATGAACAGATCTGCGAGAATTTCGCGCGTGTCGATGTTTTTGCCGTGCCTGGAGCCCCGCGCCCACCGGACGCCTTTGCAACATTGGATCCTAACGAGCAAAATCTCCGCCCGAATTTTACCAATCCATTCAATCTAACCGGCTTGCCGGCAATCTCGGTGCCCTGCGGTTTCACCGCAGGAACGCTCCCTGTAGGATTGCAAATCGTCGCCCCGCCCTTCGAAGAAACGACCGCGTTGCGCGCTGGCTATGCATTTGAGCAGGCCACTGAATGGCATCGCCGCAGGCCGCCACTCTAGCAAGAGATTTTGCCATGCACCCGGAAGCAATGACCGGGTCAAGGGGCTATTTATTTGCGAAGACGCGGAAATACATTTCCGCTAAATTCGGCTCCACAACCTTCGCCGCCGCAAGCTCAGCTTGAATCGATGGATCGAGGCGGCGCCGGGCCTGTTCTGCCAATCTCAAAACTTCTTTTTCATCCACTTTTGTTAGGCGGCCCTGTTCGACCACGATTTCGCCGTTAACGATCACACTGTCGACCCCGCTGCCGTTCTCGCAAAAAACTAACTGCGCAACGGCGTCGTTGAGCGGGGTGAACGCCGGCCTGTCCAGGCGCAGGAGCACGATATCTGCGAGCTTACCGGGCGCGAGGACGCCAACCGGGAGCCCAAAGGCGCGTGCGCCATTGCGCGTTGCCATAGCCAGCGCCTGGGCTGGCGTCACCCAGTGGTTGAAATCCGTGCCTGGGTGATTGTGAATCAGTGCCGCCAAGCGCATCGCATCGAACATGTTTTGCCCGTCGTTGGAAGCTGAGCCGTCCGTGCCAAGCCCGACGTTGATCCCAGCTAATAGAAATTCTGTCACTCGTGCCAAGCCGCTGCCGATGCGTAAATTGCTTGCGGGGTTGTGCACCGGCGTCGCACCGCGCCTGGCGAAGATCTCGACGTCCGAGTTTTCGATCCAGATGGAATGCGCACAGGATAGATTCGGCGCGACGATGCCCAGCGAGTCGATGTGCTGGAGCAGCGAATGGTTGTAGATGTTCCACCCCTGCACCGCCTGGGCCTTGGTCTCGGCGAGATGGATATGCATCGGCAGATTTTTTTTGCGCGCGATCTCCGCGCAGCCGGTCAGCAATTCATCGCTGCAGCGCTGGACAGCCGACGGACCGGGGCAGGCGGTGGTCAACCGCTCTGGCGCATGGAAGGTTTCGATGAAGGCACTACACTCGTCGAGCCACGCCTGTGCCGATTTTGCTTCGCTGGCACTCATCCGCCGGATTTCGTCATTGAGACTCGCATCGCGAGCGCCGAGTGGGACCGTCTCTTCGTAGTTTTTATCGGTCATCGTTAACGCGGCGACGTGGCGAAGGCCAAGGTCACGCATCGCGTGGATCGCCGCTCCGGCGCCCATGAACCGGCAGCCCTGATTACCGGCGAAATGATCGAGCACGGTGGTCGCGCCGTTTTTGAGCATTTCCATGCCGCCAAGCAGCGCGCTCGCGTAAAAATCCTCGTCACTCATGCCGCGCAGGGACGCCCGATAGTAGGCCCGCCAAATTTCCAGCGGCTTGCTCGGCATCATGCCGCGCACCAGATTGGCCGGCGAGTGGCAGTGCGCATTGATCATGCCGGGGATGGCGATCATGCGCCGCGCTTCGATCGTCCGGTCGAAAGGCCCCGCCGGCGTCCACTCCGCCGGTCCGACGTAACTCATGCGCTGACCGTCGATCACTAACGAGCCCTCGTCGATAATATCTTGCTGATCATTCATCGTGATGACGAGGGCATTACGAATCAAAGTCTTCATTGACTCACCTCAACCGGAAACTCATTGGCAACAACAGCAGCAAAGGCATTCGCGCGCCTTGACCTGGCACCCGTGTGCGATAAGTCTCGGAAACCAGTGACGAGCGAGGCTGTATTCCGGCTTTGCCAGGAAAGAGCGGGCAAGCCTAACGAAACCGTGCGGCGGTTCGCCTACACAAAACCCATCTTCCTGCCCCAATTCTCGGGGTCCTGGAGAAAGCTGACGATCTGTTTGTTCTGCTCGTCGGTGAAATAATTTTTGGCGAGACCGGTGTCCAAGACGTCATCCCAATTAGCCAATACATGGAGATCAATATCGTTTTTGGCAAGATTCAGCTTGCCTTCATGCTGGTTCAGCCGGTCCGAGGCGTAGTCGAACACACACAGACAGTGGGTCATTCTCGCCCCGGCGCCGCGGATGCCGATATTGAAGCGCAGCTTGCTTAAGCCGTCAGTGATCAAATCTTCGACCAGCAAGACTCTTTTTCCTGCTTCAAGAATTCCTTCGATTTGCTTTGTGCCGCCATAGCCCTTGGGCTGTTTGCGGATATAGATCATCGGTTTTTTGATCAAGTGTGCGACGAACGCCGCATAGGGAATACCGGCCGTCTCACCGCCTGCGACCACGTCGATCTTGTCGCATCCGATATCGATCTCGACTTTTTTCGCCAGCGCATCAACGATGTATTCACGCTCTGCCGGAAATGACAAAAGCTTGCGGCAGTCGATGTAGACCGGAGAAATTCGGCCGGAAACGAAAACGAACGGCTTGTCCTGGTACACCTGGATGGATTCGGTGCACAGCAACATCTCGGCAACTCTTTGCGAAACTTCGCTCATGGATACGACCTCGCCGACCTTGGGATAGGCAGGTCATAACACAGCAATCTTGGCTTTCCAATAAACTTCGGCCTTCGTAGAGCGATTTTCAGCGCGTGGCTAAGCTGGTAAGATGTCACGCTATGAAGAGCGCCCTGCGAGCAACAGCGTTAACCTCGCCCGCTGTCAACATGCGTCGTCTGATGCGAGATTTGAATGCCATCGGCCGCATTGGTATTGGCGATCGGGGCGCCGTGACGCGCTTAGTGTTCTCAATCAAAGAGCTGCGCAGCCGCCAGCTGTTGATTCACCTCATGCGCCAAGCCGGACTCAAAATTCAAATCGATGCCATAGGCAACATCTTCGGGCGCTTTGACGGCAGCGATCCGCACGCGCCGGCGGTTTTGGCCGGATCTCACCTCGACACGGTGATCCACGGCGGCAAGTATGACGGCCCGGTTGGCGTGATCGGCGCACTCGAAGCGATTCGCACGATCAACGAGAACAAGGTAGCGGTGCGCTGCCCGCTTGAAGTCGTTTGTTTCGTCGGGGAGGAGTCGAGCCGGTTCGGCTTTTCGACACTGGGCAGTAGCCTCGTCGCCGGCGAAGTGCACCCCAGGGATTTAACCCATGCGGTGGACCCGCAAGGGACCAAACTCGCGGACGTGCTTTCCAGCCTAGGGATCGCGCCGCGAAAACTGGCTCGGCTCAAACGCAACCCAAAAACGGTGAAGGCGTATTTGGAACTCCACATCGAACAAGGGCCGATTCTCGAGGCGAAAGGCAAGCGCATCGGACTGGTAACTTCGATCGCGGCGCCGAGCCGGTTCAGAGTCATATTCAAAGGGCGGGCTGACCATTCGGGCACAACGCCGATGGACATGCGCAAAGACGCTCTGGTTGCCGCCGCCCAGCTCATCGCCTACGTTGAACAAGTCTGTCGAAGATATGCAACTATGGCGCGCGGACGGGTTGTCGGAACGGTCGGCGCCATGAAGATCGAACCGGGAGTGATTAATGCCGTGCCCGGCAGGACGGAGCTTTTGGTGGATATCCGCGGCACCTCGGCGGAGTCGAAGAACCGTGTCGCCCGCATGGTAAAAAAGGAAGCGCACGCCGTCGCTCAGCGGCGTGGCGTGGGCGTCGAGATTCGCAGGATCCGCGAAGAAAACCCGGTGCCGCTCGACAAACGACTATTGCGCGTCACCCGCGAACTGTGTGACTTAAAGGGAATCGACTATGAAGTCATGCCGTCCGGCGCGGGACATGACGCCATGCAAATGGCCAAGGTCACCCCTGCCGCGATGATTTTTGTGCCGAGTAGGCGCGGCATCAGCCATAACCCGCTCGAGTGGACCGATCCCGCCGATATTGCTCTCGGCGCTCAATTGCTTATGGAAGCAATGATTCGAATCGCCAATGAAAACATCTAAAACAAAGAACAAGCGGCTACTCAACGCCGCGCAAATAAAAGCCGTTTTCGAGCGCTTCAGCAGGGAAATGGCGCGCCGCTATGATAATCTCGATCAGGTCGTCTTTATTGGCATCCGCACGCGCGGGCCCTACGTGGCCAAACGGCTGGCGCAGATCGTAAAGCAACGACACGGCAAGGAAATTCCGGTGGGCGAAATGGACATCACCTTGTATCGCGACGATCTCAACGCGCTCCTTCCCGGCGGCTCCATCGACCATACCCGTATTCCCTTCGATATCGCCAACAAGATTGTCGTGCTGTTCGACGACGTTTTGAATACCGGTCGAACGGTGCGCGCTGCCGTCGATCATTTGATCGATCTCGGCCGTCCGCGGATGATCCATCTGGCAGTTATCATCGATCGCGGCGGCCGCGAGCTACCGATTGCCGCCAATTACGTCGGTAAAAAGATCAACGCGCCGGCGCATGGCAATGTCCAGGTGAGACTCAAAGAAGTCGACAGAACTGACGAAGTTTTGCTGCAGTAAGGGCTCAAGAACAGATTCGGCGATCGCTTGCTGCTGAGCCACGTTCACGTGCGTTCACTCGGGTGCGCGGGTAGGTTCAAATCAGCGGCGACCCGCTATCCGGACGAGCATGCAATCGTCAGCAGATACACCGATCATCCGTACCTGCGCTGCTCCAAATCCAGCGGTGCGGAAGCGGCTGCTTGAGACGGGAAATTCATGGTCACACGTGTGCCGACACCCGGCTTGCTGATGATCGCCAGCTTACCGCCGATCAACTCCGTCATCCGGCGCGCAACGGTGAGCCCAATGCCTAACCCCGAATAGGACCGTTGCATCGAATTGTCAGCTTGATGAAAGGGCTCAAAGATCGAATCGATCTTGCTCTCCTCGATGCCGATTCCGGTATCGGTAATTTCAAACTCGACCGTGTCGCGCTGCAGCGCTGGCTGTACGCTTACCGTGATCTCGCCCTCGGTAGTAAATTTCACAGCGTTGTTGAACACGTTGTGAAATACCCGCTCCACTTTGGCGCGGTCACTGACGAGCGATATATCGTCCCCGGCCATCTGAACCTTCAACCGCAAGCCCTTTTCCCGGATCGTTTTGTCGTACCGCTTCATCGTCTCGTTCACGACATCCCGAGCATCGAATCTCTCGATCGCAGGGTTGGCATCGCCGGCGTTGAGCGACGTCATCCAGAGCACGTTGTCAATCAGCTCGAGCAATTCTTCAGAGTTGCGATAGACCGTTTCCAGCACCTTTTGCTGCTCTTCGGTCAGTTTGCCAATCACCTGGTTGAGCAACAGATAGACGAAGCCGACGACGACGCTCAGTGGTGTTCTCAGTTCGTGCGAGATGTTGGACAGAAAGTCCGATTTCACCTGTCGGAGCTGTGCCTTGGCATTGCGCCGCTCCAAGCCGCGGCGGACCAATGCGAGTATGTGATTGACGTCGAACGGTTTGGAGATGTAGTCGAAGGCGCCAAGTCGAAGCCCCTCAATGGCGGTATCCAGGGAGCCGTAGCCGGTGATGATAATCGCTTCGATGTCGGGATCATGCTGCTTGACCTTTTCCAACACATGGATGCCGCTAACACCGGGCATTTTTAGATCTAGAGTGACCAAATCCACCGGAAATTTTTTGAGCATTTCGACCGCTTGGACACCGCGGTCAGCCGTGTAAACGTTGTAGTGAGGGTTCAGAATCATCTTGAGAGATTCCCGCGGACCCATCTCATCATCGACCACCAGGATATTCGCTTTGTTGGCGTCCATGACGAGCACACGGCAGCAAGGAATATGCCACGGCTCATGGCCTCTTAACCATCTATTTTAAAAAAGGATTTTCTCGCTAACCGGGCAATTCTCTGGCAGCGTGGTTTACTAAAAAGAGAATTGCGGAACAAATTTGTCCGTTTATGTCGACAGTTTCATTTCCGGTTCGGAATCGGTGGGATCGCTGATCTTAAGCTTTTCGATGCGATATTTGAGAATGCGCCGACTGGTTCCCAAAAGCGATGCGGCCTTGGTTTGATTGAAGCCGGTTCGCTGCAAAGCTTTGACGATCAATTCACGTTCGAATTCGTCGACCGCGTCGCTTAGCGGACGCGAACCGCTGAGCACATCCTCTTTCAGGGTCGCGGTTTGATCGGTCGAGCGCATGCCTGCCGGCAGGTCCCGCAGCATAACGGTTTCGTGAGGGGTCAGAATCGTCAGCCGTTCAATCAGATTTTCGAGTTCGCGAATATTGCCGGGCCACGGATAAGAGATGAAGAAATCCACAACTTCAGGAGAAAGGGTTTTGGTCGGAATCGAATGCTCCTCCGCCTTGAGACGAAGAAAATGATCGAGCAGCAAAGGAATGTCTTCGCGCCGCTCGCGCAAGGGCGGGAGAAACAGCGACACGACGTTGAGCCGATAGAACAAGTCGGGCCGGAACTCGGCGCTCTTCGCCATCTGTTCAAGATCTCGATTGCTCGCCGCAACCACGCGCACATCCACTTTGATTTCGTCGGTGCCACCGAGACGGGTAAAAGTCTCCTGCTCGATGGCGCGCAGAAACTTTGCTTGGGTGCTGAGATTGAGCTCGCCGATCTCATCTAAAAACAGCGTGCCGCCATGAGCCAGCTCGAATCGGCCGATTTTTTTTTGTGACGCATTCGTAAACGCGCCTCTCTCGTAGCCGAACAGCTCGCTCTCGATCAACGTGTCCGGTAAGGCGGCACAGTTGACCACCACAAACGGCTTGGAGCGGCGGTCACTATTGTAGTGAATCGCACGAGCGATGAGCTCCTTGCCCGTGCCGCTTTCGCCGGTAATCAAAACCGTGCTCTTTTTAGCCGCCACCATGCTGACCGCTTTGAACACATCGACGATCTGCTTCGACTTGCCAATAACGTGCTCAATCCCGTATTTGCGGCCAACTTCTTCTTTTAGCCGTTCCAACTCGCGCGACAACTGCACCTTCTCTAACGCATGTTCCACGCGCAACCGCAGCTCTTCCACGTCGAAAGGCTTGGTCACGTAGTCAAAGGCTCCGGTACTCTTGGCCGCGAACGCAGTGCGCGCGGTGTTGAGCCCGGTCAGCATAATGACCTGACTATCCGGATGAACCGATTTGATCTGCTTGAGAACGGCGAGACCGTCGGTACCCGGCATCATGATGTCCAACAAGATGACATCGGGCCTTTCGTTGCCCGCTTTCTGGATCGCTTCGTCCGCGGAACACGCCTCGAGAACATTGTAGGCTTTATTAAAGACCAGCTGGAGGGACTGCCGTACCCCGGGTTCATCATCGACGACCATCAGCAACGGTTGACTCATATCAGTTTTCATTTCGGTGCTCTGCAAGCGGAAACTCGAGTTTCAGCGTTTCTTGCTCCTCGTTCGATAGCTCGACGGCGAATTGCCCGCCATTTCTTTCCAGCAGATGCTTCGCCAGCAAGACACGCAATGGCAAAAAGCCTTCGGTTGCATGCGTGCCTTGCTCGTCCATGTAATGGGAGACCGACGCGACCCGCGCACCTTCCCGCAGATAGCGAATTGCCAGTGTAGCGGGCGTTGACAGATCGATCTCGATTTCGCTACCCATTCTCGCCTCGGAAAGCACGACCAAAAGCATGTTCTTCAATATATATCCCAGCTGTGACTCATCCGTCTGGATTTCATCCGCGCCGAAACTACCTTTCCACTCGAAGCGCATTTGCCGCTTGGCGCTTTCGCTTTGAATCTCCGCCAAAACAGTACGTAGTTTTTCGCTCAGTGCCACTTTGCTGGAACGGGGCTTGGTAAAATCAGCGAATTCGATCATGACTTCCAGCAAATTATCCATTCTCTCGATGTCGTTGCCAACCACCTCTTGGAAGCGGCTCCGAAAATTCTCGTCCTGATATCGTTCGCCGAGCAATTGCGCGAAGGTCTTGATCGTCACCATCGGATTCTTGAGCTCGTGGGCAAGCTCATGAATGACCACGTTCAGGTCCGCTAGCGTCGCCTGACCATTACTCAAACCGGACACTGGCCGCGACCCGCTGTAAACCTCAAACTTCGGTTCGCCAACGCCGGTCTCGACCACAACCTCCGCAAAGCTTTGCACCGCATCAGTTTGCAGATCGCCGCCAAAATCAAAGATCAAGTCGTTACTGTCGATTTGCGGCTTGCGATGAAATGCGAGTGTGCGCGCGATGACGGTCTCCATTTCGCTCACGTTGCCAAACCAGAGATAGTTCCTCAAGCGATGTTTTGCTTCCGGCGAGAAAGCAGGTTGCGCTAAATTGAGCTTCTCCGCGTAGAATCGGCCGAACCATTCCGCCAACAACAGGATTTCGTCGGCACGCTGCCGCAACGGTGGCAGCTTTAGCGTGAGCGTCGCCAACCTATAATAGAGCGTCTCAAGAAATTCGCCACGATAAACTCGGTCCAGTAACTCCGCATTCGCGGTCGTTAGGTAACGAATATTTTCCAACTTGCGCTGGGCTTCTTCAAAGAAACTCACAAGCAGAGATTGCGCTGTAGGAGCAATTTTATCGAGGTTCTCTATCACCAGCGTGAGCGGCACTGTTGTAAAGCTGGTCTTTAACGACCGCAAGCTTTTTTGCTCCAGATACTCCTCGGTGATCTCGCCAGCGTTGATGGAGAGCCGCAATCCGGGAGTTTCGTCCAATGCGCAGATTCCGGCGAGCACTCGATCCTGACCCGATCCGATCTCCCCTGAAATCAGCAGCGGCAACCGTGCCGCGGCAAATCTCCGCACCAATAGGGCCGCGCTCCGGCTGAGATAAGGGAAGTCCAAATACCGTGAGAAGTCCGTCGGTGCGCGCTCGCCCGACGAACGGCTCGGAAGCGGAACAGGCGGCGGCTGCGCCAGCAGTTGGCCGACTCTTTCGTGGAGCTCGTACGGATTGAACGGCTTGGTGAGGCAAGCAACTTCTCCCTTGTTCCCGAGGGTTCGCGCGATTGACTTGGAATCGACCAAGAAAAGCACCGCGAAGGGCAATTGCGCGGCAAAGCGTAAAAGATCAGTGGTTTCGCATTCTAATTGAGGTGTCACGCCGAAGATCAAAAGATCGACACCTTCGCGCGTGTCGGTAACGGGGAATTTCCTCGCGCCCAGCGGGCGTTTGATTACCGTAAATTCACGCCCAAGAATGAGAGCCAACGTCTCTCGAACGACCTCGGATTCATCAATGACTAAAATTCGCTTCATTCACTTCGGCGCGATGGTTGGTAGCCACACGGATGGGCTTACCAACAGGCACATGGACGAAGAATGAAGTCCCTTTACCGACCGTACTTTTGACCGTAATGAACCCCCCGTGCTCTTGTACGATCTGGTGGGACACCGCAAGACCCAGGCCGCTGCCTTCATCCTTGCTAGTAAAAAATGGATCAAATATTTGCTCCAGATTTTCTGGCGGGATGCCGATCCCGCTATCACGAACTTCGACTTGAACATATTCCCTGATGAGCTCGGTATCTTTTTTTGCTGAGAGGCGGGTTGAAAGGACAACCGAACCGCCGTTTTTCATCGCCTGGATAGCGTTCAAAATCAGATTCATAAATACCTGCTTCATCTGCTCTCTGTCAATCCAAACCTTCGGCAGATTTTCCCCGAATTCCCGCACAATCGCCACACCCTTCTCCTTCGCTTGAGTCTCCAAAATCCGGGCGATATTGTCGGCCACGTCGTTGATATTCTCGGGCGCCACGTTGGGCTTGGAGGGGCGGGCAAAACTCAAAAGATCGTTGATCAGCCCACAAATCCGATCGACTTCCTTGAGTGCGAGTCCTTGAAAACCTTCCCGAAATTCCGCGTCCTCATACCGTTCCGGCAACAGTTGGGTGAAAGTTCGAATCGCCACCAGCGGATTGCGAATTTCATGAGCCAGCCCGGCGGTCAGCAGACCCAGCGACGAGAGCCGGTCCGCCCGCCGCAGAGTATCCTGGGACTGCTTCAGATTTTCGTACAGTCGAGCGTTCTCGATCGCGATCGCGGCTTGATTGGTTAACGTGGACAAAAGCTCCAAATCTTCGTTGGAGTAGAGTGATTTATCTTCTTTGTGCCCCAGATTCAGTATCCCAACGAGTTTCTCCTTAGAAATAATTGGCAACGTGATTTCAGCACCAAGCTTTTGCATGGTGTGAACCGTCTGTGGTGTCTCGGGGCCAACTGGAACCCATTCAAGCTCCTCCTTAACAATGGGTTCGCGACGACGGTGAAGGAGTTGAACCAGCGGACTCTCGTTGTGCAGGTAAACCCGATCGGCATGCTCGA
>DATBMR010000102.1:0-28399 GCA_036554745.1 Binatia bacterium
TCGATGGAGCGCTGCGCGCGTTCGGTTCTACCGCCCCTGCGTTAGCATTTCTCACCGTGCCGGCGTCCCTTTCGCAGTTCGTTGCGAGTCTCGGTTGCCCCGTCTAAATTGACTGACTGACACCTGCGTGTTACGAAGCACGAAACGACAGAGGAGTTCGTTCGCACAGGGAGTTGCCGGCATATCGGATTTTTTTAATTTAAAATTAGCTCACTCGTATCCCGAAGGCATGCCCGACTCTCCAGAGATCACTCGTCTTCACCACAGGGCTACTCGCCTTCCGACTTTTTGAAAGACGAAAAAAGACCCGTGAAAACATTGCAGTTCGAAGAACTCAAGTCGCTCGATCTACAAAAATGTGAAAGCGTCGGCGATATCGTCGCCGGATTGCGTTATTGCGCCTTCGGCGCGCGCATGCTCGGGGAAGTCGCTCGCACCATTCATGAGATGGTGGCGGCGAAAGAAAGACCGCTATTGATCTATGACGGGTTGGAAGAGGCTCCATTGGGACGCTTGCTCCAGCAGCTGGTCGCGAATCGGTGGTTCAAGAAGATCACTCGGCCCGCGCAGTACGCGAAGTCAAGTGGCGGTGCAGAGAACGTAGTTGTCGTCGGCAGCTTCTCCGAGCGCGAGGCTGAAGCGATCTACGACAAACCCGAACGCGCGCTTTTTATCAACCCTTTCGATATGGCGCGTCCCGGTCAGATTCGCGACGGCTATTTTCCCGACGCCGTATTTGCCGATCCGCGCTACGTGCTGCCGGTGATTTACGCGGCCCTCGAGGAATGGATCAATGGCAGGCGCAGCTCGGTGACTTCTCTTATGGCGAAGCTTGCACCTTATGGCGGGCTTGGCACTCAAGTGACGCGCGGCGCCAAGGCGCTTGAGGCGATGACGCGCGACAAGCAGTGTGCCCGCTTTCTGACAATCAGCGGCGCCATGACGGTGGCCAAGATGGATCTCGTCATCTGCGACATGATCGAGCACCGCTTGATCCACGCGATCTCCTCCACCGGCGCCCTCATGGCGCACGGGTTGGTTTCGTCGATCGGGCTCAAACACTACAAGTACAATCCCAAATACAACGATACCGAGCTGGCGCGGCGGAAACTCAATCGGGTGACGGACACGCTGGAGCCCGAAACCAATCTCGACAATGTCGAAGAAGTTATTGGCAAAGTGATTGAAAAGATCGATGGAAACCAGGCGCTGAGCCCGACAGAGCTGAACCGACTGATCGGCAAGCATCTGGCGGAGCATTATCCGAACGACCGCGGTATTCTCAAGTCCGCGTATCTCCACAACGTGCCGGTGTTCGTTCCCGCTTTTGTCGACTCGGAGCTCGGCAACGATATCTACATACACAACATGAAACGGCGGAGCCAAGGGCAAATACCGATCTTGATGGATTTGGAGCGTGACAGCACCGCCTTGATCCAGCTCGTCACCGATTCGAAGCGCTTTGGTATTTTCACCATTGGCGGCGGCGTGCCGCGCAACAACGTGCAGAACGTCGCGCCGCTGATCGAAATCATCAACGAACGCCTCGGGCCGACCTTTCCCAATCGGCGCTTCAGTTACGGCGTGAGGATCTGTCCGGACCGACCCCACTTCGGCCATCTTTCCGGCTGCACCTATTCGGAAAACGAGTCCTGGCGCAAAGCCGATAAGAATGGCATTTACGCCGAGATGATCGCGGACGCCACCCAAGTGTGGCCATTCCTGGTGAAGTATATTTTAGAGAAAAACTCTGCCGCTAAAACAAAATAGGCGAGATGTTACGGTGTGACGACCCGCTTGCCTGGTGAATTTGTCCGGGATTGAGCCTGGTTATTGGCCAACCCGAGAACCTGTTTGCCATACTCGTTGATCAATTGTTCGCGCTCGTCGGACGGTTCGAGCTCCTTCAACCGGCTCTCGATACGGCTGCGCTCGTCCGTTTTAAGCTCATGCCAGCGGGCCAACTCCTTCTGCAGCTCCTCGTGTTCTTCCGCGCTGAGCGTCGATTTGCCGAGGTCTTTCTTGCCGGGTTCCTGGTTGGCTTTAACGGTAACCGGTTGTGCGCTAAGGACGACGGCGCGGCTGGGACGGCCCCTCTCGTCGTAAAGCAGCGCAAAGCTCTTATAACCAATGGTTGAGATCAACGCCCGAATGGCCGGCTCGAGTGGCTGGCGCTGGACCCGAAGATTCACCATGCGCGTCTCACTCGGCGACGGAATGAGGATCTGAAAACCGGTTTTGGCATGAATCGCGTGAAGCGCGAACGGTACCGGGGTCTGATCGAAATCCAGCGAGATCTCCCCGTTTCGATAATCCACCCATTGACGGTAAAAATCATCCGAGCCGGTTTGGGCGGCAACTGGTATCGCCCTCAGGAGCAACACGATGATCAGGGCAACAGTCCGTGAATAAGCTTTCATGGGCTTGACCTCTGCTTAGTACAAAACGACAGAGCAAGCTCTATTCCTTACCGATAGGTTCCCCTAAGATCCAATAAACGGTTTTTTCGGATAGATTCCTACCCGCCTTGCCTCGAAAGCTGTGCGATTTGGAACAAATCTGCGCTTCGCATAGACCCGCTTTTGTCTGTTAACCGACAACTTGCAAAGATCAACGCGCAAACAAGATGTCGCGGCGTCGGCCCTGGTAAGCCGGAAATGCCCGTTCGGCAGCCTTACACGCCGCCAAAACCCTCGTCTTGCGCTTCAGCGAGGAGCCACGGATCCTTGATCTCGGTGGTCGGCCCCCTGCCGCTGAGCACGTTGACAACTTCTCTTGCGGCATGGGTTTGACAATCGACATAGGACTCGTCCGAATTGGCCGCGGTATGGCAGGTGACGATGACGTTGGGCAGAGTCAAAAGCTTGTGGTCCGCAGGCAGCGGCTCGGGATCGGTGACGTCGAGAGCCGCACCAGCCAACTCACCGGACGCTAAGGCTTCATAGAGCGCGTCCGAGTCGACCAGCCCGCCGCGCGCGCAGTTAATCAGGTAGGCGGTGTTCTTCATCGCCTTGAACTGCGGTGCGCCGAACATGCGATGCGTTTGCTTCGTCAGCGGTGCATGCAAGCTGATAAAATCGGAGGTCGCCACTAACTCGTCGAACGGCACCATCTTGACACTCATGTTCTCGGCGATCTTCGGGTCAAGATACGGATCGAAGGTCTGAACGTTCAACCGCATCCCTTGGGCGCGCGGCGCTACCTGCTTGCCAACATGGCCAAGCCCGACAATCCCGAGGGTTCGCCCCTGGATCCGATAGACGCGCCCGCGGTAAGCGTGCAGCTCCGCGGTATGACGACGCCACTTGCCGTCGCGCACGTACTGGTTCATGCGCATGAGCTTGCGCGAGATCGCGATCAATAAGCCGATCGCCTGCTCGGCGACTTCGATCGAGTTGCAGCCGGCCGCGTTGCAGATGATCAGACCGTGGTCCTTGGCTGCTTTGAGGTCCATGCGATCGACTCCAACGCCGGTGCGGCAGACAACCTTACAGCGCTTGAGCTGGGCAATAATTTCGCGCGAGAGCGGCACCGAACCGTGCATGATGATGCCGTCGGCGTCCTTGCCCATTTCTACGACCTCGGCGTCATTGGTCGGCCGCCGGATCGTCAAGTCAGCGTCGATCTCAGCAAGGACCGGCTTGATCAAGTGCACCGGCACGTCGTTGCTGCCGAAATAAACCACATGAAACTTACCCATGTGAGTCAACCTCCAGTCGGTTCAAGCGCGCTCGATCATACCAGAGAGTTCTCGCCGCGCGTCGGATGTAATGCACTTTGAAGAAACAGTGACTATCGGCCAAAAACGTTTTTCATAAATAGGATGAGTCCAAGGAAGGAGTCAACAGGATCGAAACCGCCGGGGGCGCGAGTAAAATGCTTCATCGGATTTAAACGTCGCTCCAGCGGCGGTCGGCGCATAGACGGCGAAGGCGCAGTCGTAGTAAATTGGCGGCTCGCCTATGAATGTCCGCCGCACTCGACTGGTCACGGGTTTCATTCTGCTGACGTATCTATCGACTCACCTTTTAAACCACAGTCTCGGCCTGATTTCGCTGGACGCCATGGAGGCGGGGCGCGTTTGGTTTTTGGCCCTTTGGCGTAACCCGCTTGGGACCACGGCGCTTTACGGCTCGTTGCTGACGCATTTCAGCCTTGCGCTGTGGGCGCTTTATCAACGTCACCATTTGCGTTTGCCGCTCTGGGAAGCGCTCCAGCTTGCGCTTGGCCTCTGTATTCCTCCTCTCTTGGCCGTCCACTTTGTCGGCACTCGCCTGGCTTACGAATGGCACGACGTCGAAGATTCGTACGCCAAGACGGTAATGACGCTGTGGTATACCAGCCCGGTTCACGGCGTCCGTCAGGCGTTACTCATCGCGATCGCCTGGACCCACGGCTGCATCGGCTTTCATTTCTGGCTGCGATTGCGCCGTTGGTATTCGCGCTACGCTGCGCTATTTTTCGCAGCCGCCTTGCTGCTGCCGGTTCTCGCGCTGCTGGGGTTTGCTCAGGCCGGGCGCGAAATCGAATTCCTGATCGCCGCCGATCCAACCTGGATCGCGCGCGTCAAGCAAGCGACCCACGCGCTCGGCGCCGGCGAGGGTCAGGATCTTGTTCAGGCGCACGATAGTATCATCTTCGGATTTTGGGCTTGTCTTGCCGCGGTGTTGCTCGCCCGGCTGATGCGCCAGCTTAAACAGCGCCGCAGTCGGGTGCGTATTACCTACCCGCAAGCGCGTGAAGTGCAGGTTCCCCGCGGCTTTTCCGTTTTGGAAGCCAGCCGTTTCGCCGGCATTCCGCACGCCTCGGTTTGCGGCGGCCGCGGTCGCTGCTCGACCTGCCGGATACGGATCAGCCAAGGCTTGAGCAGACAGCCGTTGCCCAGCGCCGCCGAGCAGAAGGTGCTGCAACGCATCGGCGCGGCGCCCAACGTCCGCTTGGCCTGCCAGCTCAGACCGGCGGCGCACATTACGATCAATCCGCTGCTGCCCGCCAACGCACAGGCGCGCGACGGTTTTGGACAACCGTCCTACCTGGCCGGCCAGGAGAGAATGATCGCCGTCCTGTTCGCCGATCTGCGCTCGTTTACCGGAATTGCCGAGCAAAAGATGCCTTACGATTTAGTCTTTCTGTTGAACAGCTATTTTGAAACAGTTGGTCACGCGATCACTGCCGCCGGCGGCACGGTCGACAAGTTTATCGGCGATGGCGTCATGGCATTGTTTGGCGTCGAGGTCGGTCCGCAGGAAGGCTGCCGTCAAGCGCTGGACGCGGCCAGAAACATGGTCGATCAAGTAAGGCGGTTAAGCGCTACGCTGAGCGACGAACTCACCGAACCCCTCAAAATTGGTATCGGTATTCATTGCGGGCCTGCGGTCGTCGGGCGCATGGGCTACGGCACCACCGTCCATCTCACCGCGATCGGCGATACCGTAAACGTCGCCAGCCGGTTGCAAGATTTAACCAAGGAGTACAGTTGCCAGTTGATCGTCTCGGAGGAAGTCGCGCGGCAGTCCGGCTTGAATACGACGATGCTGGGACGCCATGAGCTAACCGTCAGAAATCGCCGCGAAGTACTGACCATCTTCGTTATCGACGATATCGGTGCACTCGCACTTGGTTCAACGGCCCAAACGGCGGGCTCTGCCGGATCTTCCATCTAAAGAGACCATAGCCATTCCGAAGGCGTTGGACGAACAATCTCGGGCCGGTAAGTTGTTGGGTTCGGCGACGATCGGCGCCAGGCTTTTGACTGTGCGGAACGACAATCTGACGCGCCTCCGGCTTGTCAATTTTCTTGCCGTCGACTATACATCACATCCTTAACGCGGGTTTAATCCGAGGAGGCAATATGTGGGGGTTATTTTTGACGTTCATCGTGGCTTTCGTGCTTGCAGCGCCAGCGTCGGTCATCCATGCTCAGCCGCGATTGAAAATGATGATTCCCGCCAATCCGGGCGGCGGTTGGGACCAGACCGGGCGGAACCTCGCGGCCGCGATGCAGAGCGTCAAGCTCGTCTCCTCCGTGCAATTTGAGAACAAGGGCGGTGCGGGCGGAACCATTGGCCTGGCGCAGTTCGTCAATTCGTCCAAAGGCGACCCCAACGCGTTGCTGATCGGCGGCATGGTCATGATCGGCGCGATCTACCTCGACAACTCTCCGGTTAATTTATCTATGGTCACGCCGCTCGCGCGTCTTACCGGCGAGTACGAGATCATCGTCGTCTCGGCGAATTCGCCGCACAAGAGCATGGCCGACCTGATCAAAGCCTTCAGGGCCAATCCGGGCGGCGTTTCCTGGGGCGGCGGCTCGGCCGGCGGCACCGATCATATTTTGGTCGGTATGATCGCCAAAGAGGCAGGAGTCGATCCGGCCAAGATCAACTACGTGCCGTTCAAAGGCGGAGGTGAAGCGATCGCGGCGATCATCGGCGGGCACGTCACCGCCGGCGTTTCCGGCGTCGGCGAATTCACCGAACAGATCAAGGGCGGGCGCATGCGCGCTTTGGCGGTATCCAGCCCATCGAAGATCGAGGGCTTCCCTACGCTCAAGGAGCAGAAGCTCAATGTCGAGCTGGCCAACTGGCGCGGAATCTTCGGCGCACCGGGGATCACGACGGCGCAGCGTGACGCTTTGATTAAAATCGTTCAGCGAGCCACCGAGTCGAAGGCATGGAAAGAAACTCTGGCAAAGCTCAACTGGTCGCCGATCTTTCTCAGCGGCGATGCTTACAAGAAATTCATTGACGAAGACACCAAACGGATCGCCGATATCATCGATTCGCTCGGCATCAAGAAGAAATAGCGCGCCGGTTTCGCTATGACTTTCAAGCCCGCCGAACTGATTCTCTCCTTGGCGGTCGTGGCTCTAGGAATCGCAGTTGCCATCGGCGCGTCGCAATTACCGAGCGCCGGCGGCTATGCGCGCGTGGGGCCAAACGTCGCCCCCGCAGTCATCGCTGCCGGTTTGCTTCTGCTCGGCGCGTGGTTGGCCTATGAAGCGCTATCCGGCGGCTGGCGCAACGCGGTTCCCGACGAACCTGACAGGCGCGGCGAGCATCGTTTTCATGTCAACGCGTTCATCTGGGTTAGCTTGGGGCTTTTTTTGCAGATGGTGCTGATCCATCGAGCGGGCTTCGTGCTCGCCCAGGCAGCGCTGTTCACTTGTGTTGCGCGCGGCTTCGGCAGCGTGAAATTCTTACGCGACATTGCCCTGGGGGTTTTTCTCGGGCTCGCGATCTTTCTTTTCTTCGTTAAATTCTTAAACGTCAACCTGCCCCCCGGCTGGCTTGAATCTATTTTGGGCGGCGCGGGGATCTAACGCCGGTGCCTGAAGCTTTTGGTTCGCTTTTGCAGGGGTTCAGCATCGCGTTGACACCGATCAATTTACTCTGGGGATTCATCGGCGTCACGCTTGGTACTTTCATCGGGGTTCTTCCCGGCGTCGGGCCAGCACTTACGGTGGCGATGCTGATGCCGCTCACGGTCAAGCTCGAGCCCACCGGTGCGCTCATCATGTTCGCCGGCATCTACTACGGCGCCATGTATGGCGGGTCGACGACGACCATTTTGCTCAACACGCCCGGCGAATCGGCTTCCATTGCCACGGCGCTCGAAGGCAATCTCATGGCGAAAAACGGTCGTGCCGGACCGGCACTCGCGACTTGCGCGGTCGGTTCTTTCGTCGCCGGCACGATCGCAACTGTCTTGGTGACGCTGCTGGCGCCGCTCGTCGTGGAGGTCGCCTTGAAGTTCGGACCGGCGGAATACTTTGCGCTGATGATTTTCGCGTTCACGACAGTCTCAGCCGTCATCGGCAGCTCCACCGTTCGCGGCTTGACGAGTCTCTTCCTCGGCCTGCTTCTGGGCGTGATCGGCATTGACAGCCAGACGGGTAGCTCGCGGTTTGCGTTCGGCATTCCGGAGCTGCTCGACGGCATCGATGTCGTCGTCCTCGCCGTCGGCCTGTTTGCGGTCGGCGAAGCGCTTTACGTCGCCGCCTATTCCAGCCGCCTCGAAGGGAAACTGGAGCAGCTCGAAGGCTCGCTTTGGATGTCAAAGGAGGACTGGAAGCGATCGGTGCCGGCGTGGCTGCGCGCAACGTTCATCGGCTTTCCGTTCGGATCGATTCCAGCCGGAGGCGCGGAGATCCCGACCTTCTTATCCTACGCGACCGAGAAAAAACTAACCAAACATCCGGAAGAGTTCGGCAAGGGCGCCATTGAAGGCGTCGCCGGCCCTGAGGCGGCGAACAATGCTTCGGTGACAGGCGCGCTCGTGCCGCTGCTCACCCTAGGCATTCCGACCTCGGCGACGGCCGCGGTCTTACTCAGCGCCTTTCAGAATTATGGAATTCAGCCCGGACCCCTGCTCTTTCAAATGCAAGCTGAATTGGTATGGGGCTTACTGGCAAGCTTGTATATCGGCAATGTTTTGCTGTTGGTCTTGAACCTCCCGCTGGTCGGCATGTGGGTGAAGGTGCTTGCGATTCCGCGGCCGGTGCTTTATGGCGGCATCCTGGTCTTTGCAACTCTAGGCGCTTACAGCCTGCACCAGTCGGTTATCGATTTGGTGATTCTTTACGTATTCGGACTGCTCGGATTTGTCATGCGCCGCTGGGACATCCCGGTCGCGCCGGCAGTGATCGGCTTAATCCTCGGCCCGCTCGCCGAAACCCAAGCACGCCGGGCGCTCGCGATCAGCCAGGGCGACCCTGCGGTGTTTGTCACGCAACCGATCTCGGCGGCGATTCTCGCCATCTCGTTCCTGCTGCTGATGGTGCCACTCATATTTAAACTGCTGGGGCGCAACAAATAATCCGAGCTGCTCAAAAAGACTTGGATGCGAGGCGCGCGAAAAATCGACGAGCGGAGGCGCACTAACCCGGGCGTTAAGCGACGCGATTGAGCGCAACAAAACAGCCGAGGCTTTTTCAGCAGCTCGCTAGATTTTTTCCATGCCGATCGAGAACATCCGCTCCAGATCGTGGCGCGAGTAGACCCGGAACGCGATCAGGGTCTCGGAAGTCGTGATGCCTGGCACCCCTCGAATATGCTCGGTGACAATTTTCGCCAATTGATCATTGTCCGTTGCGCGCACGATCGCCGCAAGATCGTAGCGGCCCGCGACTGAATATACTTCGCTGACGCCTTCCATATCGGCCAGCGCTTCGGCAACCTTGTTGGTCTTGTCGCGTTCGGTGTTTAACAAAACGATGGCGGAAAGCATGGTGATTCTCCTTTTTGTGCTAAACAGCAGCAACTCGTGGGTATCAACCCGCGGGGCTTGTACCGTTGGAACAAATTCTTTCAGCCTCCCTTAAGTTGTTTCGCAAAAAACCCGAAAGTCCTCGGCCAGGAGGCACTCGCGGCATGCTCGCGGTAATTGCCCGAGCCGAAATTGGCGAATGCGTGAGCGGCATTCGGATAGGAATAGAATTCGTGCTGTTTGCCCAGGCGCGTCAACTCCGCGTCGAGTTTGCGCATGTCCGCGGGCGATGGATTGTGATCGTCCTCGCCGAAGTGACCCATGATGGGGCACTGAATATCCTTCGTGCGCTCGAATGGCGACAATCCCTCACCCCAAGCCGCGAACGTATCGCCGCCATAGTACATCACGCCGGCTTTGATATCCGGATTCACCGATGCCATCAAATAGACGATCCGTCCACCCATGCAGAAACCGACGATGCCGATCCGTCCCCGACGGACGGCGGGATGCGAATTCAGAAATTCGACCGTGGCGCTGATGTCTTGCATGACGGTTGCATCACGCAACCGCATCCGGCGCGTCGGCGGATCGTCTTTGCAATCCGGCGGATCCCGATGATACAGATCCGGTGCTGCCGCGACCAAACCGTTCTGGGCCGCCAGGTCCGAAAACTTGACAAAGTCCTGAACGCCCGTCTGACCTTGAACGACGACCACCGCGGGCGTCGGTTGTGAGGCCTCCGGCGTACTGACATACACGAGCATGTTCGAGTCGCGGACCTTTACGGTTTCCCAAAGTGATGCCATGAATCCTCCCCCGTTAGGCCTTGAGCATATTCGGAGGACCTGCTTTTACTTCAGCGGCAAGAGTACAGCCGACCGGATCCTCCAAGCAAATTCTTCGTCGCAGAGTTTATCTTGAACAGAGCTGAAGGACTCCTCACAACGGACCTTTGATTTCAAACGGGACGACTCATCCAATATTAACCCCACCTTGAAAAACTTCTCCCGCCCGGATCGTCCAGCGCGGTGCGATGCGCTGCTTATGGATTTTCTCTCTGCCCACCGAATCGCGCAGTTTTACCGTTTGCTCCACCGTTTGTAGTACCGCAATGTCCGCTTCGCGCCCGATTTCGAGGCTGCCGATTCGATCCTGCCAGCCGATCGCGCGGGCGGGATTAACCGTACAATTCGCAATAATTTGTTCCAAGCTCAGACCCAGTGGCAAAAACTTCGTCAACGTGGTCGGCAAGTCGCCAACGACACCGAAACCGGGCTGGGCCAGCCGCCCGTGAAGATCCGAGCTGATGATATCCGGCGATAGCCCCTCCCCCATCGCGCGCTCGACCAGATTGAAATCGAAGTGCCCGCCGGCGTGACCGACGTCGAAGATCACCCCGCGCTCCTTGGCTTTGCGAACCAATGGCAAGAGTTTTCCATTGTCGTCGATGACGGATGGTTTCTGGGGCGTATAGCAGTGCGTGATGACGTCGCCGGGACGTAGACTATCGGCGATCTCATCCATGCCGATGGCCGTGTCACCGACGTGCACCATGATCGGGGCCCGGACCGCCTCTCCGGCTTTGATGGCAAGGCGCAAAGCTTCGCGGCTATTTTCGCCAATCGCCTTTTTGTGCAGCCGGACTTTGATGCCAATACCGATGTCACGGTTACTGCCGACCGTTTCGGCGGCGCCGTCCGAATCCGCAAAGCCGAGGTTGAGCAGCTCGCCCGGCGCGTTAAGCACGCCATGCTGGGCCAGCGCTACGAAGCCGAGCATGCGTGTCTTCGATCGTTCGTAGACTAATTTGCGGAAACCGAGAAAATTGACCGGCCCGGCGGAGCCCGCATCCATCGTCGTCGTGACGCCGGTGGCAAGACATAGGGAGTCGAGATTGCAGCCATACGGGTTGACTCCCCAGTAGCTATGCACGTGAAAGTCGATAAGACCGGGAGTCACATAGCAGCCGCTAACGTCGATCACTCTGTTCGCAGCGGTGCGTGGAATGTCGGTCTGGATTGCCGTGATCTTATTGTCCGCAATACCGACATCTAGCTTTTGATGCAGCTTGGTCGCCGGATTGACGACCGTGCCGCCGGTTAGTAGGAGATCAAACGCATCCGCCATACATTTCTCACTCTACCAAATGACCTGCCTGCCTGATCCGAATGAATTCCATCCCGTCCCCGCGATGGGAAGGAAAAAGAAAGGGGGCTTCCCCCGTCGAGGGCGAAGAAATCGGCACACATTGCCAGAGTAATTTTAAAAGCACGAGTATGATCACGAATCCCTAATCCTGATCCAGCCCGTAGAACTTTGCCGGATTGTGATAAAGAATTTTGTCGATGATCCGCGGCTCGATCTCGGCGCTCTCCTTGAGTTTCGCCAACGCTAGCAGCTCGCTCGCATTATCAGCGTGGCCATAGTCTGAGCCGATCATCAGGCAATTCTCGCCCGCATACTTGAGCACGTACGGCAAGTCGTCGTCGGTCTGGCAGGCGACGAACAGTTGCTCGCTGCCGCTCAGTACGTCCGGGCGTGCTTGTTGGTTCGCGAGCTTCGGAAAACGCAAATTCAAATCGTGAACCAGGTACGGTACCCACTGCGACGCCACTTCGATGGCGCCGATCCGGAGTTTGGGAAATTTTTCCGGTATGCCGTTGAGAATCATCGAATGAAAGCCGCCGATCACCATCAGCTTGGCGACGCGAAACGGCTCACCGCCAAGAATTTCATTGACCGCGAAATTGCCGATGCCCGAGTGAATGCCGATCGGCATGTTGCACCGGCTGGCTTCCTCATACAGCGGGAAAAAATAGGGATCGTGCAACGTCTGGTGCGTCTCGATGCCGCGCATAAAGACCGCACAGGCGCCGTTGCCGTGCGACCACCGTAGCTCGTCGAGCGCCTTGTCCATCGTCATCAGAGGCAACTGCACCGCCCAACGCAAGCGTTTCTTTTCCTTAGACCAGATGTCCGCCATCCAGCGGTTATACGAGCGGCAGAGCGCCAGCTCGATGCGCGGGTTATCTGTGACCGGACGGAGAAACAACGTCGGGTAAAGCACTTGGATACCGGTGCCGATCTCGTCCATGTGTCGCAACCGCGAATCGATGTTGGCCATTTCGCGCGACTCTTTCGCAGTGTCCTGACCGATATTGTCGCGCCCGCCGATCAGCCGCCCGCCGATGATCCAAAAATTCTGTTTTTTCCCGGTCGGCATGTCGACCGCGATCGGCACCGGCCGGTAACGTTTGTCGCTGCCTTCAAGGTAGTCCCAAGTCTTCTCGCATTCGATGACATGCGCGTCGGCGTCGATCGTCAGCACTGCTCCACCCTCCAGATCGGGTCTGTGTGAATTACCGAATGCCAAATTGGCTTATCGCTGGCCGGAGAATTCATTGCCGCATCTCCTATTTCTTTTTAGTCATCCTGAATAACGCAAAGGATCTGTTTTTTCCCGTTCCATTTTGTAGTCTGCGCGAAGCAGATTCTTCCTCGCGAGCTCCGCAGAATGACACACAGAGGCAAAGACAGCGTATTTAACGGTCTAAAGCGCGTAAAGCGCACGCGGATTGTCATCGAGGATCTTGTCGATCGCGCGCGCCGGGATCTTGCCTTGGTCGCGAATTTTGCGCAGGGCCTCGATCTCGCTGGCATTGTCGGAATGACCGTAGTCGGTGCCAATCACGAGATTATCCTCGCCGGCGTAGCCGAGCAGATAATCGAGATCGTCGTCGGTCTGGCAAGTGACGTAAACGCGTTTGTCCTTGAGAACGGTGTCGCTCAATTTCTTGCCGCGGCGGGCATGGCGGCGCGCCAGATCGTGGATTGCGTAAGGAATCCATTGCGCGCTGACTTCGATGATGCCGATGCGAAGTTTGGGAAAGCGCTCCGGGATGCCGTCATTGACCAGCGAATGGAACGCCCCGACCACGGCAAGTTTGAATTTACAAAAGCCGGGCTCGTCGAGAAAAAAATCGTGCGCTGTAATGCTGCCGTTGGCCGAGTGCACGCAGATCGGCAAATCAAGCTCACTCGCTTTATCGCATAAAGGATAAAAATACGGATCGCTTAACCGCCGGTCGACTTCCAGCCCACGCAGATAGACGCCGCAGGCGCCGTGCGCCTTGCCGAACTTGAGTTCCTCGGCGACTCGATCCATGTTGAGCAGCGGCGGCACCACCACCCAGCGAAAACGATCCGGCGCCTTAGCAACGATCGCCGCCATCCAGCGATTGTAACTGCGGCAGATCGCGAGGTCGACTTCGGGGCGGCGTGCGGTGGGAAAAATAAAAATCGTCGGATAGATCACCTGGATGTCGATATCGAGCTCATCCATGTGCTTGATCCGAAGACTCAGATCGCTCATGTCGCGCGCGGCTTCCGGCAGTTTTTTCTCGACATTGCTGCGCGGCATCAGCCGGCCGTCGATGTGCCAAAATTCCATCGCCGGATCGCCGTTAGTGGCGCCGACGATTCGCGGTCGGTATTGCCGCTCCGATTCCAGCATGTAGTCCCACGCCGACTCATTCTCGATCACGTGCGCATCGGCATCGATGATTGCCATCTTGTCCTACCTCTTGCTTACCGCGGTCTGCTGCCCGTTGGCTTCTTCAGCCTGCCCTCGGCAGTTCGTCGACGAGCCTGCCGTTCTCATAGGCGAAGCACCTCCCGCTTTGCTCCATCGGCAGCTCGGCGCAGAGGACAAAGCCTTGTCCCAAGATTTCGGGTCCCGGCAGTCGTTTGAGCGCCTCTTCCGGAGCCGTTTCTGTCGCGATCGGCACGCGTGGTGAAAACGTGACGACACAAATATTAGCGTCCCTGACTTCCTCGGCAACGTAGCGCGTAAAAGTCCGGATGCCGTCTTTGGTCACCATATAAGTGCAGGCGCCGCCCGGCTTCACGCCGCCACCGCCGTAGAGATTTATGATGTGGCCGGATTTCCGCTTCACCATGTGAGGAATCACGTGCTTGGTCCCGAAGAACGTACCGTAGAGATTGGTGTGAACCACCCGGTCCCAGAACTCGACCGGCATATCGGCAATCAGCGGCCAGCGCGGAATGTTCCACGCGAAGTGCGGCACGATCGCCGCATTGTTCATCATCACGTCGATCTGACCGAAGCGATTCATCACTTGATCGACCATCGATTTCACGCTGTCTTCGTTGCGCACGTCGGCCGCCACCGCCATGGTCTCAGTTGTCTGGCCAATCTCGGCAGCGGTTTGCTTCGCCAGTTCGGCATTGAAGTCGGCGATCACTACTTTGGCCTTCGCCTGCGCGAAGGTTTTTGCCGCGTGCTTACCGATGCCTTGCCCACTGCCCGTTATCACGACAACTTTGTTTTGCAGCACATTGACCTCCGAAAAGTTGCGCCATTTCTCTTAGGAGCGATATCGTAATCCACCAAGGGATTCAACGCGACGACGCGAGTATCGCGTCGTGTCTACAGCCTGGCCCCTAGTACCGCCGCAATTCGACTGCGAGTCTGCCTTCCAGGCCCGAGCAATCCTGAGCCTTACTATCGCTCAAGCGAACGCTGAGCTGACTGCTGTTTACTGAACATGAGCAAACGCCCGCGACTCGACACCGCAAACCGCCTATCGATGCGCTTTCAGTGGGAGGCGCTGTAGAGCCGGTCGATGAAGCCGCTTTCGTCGAGCTTGCGCACGAAGCGCCGATCGACCAAGCCTTCGACCTTGTGCGCGGCGATCTTGGGATTCTGCTGCGCCATCAATCTTTGCGCGTTGCGCAAACCGTCAGTTGATGGGTAAGGCTTGCGGTTGAGGGTGAGTAAATGATCCTGATAGCCGTCTTCGGCGACGGCGGGATCGCCGATACCAGCTTCTGCGCCGAATGCAAGCGCAGCGGGCGATAAAAGCGCAAAGATGGAAATTCGAAGAATGATCTGGATCATTGGGAATGCGAACTTGCCTCTTCCTCTAACCCTGCGCGTCCTTTATCCCCCCATCACCGCCTTCATCGCATCAATAACTTCGGCGGGCTGGTGCAATACCTCCCGGGCCAATGCCTCCATCTCGTCGCCGTGAATCAACTCGGCTTCGAGGCCCATCTTCTTTGCCTCGGCGATAAGGTCTGGGCTCGTCAAAGCTTTGGCATAACCCGCTCGAAGAACTTTAACTTGCTCCACCGGTGTATTCGGCGGCGCGAACATCGGCGCGCTGCCAAAATCGCCCGACCCGAGCATGACAGTGACCAAACGGCGATTTAACTCCGCTGTTTTGTATTGATCCATCAGTTCGGAAAACAAGGGTGTATCCGGGATGCGCGGATCGCGTTTCTTTCCGCCAAATACTAGCACGCGCACCAGGTTCTTGCTGCGCCAGGTGTGGAACGGCTCGCGGCCGAAGAAAACCTGGATGGTAAACGCGCGGCACTGAACCTCGCCGCGCTCCACCGCCAGCTCGATATCGGCACCGCCTTGATAGCCGGTCACGAGTTGAAACTTGGTACCGATGGCTTGCTCAAGCAGTTTCGGCAGATAGTAACCGGTGTTGCCGGTGCCGGTCACACCACACTTCGGCGGCACGGTCGCGTTACGTACGTCATGGATGGTTTTGTAAGGCGCGTTGGCCCACATGTAGAGAAGCGGGCTCGTCCGCGTCGTGCTGCCGACCCAGGAGAACTTCGACCAGTCGAACTTGGCTTCGGGTTTCTTGAGCAGCTGTTCGAAGTAGAGCGCTGCGTTGTTGACACCGAGCGTCAAACCATCGGGCTTAGCCACTCCGTAAATATAATTGGTCGCGGTCATCGAGCCGGCGCCCGGCATCACCTGCACGACCGTGGAAGGATTGCCTGGAATATGTTTGGTCAGTTGCGGTGCGATCAAGCGCGCCCACTGGTCATGGGCGCTGCCGGCCGGGTAGCCGACGACGATCCTGATGCTTTTCCCCTGATAGTAGGGCGCCTGCGCCGCGAGCTCGGCGCTGCAATATAAAATGAATAAAAACCCAATGCTGATCGCCTTCATATCGCCTCCTGTCGGCAAGCGTTAATCCGCGTCGAGGAATCGTCGATGCCGTCGCCGCCCCGGAACATAGGGTAAATCGAAAACCACCGTCAAGCGGAAAAATAGTTCGGTCGTTTCCACTTGACCCTCGCTTGCTAGATCGAATAGGTTTGCAGCGTGTATAATCTCGCGGTATCCATGACTCGAGCAGCGCGACCGTAAATCGCGCTGTCGACAAGTCTTAACGCCTTGACAATCTCTAGGAGGAGTCGATCCGTGGCCGATGAGAAAATCTCCGTACTCGATCCGATAGGATATCCACCGAAAATTACTCCTAAACCCATGGCGCGCCGGCTGGGAAGTCTGGACGGCAAGACCATCTATTTGGTCGATCCCCGCTTTGACGACTCCGGATTGTTTCTACGCCAGGTCCAAGATTGGCTCGCCGAGCAAATGCCTTCGGTGACAACCAAAATCGTGGAAATGTCGAGTGTCTATACCAAAGATGACCCCAAAACCTGGGAATTGATCAAGGCTAATGCCGACGGCGCCATTATCGGCGTCGGCCATTGAAGCACGTGTGCGCCGGCGGTCGCCGTGCACGCAATGACCCTCGACAGTCAATATGGAGTACCCACCGTGGCGATCCACACCCATGTGTTTGAAAAAGTCGTCGATTCGGTGAATCGAGTTCACGGCATGCCCAACGCGCCGCGCGCCTTCGTACCGCAACCGGTAATGGGAAAAAGCGCCGACCAGCTGCGCGCCTACGTTGACGGCAAAGATCCTCTAAGCGGCCGACCGGTGATGCAGGAAATCATCGAAGGCCTTACGAGAGCGCCCGACGGTGGCGCCGCGAAAGAAAACAAATTCGTCCGCTCAACGCCGCGTCTGGTCGAGCCCGATACGGAAGACAATCTTCAGCAATTTTATCTCGCCAACAACTGGACCGATAAGCTGCCGATTGTTCTGCCGACCGAAAGGCGCGTGGCCGACATGCTCGCACGAACCAAACACCAGCCCGACGAAGTTGTCGGCCATATGCGCTCGACCCATTTTCGCGAGTATTGGGAGTACACGGTTGAAAAGGTGGCGGTCAACGCGGTTATGGCGGGAGCTCGCCCGGAGTATTTTCCGGTAATCCTCGCTCTGGCATCGACCGGCGTGAGCGCCCGAGGCAGCACGACCAGCTCGATGGCGGCGATGGTCGTCGTCAACGGTCCGATTCGCGACGAGATCAAAATGAACGCGGGCACCGGCGCCATGGCGCCGTACAACCACGCCAACGCGACCATCGGCCGCGCCTATGGTCTGCTCTCGCAGAACCTCCAGGGCGGCTCATTGCCGGGCGTCACTTATATGGGTTCTCAGGGCAACAACTATGCGTACAACAGCATGACGTTTGCCGAGAACGAAGAACGCAGCCCATGGGTGCCCTTTCACGTTCAGCATGGCTTCCAGCCGACCGACAGCACGGTCAGTGTTTTTACCGGCTGCCGCTCTACCGCTTTCACCCTCGGCGTCCGCGAGAAATACTGGCGCGAGCACGTGCGCAACATGCTGCGCGGTATGGACGCGCACAGCGCCCCGACTTTCGTGCTCGATCCAATCGCCGCGCGTCAGTTTATCGACCGAGGCGGGTTCGATACCAAAGAAAAGATGATCGAATGGGTATACGAAAACGCGCTCATGCCTGCCGGCGAGTACTGGGACTATCAGCTGATTCAAAACTATATTTATCCGCGAGCGACTTTCGGCGAGGAACCCTATGCGTCGAAACTGAAAGTTGCTCCCGACGCGATGATCAAGATGTTCAAGCCGGACGAAATTCATATCGTCGTCGTCGGCGGTGAAACCAACGGCTACTGGCGAATCATCGGGTGCAACTATCAAAAAACCGTTTCGGTGGATGAATGGAGATAGCAGGAAGTGATGTCCGACTACGACATTATCATTATCGGCTCTGGTCTGGGTGGGTTGACCGCAGGCCTGTTCGCCGCGCGGCAAGGAATGTCAACTTTGATTCTGGAAACGAACATTGCTGGCGGTCACTTGGTCAGCATCGAAAAGATCGAGGACTTTCCCGGCTTTCCGGACGGCATCGCGGGTTATGACCTGTGTCCGACCGTGCAACGGCAGGCCGCCGATCACGGAGCGGAGTTCGAGCGCACTGAAGCGCAGAGCCTGGCCGCTCAAGATCTGCATTGGTTAGTCACTACGGCTGATAACCACCACCTAGCCAAAGCGGTCATCGTCGCGACTGGCTCGTCGCTCAAAGACCTAGGCGTGCCTGGCGAGGCGAAATTCGTCGGCCGCGGCGTTAGCCACTGCGCCAGCTGTGACGGCCCGCTCTATAACCGCCAAACCGTCGGTGTCGTCGGTGGCGGCGATTCAGCGCTGCAGGAGGCTCTCACGGCGGCAAACTACGCCGCACGTGTGCTCGTGTTTCACGAAGGCAGCGAATTTTCAGCGCAAGCAACTTACCGGCAGAGAGTGTTAAATGACAGCAAGATTGCCACCCACTACCGAACCGTCATCGAGGCAGTTCTCGGGAACGAGAGTGTGAGCGGGGTCCGCGTGCGCAAACTTGACACGAATGAAGCAACTCAAATCGATTTGGCTGGTTTGTTCGTTTACGTCGGCATGAAGCCGAATACGGGCTTGTTAGAGGATATTGTAAAGCTGGCCGAGAGCGGGCACGTGCCGACGGACCGCTTGATGAAAACGGAACGCGATGGTCTTTATGCGGTCGGGGACATTCGGCAAGACTCGGCGGCACAAGCGATCGCTTCAGCGGGCGACGGCGCCACCGCCGCCATCGCAGCCTATCGCTATATTAGGGAAACGTTTCAGCGAGAGCGATGAAAAAGCTCAACAAAAAAACTTTTGGGATTTCATGATTAGTGAAAACGAGAATCCAGGTTTGCGCACTGGATCCCCGCCGCTACGGTAACGACCTCGCTTCAATTAGGACTTGACGGAGCCAACCATGAGAAATTTTCGCATCGGCGCGGTCATCATCTTCTGTTTGTCGCTGTCCGCTTGTGATCTGTTTGCCGCGAGATCGCTTCAGGCCCAAGCGAATTTCTATGAAGGAAAATCTTTGCGCGTCATTCGCGGCGGCCAGGCGGGGGACCTTTACGATCTTTGGACGCGCCATATCGCCAACTACTTCGGCAAGCACATTCCCGGTCAGCCGAGCGTCACGGTGCAAAACATGCCGGGTGCCGGCTCCGTGATCGCGGCAAATTATGTCTACACCGTCGCCAAGCCGGATGGACTCACACTCGGCTCGCTCAATTCCGCGATCTACATGGACCAGGTGATCGGCCGCAAGGAAGTGCAGTTCGATTGGGCGAAATTTAACTGGTTCGGCACGCCGGAGCCGACCGAGCTGTTATTCATCATTCGCGGTGACAGTCCGTACAAGTCCATCGATGATCTGCGCAAAGGCGGTGAGCCGCCTAAATGCGGCTCGACGGGTACGGCCTCGATCACCTATCACATACCGAAGCTGATCGAAGACGTTCTCGGCGGCAAGACCGCCATCATCGCCGGATACAAAGGCGCAGGAGACATTGATGTCGCTCTGGAACGCGGCGAGTTGCAGTGCCGGCTGATCACTATCGCCGCGTTTTTCGGCCGCGAGCCCCACATCAGTTGGTACAAAAAAGGGTTCACCCGCCCGTTAGTGCAGACCGGCCGTAAGCGCGATCCGATGCTCCCGGACACTCCCACCTTCTACGAGCTGATGGACCGCTACAAGGTGGATGATGGCGATCGCCGCTTAGCGACGCTGATCATGGCCTCAAACGAATTCGGCCGGCCGTGGGTCGGGCCGCCAAATATGCCAGCGGATCGAGTGAAAATTCTCCGCGATGCCTGGAATAGAACATTAAAAGATCCCGATCTCTTGGCCGAGGCGAAGAAGCGGGGGTGGCCGGTTAATCCGATCGGCGGCGAAGATCTCGCAGCGCTGGCGAAGGAAGTGACGACCCAGCCGCCGGAAGTCATCGCGAGACTGAAGAAACTGTTGGGCGAGTGACAACTGGAGTCATGGGCGCTGGAGTGGGCGTTGGGTTTAGGCAGCGCAATACTCCACCGTTCCATTACTTCAACACCAGTCCAAGGAGGTTCCTATGGGTGCCCGATATCGTGCAGACCATATCGGCAGCTTGCTTAGGCCGGCTGAACTTTTACAGGCGCGCAGTGCTCGCGTCGACAGCGACAAGTTACACGCGCTGGAAGACCGGCACATCCTACGAGTCATCGAACGACAAAAAGATCTCGGCTTTAAGATTTTCACCGATGGTGAGTTGCGTCGTGTCAATTTCATGAGCGACTTCAACGATGCGGTGGAAGGTATCGATGAAAGCGATAACCTGCTGCGCGCCTGGCAGGCGAGCGCGGCAGGCTCCGGCACGCAACCTTCGCGCGTCCCGGGAATTGTCGTCGGCAAAATCAAACAAACCCGCCGTTTGACCCAGCATGAGTTAGCCTTCCTAAAACAGCATAGCCCGGGCGACATCAAAATCACGCTGCCCACTGCCAATCAGTTCCCTGCGATTTATTACAAGAAAGGCATCAGCGACAAAGTATACGCCGATCATTCCGCCTTTCTGTGGGACATCGTACCGGTCATCAAGGCGGAGATTGGGGCGCTGGCAAGTGAAAACGTGCAGTACATCCAGATCGATGCACCGCGTTACAGCTATTATATCGATCCCAAATGGCGCAGCTACATCAAAAACGAGATTGGGGTTGAACCCGACCAGGCGCTCGATGAAGCAATTCGCGCCGACAACGCCTGTTTGGAGGGCGCCAAGCGCCCCGGCGTGACACTGGCGATTCATCTTTGCCGCGGCAATAATCGCAGCCAATGGTACGCCCAAGGCGGTTACGACGCGGTCGCCGAAAAACTTTTCGCCCAGCTCAAAGTCGACGCTTTTCTTCTCGAGTACGAGTCGGAGCGCGCGGGAACCTTCGAGCCGCTGCGCTTTATGCCGCCCGGTAAAACGGTCGTCCTTGGACTCATCAGTAGCAAACTGCCGGAACTGGAAACCGTTGACCAACTCGCGCGCCGTATTGACGAAGCGAGCAAGTACGTGCCGTTGGACAACCTAGCGCTCAGCCCCCAGTGCGGGTTCGCCTCGACCATGGAAGGCAACTTGCTCACGGAAGATCAACAGTGGCAGAAGCTTCAGTTGGTCGTCGACACCGCGCGCAAGGTCTGGGGAAGTGTATAACGCGCGTTAGTAGCGCTGTGGAGTCCGACGCTCCCGCCTGTCCTGAGGAAAATTTGGGCGAACCTCTCGCTTCAACATGCGTGGACTTTCTCATGCCCTCACGTCGCTGCGGGATTGATCATTTTTGACCCATTGCACCGATAGTGCTATCTATCGCCTAGCCTAAAACACGAATATGGGGAGGCCCCATGAGACGGATCGTGCTCATTTCGATTTTGATGGCGCTCGCACTGTTTACCTTCAGCATGAATGGCACCGCCCAGACCATCAAAGTCGGCGCCGTCGTTCCGCTCACCGGCCGCTATGCGGCGCTCGGCAGCCAAGTCAAAACCGGCTACGAGATTGCCGTCCGGCATATCAACGCGGCGGGCGGCGTTGCGGTCGGCGGCAAGAAGATGCAGATCGAGCTCACCATGCTCGACGATGAATCCGATCCGACCAAAACGGTCGCGCGGCTGGAAACCCTCGCCACTCAGGGCGTCGTTGCCTACTTGGGCGGAGCGGGCTCCGATCTCCATGGCGCCGCGGCTTCCATCGCCGACAAGAACAAGATTCCATACCTCGGCGTGGCTTTCGCCTTTCACGGCATTCACAAGCAGGGCCTGCGCTATCTATTCTCGCCGTTTCCGAAATCGCCCGACTTGACCACAGAGACCTTCGTCTTTCTCGACGGGATGATCCCGGCTGCCCAGAGGCCGCGCAAAGTCGCGCTGTTTCTCGAACGAACGGATTGGGGCAAAGAAATGGGCTCGCTCTGGCAGAGCACGGCGAAGAAACATGGCTATCAAATCGTCTCCAGCGGCGAATATGCGCCCGGCTCGAAGGATTTTTCCGATTTGATCTTGAAGGCAAAAACCGCGGGCGCCGAAACGGTGCTTGCGTTGCCGTCGCCCCCCGATGGCATGACCCTCGTCAAGCAGATGAAGGAGCTGGACTTCAATGCCAAGGTCAATCTCTTCATCCGCGCCGCCGATCCGCCGGTGTGGTCGCAAAATCTGAGCAAGGACGGCGATTACGTGCTCTTGTCGCCCGGCTGGCACTTCGCCGCTAAATATCCCAGAGTCGCCGAACTGAACGAGGCGCATCAGAAATTATTCAAGCGTCCTTCTGATCCGCTGGTCGGGCCCGCCTATGCCTGTTTGCAGATCCTCGCCGATGCGCTCACACGCGCGAAGACCGTCGAACGCGACCAGCTTCGCGACGCAGTGGCCGCTACGAAAATGACCACGGTGGTCGGGCCGGTACGATTTCGCTCGGACGGCACCGGCGAAGTCAAAGTTTTTTTCCAGCAATGGCTGAAGGGAAAGCAAGAACTCGTCTGGCCCAAGGAGTTTGCCACCTCACCCTTCGGCTACCCGGCACCGCCGTTCAATCAACGATAGCGCAGAGACAGAATTTGAGGAACTTTGTTCCTGTCTGTTCTTAGCTTTGCGCCTCGGCTTCTTGGCGGGAGAATTTTGGGATCGGAAGGAGAGCAAAAGCGCAAAGACGCCAGATAGATAGGAACGTCGAAAAGCTCTCTTTTACTTCGCGCGGTTGGTGTCTTCGCAGGGTAAGTTAATCTATCCAGTGCCTCTTCTCGCTCTCGATAAAGTCTCCAAATCTTTCGGCGGCGTCGCTGCGGTCAACAACGTAACCGTCGCCGTCGAATCCGGCGAAATCCTCGGCATCATGGGGCCAAACGGCTCGGGAAAGACAACGTTGTTCAATCTCATCAGCGGTGCTCTGGTGCCGGATTCCGGTGAAGTTCTCCTAAATGGCGAGCGTGCGAACGGGCTACGGCCCCATCAACTCTGCCGTCGCGGCATCGCTCGCACGTTTCAATTAGTGCGGCCATTCCTCGCTCTCACCGTTCTGGAGAATGTTTTAGTCGGCCTCGGTTACGGCCGCGAGCGGCTGACAGGCGCGCCCGCGCGCGAGAAGGCGGCGAATCTTCTAGGCTCCGTAGGTCTATCGGGCCGATCGGATCGGCTCGCTTCCACGCTTACGGTCATGGATCGCAAGCGCCTGGAGTTGGCTCGCGCTCTGGCGACCTCACCCAAGCTATTGTTGCTCGACGAGTTCATGGCCGGGTTGACGCCCGCTGAGACGGCTGCGGCCGTCCAGCTCATAAAGGAAATGCAGCGCGGCGGTCTGACTATAATCCTGGTCGAACATATCGTCTGGGCGCTGCTCGATGTCTCGCAGCGCATCGTAGTTTTGAGCGCCGGTGAGAAAATCGCCGAAGGCGCGCCGACCGAGGTAGCCAAGGACCCAAGCGTCATCGAGGTGTATCTCGGCGGCACCAGTTCTAAATGAGCGTGCGCTCCCCCACCTCTTTCCTCCCCCGCGTCGCGGGGGAGGATGAAGGAGGGGGCTTGAACGTCTTGAACGATTGGAACATCCGTAAAAAATGCTCGAAATCGAAAATCTCCATGTCGCCTACGGCGAGTTGCTCGCGCTCCAAGGAGTGACCCTAGTGATACAGCCGGGCGAAATGGTTGCGCTCGTCGGTCCCAACGGAGCCGGCAAGACGACTCTGCTCAAGACTATTTCCGGCTTGCTGCCGGCGCGCACCGGGACAATTCGTTGGCAAGACGCGCCGATTAAAGGTGCTGCGCCTCAGCAGATCGTTGAGCAAGGCATCGCGCTGGTGCCCGAAGGCCGACGACTTTTCGCCGCGATGACGGTTCGGGAAAATCTCGAGCTCGGCGCCTTCACTTTGCGCGCGCAGAAAGAGCGACCTACCCAGCTCGAAAAAATCTTTGCTCTTTTTCCACGCCTTGGCGAACGCCAGCGCCAACGCGCCGGCTCGCTCTCTGGTGGGGAGCAACAAATGCTCGCACTCGGGCGCGCGCTCATGGGACTGCCGCGCCTGCTTTTGCTCGACGAGCCGTCGCTCGGCTTGGCGCCGCGCGTGGTCGAATCGATGATGTCGATACTTTCCGAGCTGCACCGCAACGGCATGAGCGTGCTGATCGTAGAGCAAAACGTGCACGCCGTCCTCGCGCTTGCGCAAAGGGCTTATATTCTCGAAGGCGGCCGTATTGTCAGCGCAGGCGAAGCGCGAAAATTGCTCGACGACGATCATGTCCGCACCGCGTACTTGGGCCCGTTAGCGGGATGACTGAGTAAGGGAGTAACGCGTTAGGAAGAAGAAGTCGCGACCGCGGCAAACTCCTCACCGACTTACTCCTCACAGGCTTTGTAATGATTCTCACCCAACAACTCATACTCGGACTGCTGGTCGGCGGCCTTTACGGTCTGGCCGCGGCGGGACTCTCGCTGACTTTCGGAGTTCTGCGGGTCTTGAACGTGGCGCACGGCGAGCTTTTGATGCTCGGCGGCTATGGCACGTTCTGGCTTTTTACGCTCTGGAAAATCGACCCGTTTGTTTCGCTTCTTGGCGTGGGGCCTGCCATGTTCGCGCTCGGCGTCCTGCTTTACGCAGTGCTGTTTCGCTTCGTCGTCAAAGCGCACGAAGAGGCGCGCATCAAAAATTCGCTTCTCATCGGCTTCGGTCTGACCCTCGTCCTGCATGCCCTTGCCATACAGCTTTGGACCGCAGATGAACGCAGTGTAACGACCGGGTACTCCGGCGCAGTGCTGCGCCTCGGCCCCTTTGCGGTTCCGTTGCTGCGTTTAAGCGGCCTCATGTTCGCGTTTGCGATTCTCGCGGTGCTGCATCTGTTTCTTTCCAGCACGCGCTGGGGCCGCGCGATTCGGGCCACAGCGGAAGACTGGGAGGCTGCCGCCCTGATGGGCATTCCGGTCGGAAAAACTTACCTCCTCGCATTCGCCCTCGGCACCGCGCTGGCGGGCATCGCCGGCGGGTTGGTGAGCATTTCCTATTCGATTAGCCCTTCCATCGGCATGGAGTGGACGCTCAAGGCTTTGATCGTCATCGTGCTCGCCGGCCTCGGTTCGCTCTTCGGCAGCTTCGCCGGAGGCATCTTGCTCGGCCTCGCCGAGGCCATGAGCGTAGTTTTTCTTGGCGGCCCGTATCGCGAAGTGATCGGGCTGATCCTTTTCCTGATCGTTTTGGTGGTGCGGCCTCAAGGGCTTTTCGGAGCGCGGCCATGAAACTGGCCGGCGCCGGAATAGGGCTCGCAGCCGCCTTCGCGGCTTTGCCGCTTTTCACGGCCCGCAACGATCTGCTCAATCTCGGCGTGCAGATTTTTCTCGCCATCGCCTTGGCCCAAAGCTGGAATTTGGTCGGCGGTTACGCCGGACAAATCAATCTTGGTCATGCCGCCTTCTTCGGACTGGGAGCCTTGGTCACGCGCGCGCTGTGGGTCAGTGATGTGCCGTTGATCGTCTCGCTCCCCGCGGGCGCTCTCGTCGCCACAGCTTTCGGATGCTTGATCGGCGTGCCGGCATTCCGCCTGCGCGGCGCCTACTTCGCCATCGGCACCCTTGGTTTGGCGGAAATTCTTCGTATCACCATCGGCAATCTCCTGCCCGAGATCTCCACGATCCGCGCCACCGAGCTCGCCTCCTATAATATGCTGCCGCGTTACTATCTCACTTTCGGCCTGGCCGTTCTCTGCGTTGCCGTAGTCGCGCTGCTCATCCCCTCGCGCTTGGGGCTGGGCATTCGCGCCGTGCGGGAAGACGAAGCCGCGGCCGAAGCTTCAGGAGTAAGCGCGGTGCGCCATAAGCTTCTCGCCCTCGCCATCTCGACGGCGCTCGCCGGACTCGCCGGCGGGGCCTTCGCCTATTATCACGTGAGTTATTACCCACAGCATACGTTCTCGCCGGTCTGGACCTTCGACGCCGTGCTGATGTCTTTCGTTGGCGGCGTCGGCACGGTCCACGGTCCGGTGCTCGGCGCGCTCTTCTACGTGATTCTCAAAGAAGTGCTCGCGCTTCGCTGGGTCGAGTTCCACCTGATCATTTTCGGTGTGCTGTTCATCCTGGTCGTGTTATTCCTACCCGGCGGCTTGGTCGAGGCGTGGAACCGAGCGCGCCGATTATTTTCTCGGCGCGCGAGCAAGTCGAATCGCTAAGATAGGGCCGCAGAGGAGCGGACGTCTCGGAGTACTCTGTGAACTCTGCGTGTCTATGGTGAATGGAATACCAGTATTATTTCCCTAGCCGTTCGATCCAGCCGCTTGCGACTATTTTTTCTAAAGGGCCGTTGTCGCGGAAATAATCTGGACGCTCGATCAACTCTTTCGACACGGAAGTCGATGACGCCATTTCCTCTAGCACAGCCTGAATGCCTCGATCGGTCACCCGCGGAACTGGCTTGAATAGATTTGCGTAGGCTTCCACCGCCTTCTTGGCAAGTAGCGGATCTCTTGGTTTAAGCCATCGGATATAGGCTCTCTCACCGGCGCCGTGGTCCTTTTTCATCAAATGGATCGCTTCGATATACGCTTTGAGAAAACGCTCCACGGTATCGGGATTTTGTTTTACGAAAGCCCGGCTGCTGACGACGCAGGAGGCGGGATAAACAAAATCGGTTTTCGACAAATCCAACAGAAGCGGCCATCCCCTTTGCAAGTAGGGCAAGGCGAGGTCGAACGGCAACGCGGCCGCAGCGATTCGACCGGTTTCCAGTGCCGCAGCATATTCCGATCCGAGTTGCAGTATTGTCACATCCTTTTCCGGATTCAGGCCGGCGTACTTGAGGGCGGAACGCAAATAGAAATGGGTCGTTGAGCCCAAGCGGGTCACCGCGCTCGATTTACCTTTAAGCTCGGCGGTCGTTTTAATCTCCGGTCTCGCCATAAGGTAAACAAGGTCGGAGTCTGCGGGGCACGCCACTAAGGCGATATCGCCACCTTTGATCCGTGCCGCGAGCACTGAAGCGGCGCCGGCGCCGGAAAACTGCAGCTCGCCGCTAACGATCCCCAAGGTCGTCAGCGCGCCCGCTTGAATCAAAATCACTTCAGGGTCGAGTCCGTACTTGGCAAACAGGCGGCTTTCCTTGGCAACCCACACCGGCAGATTGATGGTGCTGATCGTCGTACCGTAGCGCAGCCGCTTTTGCTCCTGGGCGTTCGCGATATTCGCTACGGAGCAAATGAACAACACCCCAAGCAAACTATGTTCCATACAGCGTAAGTTCATCTTCATGCCTGTTTCCTAGGTTCGCGTTTTTCCGTTCATGCTGAGCCCCGTCGAAACATTCCGAACTCCGTTTGAGCAACCCTACCGAATGAGACTGGCTTAACGCGGCGAGCTAGCCGAGATACTTCGGCCCAATCCCCTCGTATCAGCGCGTCCTTCTTCTTCCTGCTCCAGCCTTTGATCTGCAGCTCACAAGTCAAAGCTTCCTCCCGAGTCGGAAATTCCTCTGAAAACACTAACCGCACGGGAGTCTAGTCGAGGTATAACCCTCGATTTCCCCACTCCTGTGTTTCGCGATTCGATTTTCGAGATCATCAGTGTGTCCGGTGTAGTAAGAGTGATCGGCGCATCGAAGAATGTAAACCCAGAAACTCATTAGCTATTCCGAATTCGTCGGAGCCCTTCGACAGAGCTCAGGGCGAACGGAGGGATAATTAACCCGTTCCGGACTATCCGTTCGTGCTGAGCTTAGTCGAAGCATTCCTAGAATTTCTGTTACCCATTAGTCTGAAAGATTGTTAGCTATCGTCCCTCGTCCCCCGAGAAGTACTTGCTCTCCACTTTTTCAGAATCATATTGAACGAACTTGTTTTCTCCTTCCGCCCGGAGCTGCGGCGCTTCATTCTCGTCAAACAGCGCCGCCGCTCCTTCTCGTAGATCGCCGCCGACCAACGGCGGTGAATGGGATTCGACCACCGTCGTGACAGCGTCGGAACGGTTCCATGCCCAGTGGACACGATTGGCCGGAATGCGGTGAAAGTCGCCCTTCTTGCAGTGATAGCCTTTGTCCTCTACGAAGAACCATATCTCCCCTTCTAACACATGGTTGATTTGCTCCGAAGCATGCATGTGGGGCCGGGTATGATAACCCGGCGGCCGCAGCGCAACCAGCAGACTGCTCTCGTTGCCGTAG
>DATBMR010000106.1:0-18634 GCA_036554745.1 Binatia bacterium
CCAATAGCCGCGGTGATCCAGATCGAAGCTGCAGTGGTGAGCCCACGCACCGACAGTCCATCTTTAATGATGGTTCCGGCGCCGAGAAAACCGATGCCGGTCATAATGCCTTGCGCTATACGCGTCGGGTCAAGTGAAATATGGCCCGGCACGACGCTCGAAAACCAACGTGTCTCATACACGGTGACGAGCATCAACAAGCTGGTCGAAAGACACACCAGCGAATGCGTACGGAATCCCGCCGGGCGGCCGTGATAGCTCCTTTCGAGACCGATCAGCCCGCCGACAACTAACGATGCTACCAGCCGGACCGCGATGTCGAGATACACGCGATCAAAGGCTTCGATTTGACTCATTTCGATTATCTCAACAGAAGTTCATATTCCCTTCTTGTCTCGGCGGTATCACCTCTCAAAGGAAGCCTCTCAGGGGAGCCTGGTACAAATGCCGCTGATGGGGTGCGAAGCACGCCCCGTGGTCAGGATGTCATCGAACCACGCCTTGCTGCCGCAGCAATGATCGCAGATTTTCCACGCGCCGGCGGTTGACGCCGAAATCGCTGTACCCCAGCCGTGCCGCCGAGCGCGTGGCAATAAGGTTCTGCGGCATGCGCAGGTGTAGCTCCAAATCGTCGACGAATCCGAAGACCGGGCTGCTACACTCAACATGGAGATAATTTTCGGTTTCGCTGACGATCTTGGTTCGGGGCAAGCTCGCGACCGCCGTCCGCACGGCTCGCCAAGCCTCGCCCGGCGGGACAATCAGCTGAAACGGCGAGGTTGAATGCCGCGAATCGGTGTCATCGCTTGAAACGCAGTTCGGCGATGCCGGGCACGGCGCCAGCCGTGCGTCTTTGACGCCGAGAGTGCTCGGCCGCTGTCCCGCGCAGGAAAAAAGCGACATGAGGATGAAAATGATCAGGATCGCCGCATTATTCCTGTAATTCATGCGCGAAGCAATCGCATTGACAGTGCCGCTCCACGTACATTATTGGTGATCTGATGCACTCCGAAGCGAGCTCCCATCTTGCGCCGCAATGCGGCATCTGCGGCACCATTCTGACCGGTGCCATGGGCGTGATCCACCGTAGCTTCGGCATCCGGCGCAGCCCGCGAAATCCGAACATCTGCACGCGCTGCAGCACTCACGTCGAAGAAGGCAAGCTTGTGGAGATCACGGTATTGTTCGCCGACCTGTCGTCGTTCACCGAGCTGACCCACGATTTGGGCGCTGAAAAAACCCATAACATCGTCGACGCTTTTCTGCGCATGGCCACCGATGTTCTGGTCAAACACGGCGCCTTTATCGACAAGTACGTCGGCGACGCCGTCATGGCACTGTTCAACGTGCCGATCCGTCACGACGATCACGCCCGCCGCGCGATTGTCGCCGCAACCGAACTGGACCCCGGCCTTAAAAAGCTTCGCGCGCAATTCGAGCTCCCACTCCAAGCCTCGATTGGCATTGCCAGCGGCTATGCGCGCGTCGGCCGGCTCGGCTCGGACGACACCAAGGACTACACGGCGATCGGCGATGCCGTAAACCTCGCGGCTCGGCTGCAAGGCAAGGCCGGACCGGGAGAAATCTTAATCAGCCAGGCGAGCTATGCCAGACACGCCGCAGATTTTCCCGCGGCGAAATCTGAAGAGATCGTGCTCAAGGGATTTCGCGAGCCGGTTACGGTATACCGGTTGCACGGCAACGCCGCCAAGCCGCTCGACAACGATGTGCCGGACGGCACCGGCAAACAAACCACCAGTCTTGGCGCGATTGTTTTTGGGATCCTGGGTGCGCCTTGCGCGGTGGCGACACTCATCGGGCCTCTCGCCGTAGCGTTAGGCGTCGGCGGACTCTTTGGTTTGGCGGGCGCGCTCGCTTTTTTCGATCAAAGCATCATTCGCCTGCCTATTCTCGCACTGGCCACGCTGGCCACAATCGCGAATCTCTACACCCTTTGGCGGGCTCGCAAGCTTAGAAGAGAATCCCGCATCCCCGAACATCTCAAAACGATGACGAGGTTGGAAAAGCGCAGAACCACGGTCGTACTTGTCGCTTCAATCGTGACGCTTGCAGCCGTCGTCTTCGAGATGATCGCTCACGCGTTGATACATTGATCAATGCGCGGCGATCGCGCGCTCCAACCAGACAATCTTCAATTGACCGATCAATCGGTGCACGGCAATTCTGACTCGTTGATCTCCACCCATGGCACCCGACTGCTCCAGTGTCCGTGCGCCGATGGTTTTCCCGGCGGCACGTCGTCGAGCGTGCCGGCGGGAACGATCACCCGTTGGCGGTCTCGCGATGCATGCGGCACCGGGCAGCAACAGTTGCCGCAAATTTGCCGTGCGAAACTCTTGGCTTCCGGAAAATCGTAGCGCTTCACCAGCTCCTCGCCCTGGGTCCAGCGAAACTGGCCGATCGGCACAGCGATATTGGTCGCGCGCACTCCGCCGGTTGCCTTGCGGCAACGCGAGCAATAGCAGTGGCCGAATCTCATGAACGGTGTGCTCACTTCGTAGCGCACCGACTTGCAAAGGCAGCTTCCTCGCAGGGTTTGCTCGGCCATGCTTTCCTCCTGACGATCAACAGTGAATTTTGTTGGTCCGAGTTTATTTTCATTCTATCGGCTTGGCAAGCGACGGTTTTACGGTGTCACTTCCGGCAAATAAGCACGTCAACGCCCTTGATACGCTGCAAATCTTTGCAAGTGAAAAATTGCGGCATCGCTCTTTTGATGGCCGTCGTTGACAAACCGCGGATGGCTCTTCTACAGTCGGTGATCCGAACAGGAGGAACCGACATGGCAGAACCAGTCCTCATACAAATGGACGGCGATATCACCACCATCACCTTGAATCGGCCGGAAGTCGGCAACCGTCAGAACGACGCAACCTGGGCCGAAGTCACGCGGCTGTTGGATGACGCGGGAAAAAGCTCGCGACTGATTCTCTTCAAAGGCGCGGGAGACGATTTCTGCCTCGGCCGCGAAGCCATGGGCCAACAGTCGCCCACACCTCTTGAAGCCTACACGGTCCGTGACCGGGCCGAGACGATTTTCAACCTGTACGGCGCCTTTCGCGGTTCGAAGGCGCCGATCATTGGTGTTGTGCAGGGACGCGCCGCCGGTCTCGGCTGCGCCCTCGCGGCGCTGTGCGATATCACAATCGCCAGTGACAAAGCGCGATTCTCTTTTCCTGAAACGGCGCACCGCATCATGCCGACCATCGCCTTTTCAGCGCTGGTCGATCGAATGCCGCGCAAAGCGGCGACTTTCATGATTTACTCCGCCCAGGAAATCGACGCGCATAAAGCTCTCACCTTCGGATTGGCGAGTGATGTGGTGCCGCCCGACGAGCTCGAGCGCAGCGTCGCAACTCTGGTCGAGCATTTTAAGAAGATGCCGTTCGCCACCGCGCTGGCCGTCAAAGAGTACGCGCGCACGGCTTTCGGCCTGAGCACGCAAGCGGCGACGGATTTCGCGCGCAACCTGCACGCCACGGTGAACAGCTTTTCCGGCATGCGATCGTAGCGCAGAGCCGGACCTGTCGCTCAGCGGGTCGGTTTTCTACCATAGAGACGGCGTAGTTCATCCTTGGCTGCTTCGAGGCGGCGGCGTTGCGGCTGCGCGAGCTTGCGCCCGGCACGATTGATGTAAAAATTCAACATGGACATCGCCGAGCGAAATGGATCCGCTTTGCGGCGCCGGCTTCGCTCGGCGGAACGCCTGAGCGACAGCGCGATCCGGCGCGGGCTGTCGAGGGCGAACACGCCCTTTTCCAGATCGAGCGCATCACTGGTCTGAGTCACGCGCTGTGACCAGCGCTTGCTTTTCTTCACGGCCAGGCTTTCCTTAGCTACAACTCCGAACGCTTCCGCTTCGGAAATGTCAGCATCAATGCTGGTTCTTGCCGAGGCCAGCACCGCCTCCTGATGCTTCCTGCCTCGAACCCGGCACGGCAGACAACGAACGTTTCAATCTAGCTAGTTCCGCCATCCACGGCGCATGACCATGGAATGCGGACTCGGCAACTTCGAGGAATTGCAATGAGCGTGGATAGTCGGCCATTTGATAATGCGCACGCGCCAGATAGAAATAAACGAATGGAGTGGCATCCACGCTAAGCGCTTTTTCCAGATAGTGGATCGCTTGTTGATACTGCTTTTTCTCAAATGCTTGACGGCCGTGTTCTGCCAGCCGCAGCCCCGCTGCCCGTCGCGCCGACGTCCGGCGCGTGATGCCTTTGAGCAGCGAGCCATTCGGCGCTATTTGCAGCAGGCTAGTCTCGAAAACCGCGCCGAAAGCGTGGGCCGTCTCGCCCGGTCCGATCCTACGGCTACCGTTCTCCGATGCATCGTCCCGCCGACTATGACCAAAGCGTCTGTCCAAATAAGCGTTATCGAAAACCACCACTCCTGCCGTTTCATCGTTGTACGCCGCTGCTATGGCTTGCGCCGGTGGGGCATCGGCCGCATCGGCATTCGCCAGCAGGCAGAGGACGCCTAAGGCGCCGAGCGACGTTGCGACAAAACTAGAGAAGAAAATATGGGCTATCATCGCAAAGATTTTCAGCGCAAAGAACATGCCAGCAAATTTGAACGCGATTTCTGAGATCGTTGAGCGACTTGTCGGGCATCTACCTAATGGCTGTAGTAAAAACTCTGAGAGAAGCTCTGCGATAGAGTGCGAAGTGAGGGAGTTAAGGAGCCGGCCGTATGCGTGACATCGTCGAGCGCGAGCTTGCGTGCGGGCGAAACATGGCTGCAAAGCAGCTATGCCGCATTGGCGGTCTTGACGTTGGGATCGTTCTTTTGCGCTCCGCGAATATTTATTGCAGCGAGGCACACTTGCAGGATGATCAAAGCATAGGCGCTCGCCCGCCAACCCCAGGCTGCCCAGAGCAGGTTGCTCGCAAGAAAAAGCCAAAATCCAACGTTTCGCTTGGACCGGGACTGAGATCCGACGAGCCACGCCGCTGCTACGGTCAAGACCATGGCCGGCCACTGCAAGAGATCGGCGTATTCCATAAACACCGGAAACTCGCCAAGGCATCAATCAAAAATCAACGTCAGTCTCATCCGAGGTCCGCTTGAATCCCGGGAAAACCGATTCAACTCTCTGCATTATTCGCGCGCGTGAGAAAATCGCTTCTCGACGTTCGACATTCTGCGAGCTGTAACTATTCAAGTCCCCTACTTTATAACATCTGTTTCCTGGTAACTCTCGGCGCATGAACCAATTCTTGCGTCTCACCGGCGGGACAAAAAAGTTTGCACTTCGCCAGGATGATTTTCTTTGCGTTTGTGCGACGGTCTATGCGCAACTAATCGAGCGGGTGGCGCGCCGCCGCGGCGGCAAGCTCCTTCTCGTTGGTCAAATCCAAGCGCAGCGGGGTGATCGACACATATCCCTGCTCGACAGCCCAGCGATCTGTACCGGTCTCGCTCTCTTCCATTGGAATGACGCTGAACCAGTAATGCTTGCGTCCCCTTGGGTCTTCTCCAGGAACTATCTTGCCGTCGTAATGACGCACCGACTGGCGCGTCCAACGCAGCCCCTTCGGCTGGATGTCGGGAAAATTGACATTGACTAGGGTCAAATTCTCGTCATGGAGCAAAATTTCCAGCACCTTAGCGATCGAAGGCTTTAAAGCTTCGAAGTCGGGCTCGTCGGCGCGGGCCGGGTCCTCGGCTCTTGCCGGCACGCTGAGCGCGATACCTCGTAATCCCAACAGGCAGGCTTGCTTCGCCGCCGCCACAGTGCCGGAATGCCACATGGAGTTTCCCAGATTGCTGCCAAGATTGATGCCGGAAAGAACTATGTCGACTTTCTCCCAGTTGTGCGTGCCGAGCGCCACGCAATCCGCCGGAGTACCGTTGACGCGGTATGCCTCGAAGCCGACGATCGGCGTCCGTTTGTAGGAGAGCGGGTAGACCGCTGTGATCGAGTGGCCGGCGGAAGAGCGCTCAACATCCGGCGCAACAATGCGCACGTCGCCGAATTTGGCAGCGACTTGGGCGAGACACAAAATGCCGGGGCTATAAATACCGTCATCGTTGGTTATCAAAATTCGCATTCGGCTCGGACCTCCTTGAATCGAGCTACTGCGACTGTCAAGCTGGGAAGACCACAGGATTAGTATTCCATATTTAATCAAGCGCTTCAGCGTGCCCGTTAAAAATGAAAGTGACGCTCATCCACAACCCGGACGCGGGTACCGACCAGCCGTGCGGCGACGAGTTGATCAGTTTGATTCGCGGCGCCGGGTATTCGGTAATTTACCAGTCGTGCGCTGTAGCTGATTGGCCGCGGGTATTTAGAGAAGTAACCGATCTCGTGGCCGTCGCCGGCGGCGATGGCATTGTCGGGCAGGTCGCCAAGCGTCTGGTCGGTGATTACGTGCCAATGACCATTCTCCCGATGGGGACGGCGAATAATATTGCGACTAGCATGGGACTGGGAAGTCGGCCGCTCGATCGGTTGATTGCGGGGTGGGCAAGCGCGCGCACCGTCAAGTTCGACGTCGGCATCGCCAAGGGTCCATGGGGCTCGAGCTATTTCGTTGAAGGTGTCGGTCTGGGCGTCTTCACGGATACGATGGCGCGGCTCGACGCCAGGAAAAACATCGACATCGCCCATCATCACGCTTCTGAAAAAAAAATTCTCTCGGTCGCGGAGATCGTCAAAATTCGCTTGGATAACTCTCCGGTGCGCCGCCTCAAACTGGCGCTCGACAGCCGCGATTTGTCGGGCGACTACATCATGCTCGAAATCATGAATATCCGCTGCATCGGTCCCAATCTGTGCCTGGCGCCAAACGCAGACTTCGGCGACGGCCTTCTCGATCTCGTCCTGGTCGCCGAAGACCAACGCGAACAGATGAATCGCTACTTGTCCGACCGGACGGAAGGCACAGACAGCTACCCCGCGCTACCTGTCCTGCAGGGTCGACATTTGCGGATCGAATGTGAAGAGCTAAGAGTTCACATCGATGACGACATCTGGCCCGAAGCAGGAGACCATCCGCCCTACTCCCCGATGATCATCGACGCAACCTTCCACGATGAAGGTCTCGACGTGCTATTGCCTTAAAGGGGGCGCTGAGCACTCCAAGAAAGCCACGTGACCGATCAGCCGTCGGCGCTGCTTACAACAACCCCGCTCCGCGCGCCCATCTGTATTTCGCGCCGAGCACGGCGACCGGCAGTTCGGTCGTATAGGGATAGGCGACCACGCCCCGCTCGTATAGATATTCGCTCGCCTCTTCGACTTGCACGTCGCCGACCAGCGACGCCACCACCGGCTTGTCAATCCGCTTCGCCCGCGCCTCTTCGACGACTTCGGCGCACAGCTTGGCGAATACCATCGGCGGCGTGATGATCGTATGCCAGTAGCCGAGGATAAGCGCATGGATGCGCGGCTCATTGAGAGCGTAACGAATCGTGTTGGCGTACGTCGTCGGCGGTTCGCCGCCGGTGATATCGACCGGATTCCCGGCCGCGCCGAACGGCGGAATGAACTTGCGAAACGCCGCGTCCATGTCCGGCGGCATCTTCATCAGCGCAAGGCCGTTATCGACGCAGGCATCCGAAAGCAAAACGCCCGAGCCACCCGCACCCGTAATGATCACGATGTTCTCGCCTTTGGGATTCGGCAGCACTTGCAATCCGCGCGCGAACTGCAACATATCGTTCAAGCTTTTCGCCCGAATGACGCCGCACTGCCGCAGCACTTCGTCGTAGATCTTGTCGTTTCCGGCCAGCGCGCCGGTATGGGAGGCCGCTGCGCGCGCGCCCAGAGCCGTGCGGCCTGCCTTCAGCATGACAATCGGTTTTTTCTTCGAAACGCGACTCGCCACCTCAGCAAAAGCGCGGCCGTCTTTCAAATCTTCGCAGTGCATGGCGATCACTTGCGTGTTGTCATCCTGTTCGAAATAGGTCAGCAGATCGTCTTCGTCGAGGTCGGATTTGTTGCCCAGCCCGACGATCGCCGAAACGCCCATGCGCGTGGTTCGCGAAAAGCCGATGATCGACATGCCAACGCCGCCCGACTGCGAGCTCAGCGCCACTTTACCTTTGACATCGTAGGGCGTGCAAAACGTCGCGCAGAGATTCTTCGGCGTGTAGTAAAAGCCGTAAATATTCGGCCCCATCACGCGCACGTTGTGTTTGCGCGCGACCCCGAGTAGTTCGTCCTGCAGCGCCAGCTCGCCGACTTCGGCGAAGCCGGACGGGATCATCACGGCGCCGGGAATTTTCTTTCGCCCCACTTCCTCCATCGCCGCGGCGCAGAATTTAGCCGGAATCGCAAACACCGCGACGTCGATTGCCTCAGTGACGTTAAGCACGCTCGGGTAGGCTTTGCGACCGAGGATTTCGTCCGCTTTGGGGTGGATCGGGTAAATCGCCCCCTGATAGCCGCCGTTGATGAGGTTTTTCATTACCGAGTTACCGATTTTCCCGTCCTCCGGTGAGGCGCCGATCACCGCGACCGAGCGCGGGTTCATGATTCGTTGCATGGCGGCGAGGATCTCGCCCTGATCATAGCGCTGGCGCGGTTGTGGCTTATCACCGATGACCATGCGCACGTCGACGGCGCGGGCGCCCTTCTCTGTTGCAAAAATCGGATTTAAATCGACTTCATGAATTTCCGGAAAATCGCTGACCAGCTTGGAAACTTTGGTGATGATATTGGCGAGCGCCGCGCGATCGACCCCTTTGCCGCCGCGCACGCCGCGCAGCACCTCCGCAGCTGCGATCGAATCGAGCATCGCCAGCGCGTCCTTTCTGTTCACCGGCGCCATACGAAAGGTGATGTCCTTCATCACTTCGACCAGCACGCCGCCCAGGGCAAAAGCGATCATCTTGCCGAAGCTGGGATCGCTGACCGCCCCCACCATGACTTCCTGGCCCCCCTGCACCATCTGTTGTATCTGAACGCCTTCAATGCGCGCGCTCTTGTTGTATCGCTTGGCGCTTCTGACGAGCTGATCGAAGGCGCGCTTGACACCGGCGCCATTCTCGACCCCGACGATGACGCCGCCGGCTTCGGTCTTGTGCAGGATGTCGTCCGAAACGATTTTGAGGACCACAGGAAAGCGCAACCGCGCGGCCATTTTGACCGCTTCGGCGGGAGTTTTCGCCAGACCCTGCCGCGGCGTCGGAATGCCGTAAGCGTCGCAGATTTGTTGTGCCTCCGGCGCATTCAACGCCGGCCGGCCCGCTGCAAGAGCGGAGTTGATCATGGCGCGCAAGCTGCTTTTATTCATCGGCACCTCCGCAAATCTGGTTAAGATGGTAACGCTTATGCAGCCGCTCGAACGCGCGGCCATCTGCGAGAGTTAAACTTAAGGACCCTTTTTCAAGGAGGATTTCTCGGCTTCGCCTCGAAATGACAGAAAAAAGGAATGATAAAGCGCGCGCGGTTCGTTCGCCGGTCATCCCGAACGAACGTGAGGGATCCTTCTTCGGCTCCGCTGATTTGAATGGATGCTGCGAAATCAGAGCTGTCGCCTCTAGGATGCCGTTTAGATCGCGCCCTCTTTTTGCGCGTCTTCGATCTCGTCGTCGTCGAGGTCGAGAATAGACCGCAAAATCTCGCCAGTGTGTTCGCCCAACAATGGCGAACGTTTAACTTCGGTCGGGGAATCCGAGAGTTTGATGGGATTGCCAACAGTCAGAAACTTGCCGCGTTTGGGATGATCTACTTCCACCACCGTGCCGGTTTCGCGCAGCGAACGCTCGGCGGCAAGCTCGCGCATATCGAGGATCGGCCCGCAAGGCACATCGTGCTCGTTGAGCGCGCGCATGACTTCGAACTTATCAAGCGTCCGCGTCCACCGCTCGATGATCGCGAAGCATTGATCGAGCTTGGGCAGGCGCTTTTCAGGCGTCGCCCATTCCGGATCGGTGATCAATTCTGGCCGGCCGCAAAGTTTCATCAGCGGCTCCCAGCCGACCGGCTGAATGATGACGTAAATATAATCGTTTGGGCCACCGCCTTTGGTGCGCACCGCCCAACCCGGCTGCCCGCCGCCGGATGCGTTGCCGGCGCGCGGCACGGCATCGCCGAACACTCCGTTCGGATATTGCGGGTATTCCTCCAGCGGTCCGGCTGCAAGCCGTTGCTGATCGCGCAGCTTGACCCGGCAAAGATTCAACACGGCGTCCTGCATCGCGCAAGTCACCCGCTGTCCTCTGCCGGTTTTCTCCCGCTGGAACAGGGCGGCGAGAATTCCAGCGACAAGATGAATACCTGTTCCCGAGTCTCCGATCTGCGCACCGGTGACGAGCGGCGGGCCGTCGTCGAAGCCGGTGGTGCTGGCTGCGCCGCCGGTACACTGGGCGACGTTTTCATAAACCTTGCAGTCTTCGAATGGGCCGGGACCAAAGCCTTTCACGGACGCGTAAATGATCCGCGGATTGAGTCCCTGAATCACTTCCCAAGTAAAGCCTTGACGGTCCAGCGCGCCGGGTGCGAAGTTTTCCACCAAAACGTCGCAACAGCGAATCAGTTCGCGAAAAATTTCTTTGCCTTTCTTCGTCTTGGTGTTGAGCGTGATGCTCCGTTTGTTGCAGTTGAGCATCGTGAAATAGAGGCTGTCGACATTGGGCTTGTCACGCAATTGCCCGCGCGTGATGTCGCCCCGTCCAGGCAGCTCGACTTTGATCACGTCGGCACCGAACCAAGCTAAAATTTGCGTGCAGGTGGGCCCGGACTGCACGTGCGTCATATCGAGAATACGAACTCCGTCGAGCGCTTTCCCCATCGATTATCTTTCTCCTTAAGAAATTCGATCTCATCTTCGATCTTCACGTGTCAGGCACAACTCATTTGTACATCGTCTGTGCCTTAGTCCCCGGCGCATACTCATTGATATCGACCCAAATATTGACGACCGCGCATTGGCCGCCGGCGACCCGCTCGCGGGCTTTTTCTAGAGCGGGGCGAATCTGACCAGGCTCGCGCACCGCGATGCCCCAGCCACCGAAGCACTCCGCGAATTTTTCGAAGTCGACGTCGCCCAGCTTGTTACCGATGCAGCCGCGCTCCGGACCATATTTGCCGATTTGGCCACAGCGAATTTGATTCATCGCCGAGTTGTTGCCGATCACGGCCATGTACGGGAGCTTGAAACGTTGCGCGGTTTCCATGTCCCAGGCGGTCATGCCGAAAGAGCCGTCGCCGTAGTAACACAGCACTTCCTTTTTCGGGTGAACGAATTTTGTTGCCATTGCGAACGACGTGCCGACGCCGAGAGTGCCGAGCGGCCCCGGATCCATCCAGTTGCCCGGCTTGCGGGGTTCGACTGCCGTCGCGGTGATTGTAACGACATCGCCGCCGTCACCGATGTAAACGGTGTTGTCTGTGAGAAACTCGTTGATCTCGTAGGCGACCCGATAGGGATTGATCGGCGTAGATTCTGATTTGAACGAGGGCAGGAGTTTTTCGTACGCTTTGGCTTCTGCCACGCGCAGCTCTTTCATCCATTCGGCGCGCCGCGCGTTGCCTTTCACCGCACGTCCGGAAGCCGCCTGCTCCACCGCCTTGAGAATCGCGCCGCAATCGCCGACCAGCCCGAGCGTGATGTCGCGGTTTTTGCCGACATTGCGGTAGTCGAGATCGATCTGCACAACCGTCGCATCAGCGCGCAGCCGCCGGCCGTAGCCCAGGCGAAAATCGAACGGGCAGCCGACGATCACAATCACGTCGGCTTTGTCGAATGCCAAACTGCGCGTGCGATTAAAGCCGTGCGGATCGCCCGGCGCGAAGATCCCGCGCCCGGAGCCGTTCATATAGCCGGGAATATTGAGCGAACGGCAAAACTCCACGGCCGCCTCGTGACCGCGGCAAGTCCAGACTTGCGTGCCAAACAGCGCTGCCGGCCGCTCGGCTTTCACCAGAATGTCGGCGAGCCGTTCGATGTCCGCGGGGTCGCCAATGGACTTGGTCGACGCGCGGTAAGCGCCGGGCTTGGGAATGCGCGCGCGTTCGATCGGTACTTTGGCGTCGAGCACATCGCGCGGGATTTCCAAATAACTCGGCCCGGGCGCGCCGTTGACCGATTCGCGGAACGCCATGGAAACCATGTCGGCAATACGCTCGGTGTGCGGCACGGTGGCGGCGAATTTTGTGATCGGTGACATGATGTCGACGTGCGGCAAATCCTGCAGCGAACCCATTTTGTGCTGCGAGAGCGCGCCTTGTCCGCCAATCATCAAGAGCGGGCTCTCGGCGCGGAACGCGTTGGCGATGCCCGTCATTGCGTTCGTGGTGCCCGGGCCCGCGGTGGTAACCACGCAGCCGATTTTCCCGCTCTGACGGGAATAGCCGTCGGCGGCATGGGCCGCCACCTGCTCGTGGCGCACATCGATGATCTTGATGCCTTCGTCGATGCACCCGTCGTAGATATCAATAATATGGCCGCCGCAGAGCGTCCAAATCACTTCGACGCCTTCGTTTTTAAGCGCCTTGGCGACCAGATGCCCGCCGGAGATGACCGGGCCGGTCGCTTGTTTACTGGAATCAGAATTTGCCGCTATTGCCATATTTACCTCGCCTTTAGATTATTCCCCGCTTTGGGGAAGCCTGCCGTTCGATGCACGAAGTACGCGCCCATCCGGTACCGCTAAAGCATGTCTTGCCAGCGCACTCCGATGGTGCTGCTCAGCGGCCTGACTACCCAACTAGCGTCTTTGTGAGGCTGAAATTGAAATCGAGCGGGTCAACCGCACGCAGATCCGAAGCTTTCATCTGATGCCGGCATAACATTGAGCGCCCGGTGCCTCTGCATATCTTTATTAACATATCAGAATCACGCCATTAGGCTCAAGCTTTATGGCGGCCGGCGCATGACCAGGTAGACAACTAAAAACCTAATTCCGACAACTCACCGACGAATGAAGTAATGAGGTGTTGGAGTACAGGAATAGGGAGTTGGCGCTATCATTACTCCGCTACTCCCGTACTCCAAGCGTCTGTTGCGGCTTTGCAGCAGGCTGCTACACTCTGGCTTTCAGAATTCCCTTGATGGGCGCGACCCCTGGCATCTCCCACTCGTCCCACATCTCATCGACCATCTTCTGAATATATGTAAAGTGTTCTTCCTTCAGATGCTCGAATCGGCCTTGCTTGCTGAGAAAATCTTTTACCGGAATTCTTCCCTTGCCTGTCTTACGTGCGTCGTAGGTATAGATGATGTTGCCCTCGATGATTTCGTACAGCGGATATAGGCCGCATTTGATTCCCAGCTCGCCAAGCTCGTTGGAGTAGCGCGGGTGGTAATCCCAACCTTTGGGGCAAGGATCGTAGGTATGAATAAAAGTCGGACCGCCGATTTCGAGTGCCTTGCGCACTTTGTTTAAATAATCCGTGGGCGGATAGGTCGCACAGGCGGTGGCGACGTACTTGCACGTCGGATGGCCCACGGCAAGCATGCCGGCGACATTCTTTTTCCAGCGCCGCTGCATGATCGGGTGCTTGGTTCCCGGAGGCGTGAACGTGGTCTGCGCCCCGTAAGTCGAAAGTCCGGTGGCCTGGATGTCGGTATTCGCCGCCGACTCGTTGTCGTACATGATGATCAATAGGTCATAATCGCTCTGCAGAGCGGCGGAGACGCCGCCGATGCCCATGTCGCCGGCGCCGAGATCGCCCGAGAAGTTGATGACGTTGATCTTCTCGTCTTTGATCTTGCCTTTGCGCTTGAGCGCGCGCAGGCCGGCGGCCATGCCCACCGCCGAAGAGCCGCCGGCGCCGAGCTGGGTATGCATCCACGGCACGATCCACGGAGTGGTCATGTACGACGTGTTGGCCACATACATGCACCCCGTCGCTCCCGTGACGACCGTGCGAGGTCCCGCCGACTTGATGAACCCGCGCATGGTGGTAGCGGACTCGCAACCCTGGCAAGTGCGGTGACCCGAGGTGTAAAGCTCTTCCAGCGGAACGTTTTTGACACCTTTGATTCTTTCGTAATCGATGGTGGGTACGGTCGACATATTCTTTCCTCCCATTTTATTCTCTGAGCCCGATCCAGGTTATGAACTCATCCATCGAATCTTTCGTGGCCGCCTGCTGGGTAGTTTCGTACATCTTCTGCGCATCCGCGATCGAAAGATCGCGGCCGCCCAGGCCGCCGATGAAATTCACGATCGCCGGGCGATGCTTCGCCGGATAGAGGCACGAGCGAACCTCGTGCATCAAGATGCCGCAATTATCGGGCGAACCATGGGCGAAGTCCCGATCGATCACACCGACCGCTTTAAAGCGACTCAAGCACTCACGCAACTCCACTGTCGGGAAAGGGCGGAACCAGCGTAGGTTCACGTAGCCGACTTTTTGACCCTTCTCGCGCAAGCGTCTGACCGCCGTCCGCGCCGGGCTCGCCACGGTTCCGATGCCGATCAGCACCACTTCGGCATCTTCGGCCATAAATTCGTCGAAGTAGTAGGGGGCCGCGTACCGATCGCCAAAAACGTCGTTGAATTCTTTATACGCATCCTTGATCACGCCGCGTGCCCGCTTTGCAGCCTCCCAGTTTTGCCTGCGTATCTCCATGACCCAATCTTCGTTCGCCTGCGGCGCAACCGAGATTGGATTGTCGGGATGGAGTCGGCGCTCGGCAAGATCGTACTGCGGCAGAAATCTTTTCGCCGCTTCCGGTGAGGGGATCTTGACCATGTGCTGGGAGTGAGTAAGGAAGGCGCCGTCCATCGCCAGTCCCATCGGCATCCTGACCTTCTTGTCTTCGGCGATGCGGTAGCCGATCAATACGTGCTCCAGGGCTTCCTGAGGCGTCGTGACCCAGCAGAGAAGCCAGCCCATATCGCGCAGCGCCATCGCATCGTTATGCTCGACGCCGAACGCGCCCGGATCATCCAGTGCGCGGTTACCCACCACGAAAAGCGGCGGAAGACGGTCAGTGGCTGTAACGACCAGCGCCTCGAAGCCATACATCCAGCCGGTGCCGCTCGATCCACCAAAGGCGCGCGCGTTCACCGAGCTGGCGTGCTTGACAATCTCAAACTGGGAGTGCTCGCTGTCGGCGATGATATATTCAGCGTCGAATTGGCCATCGGCGATGAGCTTCGAGATCGCGTCCATGACCTCGGTATAGGGACGGATTGGATACGCGGCGATCACATCCACGTCGGCGAGTCGCACGCCTTGCGCAACCGCTTGGCAGCCATTTAAAAGGTCTTCCCGCTGGTAGACGCCCGAATGACTTGCTTTAGCTTCTGCGATTGTGACGCTCATACTTCGACCTCCTCGGTTTTCCTAACCGGCACGATCTTGCCCTCCGGCATCACTTCTCCCGGTGTGACGATCATACCCTTGCCCGTGACGACGGGGTAAGAAACCCGTTCTTTGCCTTTTTTATTCTCGGCCCAATGAATGTAATCTGGGGGATCTTTCTTCCAATGCTCCCACGGACTCGAGTCGTCCTCGAATTGCAGCTCATCGACCATAACGATGCATTCTTTGACCGGACAGACCTGAGCGCATTTGCCGCAGCCGACGCAGTATTGGTAGTCGACGTCGTAAAAGCCGTCGGTGGTCGGATCGAAACACTCGTCCGGGCACTCAGCCCAGCAGAGCGTGCACTTCGTGCAGAGGTCGAACCGGACTACCGGACGCTGCGTCTTGGTGGTGCCGCGCTTAAACCCCGGATTTCTATTTTGACCCCTGGGGCCTATCTCGAAGCCGCGTTTGACGGCCGGAACCACGGCACCCTCTTGCATTTCAAACCATTTCGGCAGCACGGGTATCTCATGCATCCAGTTGATTCCGTCTTCAGGCGTCACGGTCCTTACCCTCGGTGGCATGGCTTCCTGTCTCAGCGACTCGTATGCGGCGCGCGCGGCCTCAGCGCGGTGCTTCTGCTTGGTCTTGTCCATGAGATAACCTTCAACCGCCTCAATGCTGATGAGTGCCGGGTCGATGGCCGCGATGCCGCCTAAAATCCGCTCATGCGTCAGGTCATCCTTGTTGACCCAGAGGCCTGCGAGACTCGCGTCTCCGTCCAGGATCGCGAGCCGATAATGGTACGGCTTCTTGCCGATGAACTTCAGCAGCTCTTCCGGCGTTTTCTTGGAAACCACGAGAAGACAGCCGTCCTCGACCACGCGTTCATTGATTGGGCGGATGCCATGCCAACCCCAGGGTTCAACACCCTTGCACATGGTGTCGTCGAGGACGACCGAGATGTTCGCCTCGTCGATCTCGAGCTTGGCGCCGCACTCCGCCTCCAATTCTTCCTCGGAAAGATCCGAAGAAACAAAGGCGAAGTATTTGCACGGGATCCCGTTTCTCTCCGGTGAATCGCTGTACCGGCCATTGGAAAATGCCCTCTGGCCCATGCGGCTCGCGATCATGACAATGTCGCTGCCGATCTTTTTACCCAGGTTCTTCTGAAAGATGCCTCGATAGTTGACTTCGACGCGCTTAATCATGAAATCCTCCTCTCCTTAGCAAGATTCTGGCTTTCACTTTTTGCCGGACGGCGGGACGACAGCACACTTTCTTCGACCTGTTCAATATGGCGCAGCATTTCGCTACGCGCCCTGGCTTTGTCGTGTTTTTCGATGGCCACAATGATTCGTCGGTGCGCATCGATAGACGATTCGCGCCGCTCATTGGTCTGCAACGATTCCTCCCGGCTGCGGCTCAGCATCTCCATCAGACCGGACACCAATTTTTGCAGAGCTTGGTTGCGCGTGGCACGGCCGATAAAGAAATGCAGCTCGGCGTCCGCCTCGACGCCGGTCTCGCCGCGACTCACCGCAGCCGACTGCTTGGCAACGATTCGCTTAAGTTGAGCGATGTCATTCCGAGTTGCCCGCTCGGCGGCCAACGCCGCGATATGCGGTTCGATGAGTTTGCGCATCTCGAACATGTCGGCGAGCGCCTTCTTCTCATCGATCAGCACCCGTGCCAGCGGCGCGACTAACGATTCAACCGGCAGGTCAGCAACGAAATTGCCGGCACCGGTTCGGCTCACCACTAATCCTTGGCTTTCCAAGGCGCGCAGCGCCTCGCGCACCGAAGTTCGGCTCACCTTGAAAGTCTCGGCCAGCTCGCGCTCGGAGGGGAGCTGGTCGCCGGCTTTGAGCCTGCCTTCCTTGATCAGTTCATGAATCTGACTGAAGACTTCCTCGTGAATTCTGGTTTTCTTAATCGCGCGAAGCATGGCTAGTCCGACTGTCTGCTGGTCTGACCAGTTATCGAATTGACAGTTGTTTGTCAACTCTTGTCTGCTGGCGATGGCTCACTTTCAATCCACCGTAAGTTCCGAACGGATAGAATTACTAATGAGTCGGTTATTTAGCGACTATGTGGATGGGTTACGACCCTGGACCGAGCCCTTCCGATCGCGGTCAATGGGTCTGTGCCTTGTAGGCCACCGCCCCTTCCTCTCCATGGGTGAAAAATACCCAGCGTCTGGGCCTGAAAGTAACCTTCCCGCTCCTATGCCCGCGATCTCCAGGACTCGGCCCTCGGTCGCTTCTTGGTTACTTAATTGTGGACTCCTTAGTAAGCCGGTGGAGAAAGATTTCTCGCTGAGTTTATGCTGAGCCTCTCGAAGGACTCGAAATGATGACAGCTCGCAAGGATTTGTCATCTCGAACGGAAGCGAAAGATCTTTCCCAGAGATTTTCGTCGTTGACTTGGCTGCAGGCGCAGACGTAACGGGAGAGCAAACTCTTGACCTTCCCGGTCTGGACCATTATGGATAACGAAAGCCGCGATACAGGTAAGACCGACACAGCAGCAAAACTCCGCTCTTTCTGAGAGACTAGACGAGATGTCTGATCCGAATATCATTCGGCTGCGCTCCATCCTTTTAGAATTCGCCCCGCAAGGGCGCGCGGCGCTCTTGCCGGCTTTGCATGCGGCACAACAGTTCCATGGTTGGATTCCCGAAGCGGTTGCGACGGAAGTCGGCCGCGCCTTGGCCGTGCCGCTGGCCGACGTGTATGGCGTCATCGATTTCTATGAGATGTTCTCACGCGAACCGAAAGGCCGCACGGTAATGCGTGTGTGCGGCGCGCCCGCCTGCGCCCTGGCAGAGGCCGACACAGTAGCGGAGGGATTGTGCCGCTATTTCAAAATCGCGCCAGGAGAAGTCAGCCCCGATGGTGACTTTACCGTCGAACATGCTCCGTGCCTCGGCTTGTGCGATCACGCGCCGGCGGTGCTGGTGGGCGAGACGGCTCTTGGCAATGTTGCGACCCGGGAAGCAGCCGAGATCTGTGCAGGCGACGGCAAAAGACCGATCAGCCACGTCGATGGCGACATCCGCATACTGACCGCCCACTGCGGCAAAGGTCAGCCCACCTCGTTGAGCGATTACCGGAGCGGCGGCGGTTACGCCGGGCTGCAAAAAGCATTGACGATGACGCCGCACGACGTGCTCGCCGAGGTAAAAGCATCAGGCTTGGTCGGCCGCGGCGGCGCGGCATTTCCCACCGGCATCAAGTGGGAAGGAGCGGCGCAAGCGGCGGGCCAGCCCAAGTACATCGTCTGCAACGCCGACGAATCCGAGCCCGGAACTTTCAAAGATCGCATCCTCATGGAAGAAGATCCGCACGGCACCGTGGAAGGCATGATCATCGCGGCCCACGCAGTGGGCGC
>DATBMR010000303.1:0-4635 GCA_036554745.1 Binatia bacterium
ATGGGTATGCCCAAGTGTGTGGTTGTCGATCCGGCGTTTAGTTGGGGCAATGACATGCCGCCGGCGACCCCTTGGCACAAAACCATTATCTATGAATTACACGTCAAGGGCTTCACCATTCGGAATCCGGCCGTGCCGCCGGAGCTGCGCGGTACATATGCCGCGCTCGCCCATCCGCCGGTGATCGATTATCTTGGATCGTTGGGGATTAGCGCGGTGGAATTGCTTCCGGTGCACCAGTTTGTTTCGGACAAGCACCTCAAGGATCGTGGCCTGACCAATTACTGGGGCTATAATTCCGTCGGCTTTTTCGCGCCCGATGCCCGGTACGCGAGCAGCGACGGCGTCGGCCAGCAGGTGGCCGAATTCAAAAGCATGGTCAAAGCGCTGCACCGCGAAGGCATCGAAGTGATCCTCGACGTGGTTTATAACCATACCGGTGAAGGGAATCACTTGGGCCCAACGCTTTGTTTCCGCGGCATCGACAACGTTTCCTACTATCGTGTAGTCGAGAACGAGCGTCGCTACTATATGGATTACACGGGGTGCGGCAATACCCTCGACATGACCCATCCGCGCGTGCTGCAGCTGATCATGGACAGCCTGCGATACTGGGTGATCGAGATGCATGTCGACGGCTTTCGCTTCGATTTAGCGGCGGCCTTGGCGCGTGAGCTGCACGATGTCGATCGGCTCGGGGCGTTCTTCGACATCATTCAGCAAGACCCGGTGATCTCTCAAGTCAAGCTCATTGCCGAGCCGTGGGACCTTGGTCCAGGCGGCTATCAGGTCGGCAATTTTCCAGTCCTGTGGGCGGAATGGAACGCGGCGTACCGCGACAACGTGCGGCGCTTTTGTAAGGGGGACGCCGGCCAGGTCGGCGCGCTCGGTTATCGGCTCACGGGCTCGAGCGACTTATACGGCCACAGTGGGCGATCGCCCCATGCGAGCATTAACTTTATTACCGCCCACGATGGTTTCACATTGCACGATCTGGTCAGCTATAACGAGAAGCACAACCAGGCGAACGGCGAGGAAAACCGCGACGGCCACAACGAAAACTTGAGCTGGAACTGCGGCGTCGAGGGTGAGAGCGATGATCCGGCGGTGTTGGAGGTGCGCGAGCGGCAGAAAAGAAACTTTTTGGCCACGTTGTTTCTGTCTCAGGGTGTGCCCATGCTGCTGGCGGGAGATGAAGCGGGCCGCACTCAGCGCGGCAACAACAACGCCTATTGTCAAGACACCGAAATTTCCTGGTTCGACTGGAAGCTCGATCGCCCGCGGCGTGAGTTGCTCGAGTTCGCGCGCTTTTTGATTCGGCTGCGGCACGAGCATCCGGTGCTCCGGCGGCGTAATTTTTTTCAGGGCCGGCGGATTCGCGGCTCCGAGGTCAAAGACCTTGCCTGGTTTCGTCCCGACGGCAAGGAAATGAGCGACGACGATTGGAGCAATCCGGAGACGCGCTGCTTCGGCTTGCGGTTGGCGGGCGACGCCATTGAAGAGGTCGACGATCGCGGCAATCGCATCGTCGACGACACGTTGCTGATTTTGTTGAACGCGCATCACGAAAGGGTCGCGTTTACCTTGCCGGCACACCGGCGCAAGGTTCGGTGGCAAGTCGTCTTCGATACTCATGAGCCGCGCGTCGATCCCAAAAAATACCGGCTGATGAGGGGCGGCGAGGTTTACGACCTCCGGGAGCGTTCGCTGGCGCTGTTGCGCTTGCCGAGAAGCGCCGATGGCGAGGAGGAAATTGGCGACATCACGGCGGTTTCACGGCGCGGCCGCCGCGAAGCCGGCCGAGTGCAAGCATGAGAGTTCCTGCCGCCACTTACCGTCTGCAGTTCACGCCGCAATTCGGCTTTGCCGCAGCGGCGGCGGTCTTGGATTATCTTAATGAGTTGGGGATTACGGATATTTATGCGTCGCCGATCTTTCACGCGCGCAGCGGCAGCATCCATGGCTACGACGTCGTCGATCCAAACCGGTTCAACCCTGAGTTGGGCAACTTCGAAGAGTTCGAATCTTTGATCGAAGCGGCACGCCGTCGTGATATCGGCTGGCTTCAGGATATCGTGCCGAATCACATGGCGTACGATTCGCAGAATCATATGCTCATGGACGTCCTCGAAAACGGCACGGCATCGCCGTACTCGGAGTTCTTCGACATTGAGTGGAATCATCCCTACGACAGCATGAAGGGCAAACTGCTGGCGCCGTTTCTAGGCCGGTTCTACGGCGAAAGCTTGGAAGACGGCGAGATCACGCTGCACTACGACCCAAGCGGGCTCAATATCCGCTATTACTCGTTGATCCTGCCGGTCAACATCGAATCCTATAGCGATGTCTTGACCGAAAATTTGAGCGCCTTGCGCCGTCGGCTCGGTGCCGGCCATTTGGACTTTATCAAGCTGCTGGGAGTTCTCTACACGCTGAAGAACATCGCGCCCAAGGACGAGAGCGGCGAGCGGGCCGATCAGATCGAGTTTGTCAAACGACTCTTGTGGGAGCTCTATAGCAGCAGTGAAGAAATCAAACGGCATCTGGATGCCAATCTGAGCAAATTCAACGGTGTCAAAGGCACCCCGGAAAGCTTCAATGCGCTCGACCGGCTGTTGGCGCAACAGTGGTACCGCTTGTCGTTCTGGAAAGTTGCCGCCGAAGAGCTGGACTATCGGCGATTTTTCAACATCAACGAGCTGATCTCCCTGCGCATGGAAGAAGAAAAAGTCTACCGACACACCCACGCGCTGATCGTCAAGCTCGCCCGCGATGGCAGGTTTTCCGGTCTGCGGGTCGATCATGTCGACGGGTTATACGATCCGCTCACTTACCTCAAATGGCTGCGGCGCGACGCCGGTGCGGTGTACCTGACCGTCGAAAAAATTCTTGGCTTCGACGAAGAGCTGCCGGCATCATGGCCGATTGAGGGAACCACCGGCTACGAGTTTCTCAATTACCTCAACGGCATTTTCTGTGCCCGCCAGCGACGCCGTCAATTCAGCGAAATTTACACCCGCTTTACCGGCTTGGAGACCTCCTGCGCCGCGTTGACGGTGGAAAAAAAGCGGCTGATCATCGGCAAGTACATGGCGGGGGATATCGAAGGCCTAGCCTTTCTGCTGAGGGGTGTGTCGAGCCGGGACCGCCATGCCGCCGATTTCACGCTTTATGGACTCAAAAGAGCGCTGGTCGAAGTCCTCGCATATTTCCCCGTCTACCGCAGTTACATCAGCCGCGATCAAGCGAGCGACCAGGACCGGCAGTGGCTCGGCCTGGCCATCGAGCGCGCCAAAGCGGCCAACGCCGGCTTGCTGCTCGAGTTGGACTTCATCGAACAGTTCTTGCTGCTTGAACTCGATGAGCACAACGGCGAAGAGGCAAAAAATTATTGGACCGATTTCGTAATGCGATTTCAGCAGTTGACCGGTCCACTCATGGCCAAGGGCTTTGAGGACACGGCGCTCTACGTCTACAATCGCCTGCTGTCGCTCAACGACGTCGGCGGTGATCCGGAACGTTTCGGGGTTTCAGTCGACGAGTTTCATGATTTTATCCGGCGCCGGCAAGAACGCTGGCCGCACGCGATGAACGCCACTGCGACCCACGATACCAAGCGGGGCGAGGATGCGCGGGCGCGGATCAACGTGCTTTCGGAGCTGCCCGACGAGTGGGAACGACAGCTGCGATCATGGAGCAGAATCAACCGCACGGCAAAAGCGATGATCAAAGGCGTCGAAGCGCCGGACCGCAATGATGAGTATTTTCTCTATCAGACATTGATCGGCAGCTACCCGGTTGACGGCTCGGTTGACGGCAGCTTTTTGGAGCGATTGAGGTCTTACCTGGTCAAAGCGGTGCGCGAAGCCAAGGTCCATACCGAATGGCTCAAGCCGGATTCGGCTTACGAAGAAACTTTTGTCAACTTCGCCGAAGCGATTCTGTCGCCCTCGGATGACAACCGCTTTCTCGCCGAGTTTACGACCTTCGTTTACCACATCGCTTACGCTGGTATGTTCAACTCGCTGGCGCAAACGCTGGTGAAAATCGCCGCGCCGGGAGCTCCGGACATCTATCAAGGAACCGAGTTTTGGGATCTGAGTTTCGTCGACCCGGACAACCGCCGTCCAGTGGATTACGTTGCGCGGACGGATTGCTTGCGCGCGCTGAAGGCGGCGGAGGCGAAAGACCGCCTGGGATTGCTGCAGGATTTGCTTGGGCGCTGGGAAGACGGACGTGTTAAGCTTTACCTCACGTCAAAGCTGTTGGGCTTTCGCCGCGCCCATGCCGAGCTCTTCGCGGCCGGCGACTATGTTCCGCTAAAGGCAAGCGGCGAAATGGGCAACCAGGTTTGCGCCTTTGCCAGACGCCGCAATCGGGTCTGGGCGCTAGCCATCGTGCCGCGTTTGATCGGGCGAGCGGCTTATCGCGGCCAGGCACCGCTGGGCGCGGACCACTGGGGTGCGGCTGCGCTCGATCTGCCGGAAGACGCACCGCGTCAGTGGCGTGATGTCATCAGTGGTGAGGCGATCGACGGCGCGCCACCGGCAGCGCCCAACCGCATCGCACTGGCGAACAGCTTGAAGCATTTTCCGGTGGCATTGCTTTATCACGAGGAAACCATGGGCTCAGCCC
>DATBMR010000308.1:0-13878 GCA_036554745.1 Binatia bacterium
ATGCAGGTCAAGGGTCCGAACAAGACCGGCCTGCTGATCGGCAAGCGTCAAGACGCCGCGTGGCATATCCTAAAAAACAACGCCAAGAATCAGCCAACGCCGGTCGCGGTCGTGATCGGTGCTGATCCAACCATCGGCTACGTTTCGGTTTCGAAGATGTCGGAAACGCTCGACGAGTTTGCTGTCGCCGGGGCGCTTCGGTCCGAGCCGGTCGATCTAGTACCGTGTGAAACCGTGCCACTCGAAGTACCGGCGAGCGCGGAAATCGTCTTGGAGGGGGAAATTCCGCCGAACAGTGTCGAGCCGGAAGGGCCGTTTGGTGAATACACCGGCTACATGGGCCCGGCTGGCACTGAGCCGTTTTTTCATATCAAGTGCATGACCTTTCGCAACAATCCTTGGTACCAGGCTTTCATCAGCCAAATGCCGCCGTCGGAATCGAGCTGCATCCGGGCCGTCGGCCGCGAGTGGCCGCTGATCAAGCACCTGAGAGACACGCTGCGTATTCCAATCAAGGATGTTCGCTTGAAAGAGGCGGGCGGTAGCGGCGCCTATCTAGTGATCTCGTTGAAAAAACAGTTCGAGGGGCAAGTACGACAGCTCATGTACGGCGCCTGGTCTTTACGGACGGGGTTTGGCAAGTTCACCGTGGTAGTTGACGAGGATATCGACATCTGGGACGACTTCGCCGTCGACTGGGCGCTAAGCTGGCATGTCAGACCGGACAAGGATGTTTACATAGAACGAGATGTCCAAGCTGTCGGCCTCGATCCCTCCCAGGCGCCTGCTTCGGTGCCACAGCACCATCCAAGCCGCTACATCGGTTCGCGCGTTGCCATCGATGCCACACGTAAGCACGCCTACCCTGCGATTTCGCTGCCGCCCAGAGAGCACCTGGATTGGGTCGCCAGTCGCTGGGGAGAGTACGGAATCGAGGACTGAACACTCAGGGATTCAAGCGGTTCCAATCGTTCAAGGCGTCGGCTCGCAATTACAAACTTGGACGCTATGGGGACGGGTCATCTAGCTGTTTCCCGCATCTTTTTCGCCGCGGCCATGATCGATTCGATGATTTTCTTATAACCCGTGCAGCGGCAGATGTTGCCGTGCATGAAATGTTTGAGCTCCGCTTCGCTAGGCGCAGGGTTTTCGTCCAGTAAAGCCTTCGCGGCCAAAATCATTCCCGGCGTGCAGAAGCCGCACTGAAAACCGCCATGCTCAATGAAGGCCTCCTGGAGCGGATGAAGCTTACCGTTTTCCGCCAAGCCTTCGATCGTTAGGACCGAGCGGCCGCGGACTTCAAAAGCGAGAGTTGTGCATGCACTCACCGGCCGACCGTCGACCAGTAAAGTACAAGCGCCGCACACCTGCACGTCGCAGGAACGCTTGGCGCCGGTTAAGCCTAATTGATCGCGCACAACGTCGAGGAGCAACTCATGGGGTTCTACTTCGATCTCCTGCGCGCGTCCGTTCAAAGTGAAAGACAACGGTACCAACTGTGCTGCGGCATGTCGCATCATTGCTTTGGCCATCAACTCTCCCTAACCGATCACGCGTCCTCAGACCAGTACGCTGCGGAAGGCGCGTTTGAGCAGCACTCCCACAATGTGTTCCTTGTAATCTTGCGAGCCATGGAGATCGCTGATCGCCTGCGAAGCTCGTCCCGCCAGCTCACCGGCTTGCGCCAGGTTGCGGTCCGCCTCCTCCCTGCTCTTCCCGTTGAGCACGGCCTCGGCCTCGGGGACTCGGCGTGGCGCGGGCCCAGCGCAACCAACCGCGACCCTGACATCGCTCACACCGCCGGCGTTGAGGTTGAACGCGACGGCAACACCGACGCTCGGCCGCTCCAAATAGCCAAATTTGAGATAGGCGCTACGGCGATGCTCGCCGGGGGCGGGAAAGCGAATCTCGGTAAGCAACTCATCCTCTTGCAGTGCAGTCTCATAGGCATCGACGAAAAAGTCTTCGGCAGAAATATCGCGCCGGCCGGCCGCTCTTTCCGCAACCATGGTTGCGCCGAGGGCCATCAGCAGCGTGCCGGGATCCGCGTGCGGTTCGGCAAAGCATAGATTGCCACCGAGCGTACCGGCTTGGCGCACGCGAACATTGGCGACGTTGCGTTCCAAGTTGTGCAAAGCCGGCAACGTTTGCTGGACGATCGGCGAAGTTTCCAACTCGTGATGCGTGCACAGTGCGCCGATGCTGATCATACCGTCGTCGGTTTTCACCTGGCGCAAATGGCTAAGTTTTTTGATATTGACCAGTCGCTCGTATTGGACCAACCCTTCTTTCATCGCCAACAACAATTCCGTACCACCGGCGTAAACCTTTGCGCTATCGCCGAACCGGCTCAATAGCTCGGACGCTTCGGCGACTGTCTCGGGTTCTTCCAAACGAAACCGGCGCAGCATTACGACTCGCCCTCCAGCCGCTGCTTTACCGCTTTGCCGAAATCGTCGAGCACTTGATCTGCTTTGCGCTTGATGATCCCGTGGCCCAGAGCAGCTAGTTTGCCGAGGATATCGACGCTCGCCACGAAGCCGAGAATCGTGCCGCCATTTTGATCGCGCAGATGGACGTCGAGATCGACCTTCATGCGGCTGCCGATCTTGTTATCGGCGCCGGTCGCCTGTGCTTTGATGTGGTTGAGCTCGTCGCGTTCGAGAACTTGGATCGTGGTGGGAAACTCGACTTTGAAGGGACCGACTTTTTCCACCATCGTTGCGGCATAGGTCTTTCCGGCTTCGATGGTTTTCGCTTCTTTGCATCCCGGCACACAAGCGATAAATCGATCCACGTCCCAAATAAAATTCCAAACCCTCTCCCGCGGCACGCGGATTTCAACTTCTTTTTGAAACTGCAAGAATGTTCCTCCGATGAATACCCTTTTTGCTACCAGAACTGCACCGGCCGCGCAAGCAAAACAGCCGTAAGCAGTGGCACCGCGACCAGCATCGACGTAGAGATGTCGACTGTGATCAATCCACCCGCGAAAGGTCGGTCATGTCCTTGAAGTCTTTGAGATAGGCCTTGAGCTTTTTCTTCACGCGCTCCTCGATCTGTCGAACACGCTCACGGCTGATGCCGTATTTTTCGCCGATCTCGCGAAGCGTCAACGGGTCTTCGTTAAGGAGCCGTTCACGATAAATAACCAGTTCTTTATCCTTCAAAGTCTTCGCGAACTGGTCCATTCTGTTACGTAGCAACTCGCGATATTGGGTATCGGCGAACTCTTCTTCCGGCGTTTGCTTGGTATCCTGCAGGAAGCTGAGCAGAGTCGCCTCCTCGTCATCGCCGATCGGCACATCCACCGAAAGATCGCGACCCGCGAGCCGCTGCTCCATTTCAACCACTTCGTCCTCTTTTACGTTCAACCTTTGGGCGAGCAGCTTGGGGCCCGGCGTGAGGCCCTCGGCCTCGATCTTTTCTTTCTCTTTTTGAAGATTGAAGAAGAGTTTTCGCTGCGCCTGGGTGGTGCCGATTTTGACCATGCGCCAGTCGTTCATGATGTAGCGAATCATGTAGGCGCGAATCCACCACACAGCGTAGGAGGGAAACCGCACGCCGCGATAGGGATCGAAATTTTTTACCGCCTCCATCAATCCCATGTTGCCCTCTTGAATCAAATCCAAGAGGTTCCTGAAGGCTTTCTGGTACTCCCGCGCGATCATGACCACGAGCCGGAGATTCGAGGTCACCAATTTATACGCGGCTTCAACGTCGCCGTATTCCTTGTAACGAACCGCGAGATCATGCTCGTCCTGACGATTGAGCAGCGGGAAGCGGCGGATCTCCGTTAGGTAACGTTGTAGTGGATCGAACGGAACCAGCGCTTTATCGCGCTCACCGGCCTCCCCATCCTGCGCTTCGACTAAGTCGGGCAATGAGAAGTTAAGTTCAGCGTTTTTACCGTCTTCGGCCATGAGCGGTTTCACCAGCCTCACTGGCAACAGGTGGGCTCGGAACAGAGCAAAAATTCAAGACAGCGAACTACTCGCGTGGTGGTCAGGACTGGCTGGAGGCCCTTCTCACCTTGCCATCAGCGATTTCGCGCAACGCCACCACGACCTCGCGGTTATCAGACTCAATCAGGGGTTTTGCCCCTTTGAAGAGCTGTCTAGCCCGCTTGGACGCGAGCATAACCAGTTCGAACCGGTTGTTAACCTTTTGCAGACAATCTTCAACAGTGATGCGCGACATCGTAGGCCCCCGAAAGAAGTAAATATGAAGTAAGTACAAGGGATACAATCAAATTTTGGCAAGAGAGTCAACGCGAGAGACGCCCGGCTGCAGGGTAGCCGTGTAGCGCCCGGCGCAAGGCTCTCGTCTTAAATGCGCAAATTTGAGATTAGGTGAGGGTAAAGCCGGAAGAGTCTAATTTGTTTAATGCTCGATTTGGGTGCAGCTTTTGCTTTTCGCAAACGCCATGTCGAGAGCGATTCCGGTCACAACAGCCTGCCAGGCTTCATCCTCGGAAAGCCCACGTCCTTTAATCGAACGCCACAGATGAATGATCTCTTCTTCCGTTACGCTTTCGAAAAGGTCCTGCTCCCGCTCCCTGTCCAGTGCTGATAATGGTGTATTCATCGGCATTAACTCGGTTATTGTTTAACCGCCCTCTATTGTGATGGTCGGAGGTAAAGCAAGAGGAATGCCACACCGGTAACGCATTGAAATCTTTGAACTTCAGCCTCTTGTGTCGTGAGACACTGTCAGTAACTTTAGCAAAGATTGTCGCATCCGACCCGGATGATGGCGAATTTGCAGGAAGATTCCTCCAAGAAGCGCCCTGGTTTGCTTAATCGATGACGGCAATGCCGGCAACTTCGATCATGCATTCCGGATTATAGAGACGCGTGACCTCGACCAAGGTAATCGCCGGAAAATACTTTCCGAATATTTCGCGGTAGGCGGTTCCCAGCGGCTTCTTGTTGTTCCAATAAGCTTCCAGATTGGTAACGTAAATGGTGAGCGCCGCGTAGTGCGTCGGTTTGCCACCAACGGCTTCGACAGCGGTCTGCAGATTCCGCATCACCTGAGCGAATTGAGCCACAAAGTCACCTTTGCCGACCACTTCGCCGTTGACGTCGAAGGGCGCTTGACCGGCAACGTGGATGACGTTTCCACCGGTAATCTTGGCGACATGCGTGTAGCCGACCGGCGATTCCAAGCCGTTTGGATTGATCAACTCAAAGGGCATCGGTTGCCTCCCAGCATCAACCGGCGGCGTCCGTCGGCTGGCTCCAATTGGTGATAAAATTCCGCATCTCGCCGACGACGTCATCAGACGCTGCTACATACGGCAGGATAATCCGCGTCGCACCCGCATCGGCATAGGGCTTGATCTGCGCGACCACTTCCGTCGCGGAAGTCGCCGCGACCAGTGGCAACGAACTGAACATACGATCGCTGACTAAGCGGCGTGCGGCGTGAAATCCTTGTGCCTTCCATGCCACCCGCATCGCTTCGACTTCATTGGCAAAGCCCATCCGGCCGAGCAATTCCCGGTAATAATCAGCGAGAGCGTAATACGCGAGCGCATGGCTAAGCGCCTCGCGGGCAATGTCGTGGCTCTGCGCAATCGAGCAACGAATCTTGCAGATGATTTCCAATGCCGCTGGGTCTTTTCCGGCTTCTTGCGCGCCTGCCCTCGCCTCCGCCACGATGCGCCGGATCTCGGTCGGATTCGCCATGTTGATTAACACGCCGTCCGAGATGCGCCCGGCGAGCCGCGTCATTTTCGGACCGAACGCAGCGAGGTAAATCGGCACGAGGCGACCGGACGGTTTGAAGGCAATTTTAAAATTGTGCGCGGAAAAATATTGACCGCTAAAGCTGAGCTTCTCGCCCCGCATTGCGGCGCGCACGATCGCAATGTATTCCTCCACGCGCTTCAGCGGATGATCCATTGATTGCCCGTGCCACTTGGCGATAGTCGGATTGGACGAGCCGATGCCAAGCAGGAAGCGACCCGACGATAGCTCGTCCAAACCGGCGGCTTGCAGCGCCAGAGTCGCCGGAGTTCGTCCGAGAATGTGATAGACCGCGGAGCCGACCTCGAGACGCTTGGTGACTGCAGCGATCGCTGCAAGCATAACGGTCGGATCTTTGTTGTTCGCCTCGCCGCCCCAGGCGCAGCCAAAGCCGTGCGCTTCGGCGAGACGGGCCAATTCGGGAATCGCATCCATTGGCAGCTGTGCTCCCGAATTAAACTCGATATCGATTTTCATCAGCTTGAACCGAATCGGGATTCAATCGTAGCTGGCCGGCAGGCTGGTTCTGAGAATTTCGATTCGCTCGGTCTTTTCCACATGGCGAATGAAGCGATACTTGTTTTCTACTTCGTCGATCGGGTACGGCGACACTGCGGCCCGCTCGGTACCCACTTTGACGCCAATGAAACTCACATTCTCGCCGGTCAGCGCCTGGCGTGCCGCTCCGGAAAACTCCGCGATCGAGTTGGCCCAGCACGCACGGTGAATGCCGGCCGCGCGCGCGAGGCCGACCAAATCTGTGCCGGTGCTGGTGGCGGTCTTTTTCTGGCCCGACGCTTCGTAGACTTCATTGTCGAACACGATGTGCACGAGATTTTTCGGCTTCATGCGCGCGATCGTCGGCAGCGATGAAAGATTCATGAGCACCGAGCCGTCGCCATCGAGCGCGATGATCTTGCGCTGCGGCAAGCCGAGCGCCATGCCCAGCGCGACCGAAGAACAAAGACCCAGTGTGCGCACCCGAAAGTTGCCGTCGCTCGGCCGCGCCGTATTCCACTCCAGAGTCACCGCGCCGGCCGAGCTGACAACCAGAGCATCTCCGGCGAACTCGGCCAGCGCTTTTAGACAATCAAACCTCTGCATCGGCTAGTGTTTTAACTCCGTGCCTAGCAGGCTGCTGAAAAAGACTCATATCCTTCGTTGCGCTCGATCGTCTCGCTACAACGTACGCGCTAAGTACGCCTCCGCTCGCCGATTTGTCGCGCGCCTCGGCTCTGAGGTCTTTTTGAGCAGCCTGCAACCTGGGTTTTTCATCACCCTGCTAGAGCGACTTCAGTGCCGGCCGTCGGCCGAGCACCTCTTTGGTCAACAAGAGCGCCACCGGGCGCCGAGAATCTTCCGTGAGGATCTGCGCCCGCCGGATCAATTCCGGCGCATCGTTACTGTCTCGCATGACGTAATAGCGAATATCCAACGCCTGCAATACCGGCTCGGTCATGCCGCCGGTCGAGCTAAACGTTCGATCACCGACATCGCCAGCATAGTAAATCATCAGTAGCAAGGGGATCTGATACTGCAGCAACGTGCTCACGATGGCGTTGTTGCTGTTGAAGAAACCGCCGTTTTGCATGATCGCCGCGCATTTTTTTCCGACCAGGTAGGCGCCGGCGCAGATGCCGATGCCCTCTTCTTCCCGGCAAAGCGGTACGTGCGTGAACTCGCGCTCTTCTTCGACGGCCTGCAACAAATCTGTGAGATTGATATCCGGGAGCGTGGCAACGAAATTGATACCCGCGCCACGCAGCCCTGCAACGATGGATTGCGCCGCTTCGACCGAATTCACGGAAGACTCCAATGTGACGGCAGTGGCTTAACATCAAATACGAGCCAGATCAAGTTTGCACGCTGCGCAATCGCGCTTTTCCTTTCAGCAAATTATTAGTATAAGTGCGACCAGAAAATCGCGTGCGAAAGGAGAATTACCGTGATCAAGCTCTACGATTTCAAGTCTTCCCCTAACTGCCAACGCGTCAAAATTGTCCTGGCGGAAAAAAACCTGCCGTACGAGATCGTGCCGGTAGATTTGCGCGCCCAGGAACAAAAGACGCCCGAGTACTTAAAACTCAATCCCTACGGCAAAGTCCCGGTGCTGACCGATGACGGCACGGTGCTTTATGAATCTTGCATCATCAATGAATACCTCGACGAAAAATATCCGAGTCCACCGCTGATGCCGAAGGATCCGGCTAAGAAGGCGAAGGGCCGCATCCTGATCGATTACGGCATGGCGCATTTCGACAGTCCTTATCAGAAACTTCGCATGGAGTTGATGAAAGAACAAAAAGATCAAAACCCTCAGATCATCGATACTGCCAAAGGGGACTTGAAGCGACTGCTGAAGCGCTTCGAAGACGAACTCGCCGATCAAGACTATTTGATCGGTGATTTTTCGCTGGTCGATGCCGACCTGCTGCCACGGTTCACCCGGCTCGAAGGCTTTGGCGTCCTTCCGGACCCGGCGCTGCCGCGGTTAGCAAAATATCTGGAGAGAGTAAAAGCACGTTCTTCGGTCAAGGCCATCCTCTAGCATTTGTCTTTTTCCAATTCCAATCTGTAACGATGGAGCTGCCGGAGAGCGGGTTTTTTTCAACCGTCTTTACGGCACTCCTTCGTCCGTATCTTCGGTTACTCGACCACCCCTCGCTGCCAAAGTACCAAGGCGAGATTGAGCTTACCGGCTTAAACGCCCAGGTTACAGTGCGCTGGGACGGCTTGGCGATTCCCCACGTGTTTGCCGCCCATGAGCCGGATTTGTTCTTTGCGCAAGGGTTTCTCCATGCTCAGGAGCGGCTCTGGCAAATGGAAATGGGCCGTCGCTTTCTCAGCGGTCGCACCGCGGAAATTTTCGGTGACGTCGCGCTCCCGTGGAAGGATCTCTCCTCCCAGTTTCGCGGCCGCACATCGGTCGACTTGGACTACTTTGTCAGGCTCCTCGGTATACGTACAAGCGCTCGAGCGTCCCTGGCGCTGCTTCCGGGCCACCTGGCGGTCTTGTTGGATGCTTATTGCAGCGGCGTGAACCGCTACATTGAGCGGTGCGGCAAGAAGCTACCGTGGGAATTCCGCCTACTGCGCTATCGGCCCGAGCCATGGCTCCCGGAGGATAGCTTAACCATCGGCAAAGGCCTGGCGTTCCTGCTGTCCACCGCGCTCTACACCCGCCTCAATTTTATCGCGGTGGCTCAGAAGTTGCGCGACCAACCGGACAAGCTACGCGCGTTATGCCCTGCGTATCCTGACGAAGCCCCGGTAATCGCCCGTGCCGTTTGGGATCAATCCCGTGCCTTGTGGCGTTTCACCAGTGGGATGCTTGCCGCCGGCAATGGGCATCCGCCCGGCGGCGGCAGCAATAGTTGGGCAATTGCGCCGGGCCGCTCACGAAGCGGGAATGCGGTGCTGTGTAATGATCCCCATCTTCGGATGTCTTTGCCGTCGATCTGGTACCTCATGCATTTGAAAGCGGCAGAGCGGTCGACTCATCCCGAGCCGTATGAAGTCTGGGGCGCATCGATTCCCGGCTGCCCGTTGATTCAACTGGGCCGCAACCGGCGAGTCGCCTGGGGAGCTACTGCGGCCGTTTGCGACGATGTAGAGATTTACCGGGAGCGCTTACACCCGGTCGAGAAGGACCGTTACTTGGTCGGCCATCAGTGGCAAAAATTCGAAGCCCAGAGCGAGTTGATAGCCATCCGAAGATCCACCGCTAGCGAAAGAATTATCCGGCGCACACGCCATGGTCCGGTCATCAGCGATTTCGCCGATCGGACCTTTGGCGACGAAGTTTTAACAGTGCGCTGGACCGCTCATGAGCCGAGCGAGGAAATGCGCAGCCTGTACGGCATCAATTGCGCGCAAAACTGGCTTGAGTTTCAGCAGAGCCTCCGCCATCACACCGCGCCGAGTCTCAATTTCGTCTACGCCGACTCCGCCGGCAACATCGGATACACGCTCGCCGGCCACATTCCCCTGCGCCACGCCGTTCCAACTTTGTTGCCATTGGCGGGCTGGGACGACAGCAACGAATGGCACGGCTATATTCCGTTCGACGCCTTGCCGCGCCTTTTTAACCCTCCGGAGGGATTGGTCGCTACCGCCAACAACCGTGTGGCCGATGCATCCTACCCCTTTTATCTCTCCCAATTCTTTGAGCCGCCGCACCGGATTCGCCGCATTAACGAGCGATTGCACGAGCGCGAAAAATTTACCCTAGAGGACCTCGCGGACATACAACTCGACGATGTCTCCCTGCATGCCAGGGAACTGATCACTACGCTCAAGCACGAACTAGCGCAAACTTTCGATCCGAACCCCACCATCCAAGCCGCCATCGATCACTTACTTTCATGGGACGGCAAGTGTGCCGCAACGAGCATTGGCGCAGCAATCTTTCATGTATTTCACCACCGCCTGCTGATTAACCTGTTGACTCCTGAGTTGGGTGAAGAACTCTTTACGGCGTACGTTGAGATTTTAAATCAATGCATCGTGCCGACCGACCGAATTCTCTCGGACCCGGGCTCGGTATGGTTTGGGCGCCGGCCGCGGTCCGAACTCGTTGCGCTCGCGTTGCGTGAAGCCTGCGCCGAACTTGAAGCCACGTTGGGCGCCGACCTCGGTCAGTGGCATTGGGGGAAGATCCATAAGTTGTACTTCAACCACGCATTCGGCCGTCTGTCGATTTTAAAAGACCTGCTGGGGATTGGGCCCATAGCGATGCCCGGCGACGGCACAACCATCAACTTGGGCTTCTATCGCCATTCCAATCCGTACATGCAAACTGTCGGCGCCTCGCTGCGCTTCATCGTCGATCTGGCTAGCCCGTACAGCGCCGAATTCATCCTCGCCTCCGGCCAGTCGGGTCATCCGTTTACATCGCACTATAGCGATCAGACCGCGCTTTGGCTCGGTGGCAAGCGAATCAATATAGCGCGGCCCAGTTTCGATGGCGGCGCAGTCTTGCTTCTCAAGCCGCTTTAGTCTTCTATAGCCACACGCCCTGCCGCAAAGGAGCAGTCCGATGGCGATCAAATTGCTTGTGGCCGACGACGAACGCTTGTTTCGCGAAAGTCTAAAAATCCTGCTGGAGACCGGCACCGATTTGCGCGTCGTCGCCGACGCGGCCAACGGCCAGGAAGCGGTCGCGCTCGCGCGCCAGACCGAACCGGATCTGGCGCTATTGGACGTCGATATGCCGCGAATGGACGGCATTAAGGCGGCCCGGCTGATCCGTGCGGTTTCGCCTCGAACCAAGTTGTTGATGCTCTCTGTGCACCATGAGGACGAAAAGATCCGCTCGGCGATTCGTGCTGGCGCCATAGGTTACATTTTGAAGGATACGGACCGTGCCGACTTCATCAACATCATCCACCAGACGCATGCGGGCAAGTTGCCCTCCTCACCCTATCTGGCACATCTCGCCTTGGATCACCGCGAAACCGATCAACCGCCAGCGAAGGACGCCGTTGCGCGGTTCGCCGAGCGTTTCGGCTTGACGTCTCTTGAGTTAAAGGTTCTCCGACTGATGACCGAGGGATTAAGTAACGAAGAGATCAGCGAGATTACCGGGCTTGCACGCGAAACGATCAAAGGGTATTTGAAGACCCTTTTTCGCAAGCTGGAAGTCAAAAATCGCACTGAAGCTGCGGTGCTGGCGGTGCGCGAAGGGCTCGATTATCCCCCATCTGGGGGTGGTCAGTCCAACTCCAAGTTAGGGCATTGACTCTCCCACTCATCTACGGGATAAAGCAACGACCTTTAGAAGATTTTTTCTTCGACTTCGTCCAATAAGGAGAACGTATGACGTTGAATCGAAAACTCCTATCGATCGTTACGCTTGCGATCTCCCTACTCTTCGCCGCGACCGAGTTCGCAAGCGCCTTGCAAGTTGGCGATAAAGCCCCGGACTTTGAACTGGAAAGCAGCAAGGGTGGCAAACTGAAGCTCAGCGGCCTCAAAGGCAAGAATGTTCTGATTAATTTCTACGTACTCGATTTCAGCCCGACATGAATCCAAGACTTGCAAGCGTCCGGTTCGGACAATTATGCCACGTTCCAGGCCGAAAATACGGAAGTCGTCGGGATCAGCGCCAACGCACCATTTTCGCAAAAAGCCTTCGCTGATTTCGCCAAGATCAATTATCCGCTACTCAGCGATCGCGACGGCAAAGTCATGCAAGCGTTCGGCGTCTATGATGAAAAACGCAGGCTGGCGAAGCGCTCCTACGTAATCGTCGACAAAGAAGGGGTGGTGCGTTTCTTGGACATTCGTCCAAGCAATTCGCCAAAAGATCTGCTTTCGACGGAGCAACTGTTGGACGCAGTTAAAAAAGTAAACAAGGGCACCTAAAAATCAGCAGCAAGACGGAAAGGAGAATCATAATGGTCGGAAAATTTTTGCGAGGTGCGCTCTTAAGCTTAATAGCATTGACGTTTTCCACGCAGGCGTTCGCTCAATCGGAGGTAATCGAGAAACGGCAAAAAGCGATGAAAGCCAACAGCGCGGACGCCAAGGCGATCAAGGCCGCGATTGAATCAAAGGATTATGCCACTGTAGAAGCCAAAGCCAAAGACATTATGGGCACGGCCGAAAAGATCCCCAGCCTTTTCCCCAAGGGCAGCACGAAAGGCAAGACCAAGGCAAAGGCTGAAATTTGGGAAAATTCGGACGACTTCTCGAAGCACGCAAAGTCTCTGAGCAAGGCCGCCGGCGAGCTTGCAGCCGCGGCAAAAGCCGGCAATGATGCCGAAGTCGGAGTAAAGGTGAAAGCCATGGGTGACGTCTGCAGCGCGTGTCACAAGGAATTCCGCGCCGCCAAGTACTCCGAGTAGCTATCACAACTTTCGTCCGTACTGCGAAAGCCCCGGTCCGCTCACCGGGGCTTTCTTGTTTCTACGACTTTGCTCCTGTAATATTTTGCCAAAATTAGTCTCCATGGAGCCAGCATGAAAATAATCATTAAACCAATACTGTACGGTTTTGGCGCGCTGATTTTCTTTCTTCTCTCTTTTCAGGCGCCCACACACGCTCAGCTTACGCGTTTGAACGTCGGCTATAGCGCCCTTAGCGCCGATCAATTGCCGGCCTGGATCGCCAAGGACAGCGGCATCTTTGCCCAGAACGGACTGGACGTTCAGACGATTTTCTTTACCGGCGGCAGCACGGCAATTCTCGCGCTGGTCTCCGGCGATGTGCCGATCACGCAGGTGGCCGGCCCGGGAGCCGTCAGCAGCGCGCTCGCCGGCGCCGATGCGGTATACGTTGCGGCCGGGGTGATCTCGCTCAATTATGTCCTGATGGGCAAGGCCGGCATTAAATCCCCCGAGCAGCTCAGGGGGGGCTCGGTTGCGATTAGCCGCTTTGGCTCGGCCACGGATTCAATCGCGCGCTTCGCGTTGCGCGAAATCGGGCTCACGCCGGGCAAGGACGTGACGATTGTGCAGGTCGGGAGCGGCCCGGACCGGATGAACGCAATCCTGACCGGCAAGGTAACCGCCGCGGTCATCAATCCGCCCTCGAGCTTTATCGCCGAGAAGCGCGGCCTCGCCGTCGTCGCCGACGTGGCCAAAATGGGTTTGGTCTTTCAACACACGGGGGCGGTAACCACCAAGAAATTCATCAAGGAGCAGCCGGACATCGTCCGGCGCTACGTCAAATCCCACGTCGAGGCGGTACATAAGCTCTACACGGATAAAGAAGCAACGATCCGGGCTTTAAGCCGCTATATGGGCGGCGGCCTTGATCGCGAGATCCTGGAAAAGAGCCGGGAAAACGTTCTGACGGAGACCATGTACCCGAAAAAGCAGTACCCGAGCCTCAAAGGGCTTCAAACCGTTCTCGATGAATTGGCAGCGCGCGATCCCAGGGCCAAGAGCGCCAAACCGGAACAATTCGTCGATATGACTTTTATCCGGGAGCTCGACAAGAGCGGTTACATTGACGCTCTCTACAAGAAAAAATAGCCGCCCGGCGGGACGATCTAGTGTTGAGCGCCCAGCGCCGCGAAGCGGCCATTCCCGAACTTCAGTCCTGGGCGAATCAGATAACCGAGCGTGTCGACCCGTCGGTCGACGTAAGGGTGGAGTTCGACGCGGACTCGAACACCTTC
>DATBMR010000011.1:0-22133 GCA_036554745.1 Binatia bacterium
TAGATCAGCACTTGAGCCGCGGCGACGAAGTCCGCGCCGAGAAAAACGTAGAGGCCGGCCACGCCCATGAAGGTGCCGAGCAAAGAGAACGCGGAATAGATGATATTACGTGAAAACGCCACCATGCCGGCGGAAACCACCGTAATGAGAGCGATTAGATAAAAAACCGCCGTCGCAACGTTCATACTTATAGGAGCTGACAGGATCGCGGAAAATTGAAGACGTTTTGGGTCAATTACCCGAAGATTCAATTCGGATCAAGGGGTAGTCCTTGATTTTCGCCCGCTGGTCCGTTTCAGTGGCTATCTTCCTCTGCTGCGGCCCCGCCTCCATCCGGCGTAGCAAATTCATCGAGATATTCTTGTCCGATCTCGACCTTCTTGATTAGTTTCGGATCGGTTTCGCCGCCCTTCTTGGGCTTGTAGAGGTTCTGCATCTGCGGCGCAAAATGGCGCACCAGTCCGGCCGGATTGTAGCTCGCGCCTTCGAACTCTTGGGAATGGCGAATCGCTCCGGTCGGGCAAACTTCCGAACACAGTCCGCAATACATGCATTTGCAAACATCGATGTCGAAATGGGTAAACTGGCGCTGCTTGGTTTCCTTGTTCATATCAATGCCGATCGTGATGCAAGTGATCGGACAAACCCTTTCACAAGCCAGGCAGCCGGTGCAGATATCGAGGTCGACTTCGAGAATGCCGCGGTAGCGGCGCGGCAAAGTCTCTTGAATCGGCACCGGGATCTTATCCGGATATTGGATCGTCATCGGCCTTCGCACCAGGTGCGAAAAAGTGATCGACATCCCCTCGAAGGTCGACGTGACCGCATCTTTGATATCTTTGATATATGTCGCAACACCCATAAATCCTCAGCGTCAAATATGAGGTTTGAAATAGAGCTCGGGCTTCGCCTCGCGGAGCTGGAACAGCACCCGACGGAAGAAATTGATCAGCGTGGCGAGCGCAAACCCGAGCGTAATCGCGCCAAAAATACGCCGCAGGTCATCCGTCATGAACATGAACCCGATCGTCCCCATTAGGCAGACGAACGACAACGGCACCATATATTTCCAGCATAACGCCATCAGTTGATCGACGCGCACGCGCGGCAGCGTCGCGCGTACCCACATGGCGACGAAAACCCACAGGTAAGCTTTCAAGAAAAACATCAGGAACTGCGCGATACCCAACAGCACCGGGCGGTCATCGAAGAGCGCCAGCGGCGGTACCTGCCAGCCGCCGAGAAATAGCGTCGTGGCGACGGCGCCGATGACATAAAGGTTGCCCCACTCGGCAAAGAAAAAGAATAGAAAGCGCATGCCGCTGTATTCGGTAACGTAGCCGGCGACGAGCTCCGACTCGGCTTCGGGAATATCGAACGGTGTCCGGTTGCCCTCAGCCAAAGCTGCGGTGAAGTAAAGAAAAAAAGCCGCGAATGTGAACGGATTGTGAAACAGGAACCAATCCCAAGGCGCCCAGCCTTGGGCTTCGATGATACCTTGCATGCTCATAGTACCCGCGAGGAAAACGATCGTCAGTACCGAGATGCCGGCGGGGATTTCATAGCTTACGATCTGTGCTGCCGAGCGCATGCCGCCGAGCAGCGACCACTTGTTGTTAGACGCCCAGCCGGCCATAAGAATGCCGACCACGACGAGGGAGGTGACTGCCAAAATATAGAGAATGCCGATATTGAGATCGGCAACGATCAAACTCCCGCCGAATGGAATCACCACAAAGGTGCAAAGAAAACCCATGAACACGACGTACGGCGCTAAGGAGAAGAGTTTGGCGTCGGCCGCCGCGGGGATCAAATCTTCCTTGAGGAGATTCTTGATGCCGTCAGCGAGCCACTGCAGAACGCCTTGCGGCCCGACCCGGTTAGGTCCCACCCGCGATTGCATGCGCGCCCAGACTCGCCGTTCGAGCCAACTGGTCACGCCGGCGAGCGGCGCCACGAACACGGACAGCACAATGAGCGCGACCAGTACCATGGCGATCGCATAGACGACTTCTTTCGGCACGCCGGCGAAGGCACCCTCCTGGATGAGTTGGTCAAGATAGGCTTGCATAAACTATCGTTCGATTACTCTCCTAACGGTCGATCTCCGGCGCATCGACGTCGAGGCTACCGATCAGAGCGATCAGGTCCGCGACCATGATGCCCTTGCTCAGCTTGTCGATAATACTCATGGCGGTAAACGAACCGGTCCGGATGCGCACGCGGTAAGGATATTCGCTGCCGTCGCTGACGACGTAAAAGCCCATGTCGCCGCGTGGCGCCTCGACCCGGGCGTAACACTCGCCTGGCGGCGGTCTAAACTTGCGCGGCACCTTTGCAATCGCCGGCCCGGCGGGCATCATCTTCAGACATTGACGCAAGATCTTGCAGCTTTCCTGCATCTCGCGAATGCGCACCCAGTAGCGATCGTAGCTGTCCCCGAGCTTGCCGACTTGCGCCGTGCCGACCGGCACATCGAACTCCAGCTCGGGATAAACCGAATAGGGAATATCGCGCCGAATGTCCCATTTGATGCCGGAGCCGCGCAGGTTGGGTCCGACCAAGTTGTAAGATAAAGCCTCTTCCTTGCTGACGACCGCCACCCCGGCGAGCCGCTCGATAAAAATCTTGTTACCCGATAGCAGTCGGTTGAACTCGGCAACGATGGGTTCGAAATGATTCAAAAATTGCAGAATTTTTGAGCAGGTTTCCGGCAGAATATCATAGCCGACGCCGCCGATGCGAATATAGTTATAGGTCAGCCGCGCGCCGCAGATCTCTTCCATCAGGTTGTTGATGGTTTCCCGCTCTCGAAGCGCATGCACGAACGGTGTCATGGCGCCGATGTCCTGGCCGAATGTTCCGACCGAAATCAGATGGCTCGCGATGCGGTTGAGCTCGCACGCGATCACGCGGCAGAATTCGCCCCGGCGGGTCACCGGAGTCCCTGCGAGCTTTTCTGCGGCCATGCAAAACGCCTGGTTGGCAAACATCGCCGCCAGATAGTCGGCACGGTCCGTGTAAGGGACATAGCCGTGATAGGTTACCTTCTCGCCGATTTTTTCGATCGAGCGATGGAGATAGCCGACATCGGGCAGCGCTTCGCTGATGACTTCGCCGTCGGTTTTGACGACAAAGCGCAGCACGCCATGAGTGCTCGGGTGCTGAGGCCCGACGCTGATCGTCATATCTTCAGTATAGAAACCGCCCTGGGTTTCGGCTATTTCGTTCATCGCGATCCTAGCGCAGTAGTTTTTCCACCAGCGGGGCGCGCTGCGTGCTGATGCCGTCGTACTCTTCCTGCTCGACGTAGTCCTTGCGCAGCGGATAACCGATCCAGTCTTCCGGCAGCATGATCCGGCGTAGATCCGTGTGACCTTCGAAGATCACTCCGAACAAGTCGTAGACCTCGCGCTCAAACCAGTTGGCCACTTTCCAGACACCTTCGACGGTGGCGACCTTCGGGTTGTCTCGTGGCAGATCAACTTTGAGCACGATTTGATGATTGTGAGCGTAGGAAAACAGGTGGTAAACGACCTGGAGTTTTTCTTCTTTGGGCCAATCGAGCGCGGTCAAATCGGACAATACTTCGAACTTAAAGGCAGCGCTGTCGCGCAAGAAGCGACAGACGGCGACAATTGCCGAGCCGTCGACTGTGACATCGGGCTCCGGCACATCGCCTTTGAAATTCCCGACTTTACCCGGAAACTGCTGTTCCAAGCCGGCATAAATCTCCTTGGCATCCATCGGAACTTACGCTTCGACCCTTTCCTCCGGTGGACGGGCCGGCTTCACCAACCAGCGCTCGCGCATCATCTTATCTTGGATCCTTAGCAAACCCTCCGTGAGCGCCTCGGGGCGCGGCGGACATCCCGGCACGTACACATCGACTGGGACGATTTTATCGACGCCTTTACAGACCGAGTAGGCCAACTGAAACAACCCGCCGCAGTTTGAGCAACTACCCATCGAGATAACGTATTTAGGGTCGGGCATCTGGTCGTAAAGCAGCTTCGTGCGCTTGGCCATCTTGTAAGTCAAAGTCCCTGCCACGATCATGAGGTCAGATTGGCGCGGAGTAGCGCGTGGTACAGCGCCGAAGCGGTCCAAATCCGCCCGCGGTCCGCCGGTCTGCATAAGCTCGATGGCGCAACACGCCAGACCGAAAAGCATGTACCACTGCGATGACGCCCTGCCCCAATTGAGCAGATCGTCGACTTTAGTTGTAAAAACGGTCTCGGGTAGGGAGTTAATCAAGGGTTTCATGGAAAAACTCCAATTAAACGGATCAAGCCTTGACTTTCTTGACCCACTCCAGGTCACCTTTGACCCATGAGTAGATCAACCCGAGGAACAGGATGCCGACAAAGATAAATGCCTTGATGAAGGCCAGCATCCCCTCGCCGCTTTCGACCAAATCGCGAAAGACGACGGCTACGGGAAAAAGAAAGGCAATTTCCACTTCGAAGATAATGAAGACCAGTGCCACAAGGTAGAAACGAATGTTGAAATTGACCCAGGCGCTGCCGGTCGCAGGCTCGCCGCATTCATAGGTCGATAGCTTGCGCGTTTGAGGATTGGATGGCCGAAGCAACTTGCCGATCAGCAGATTGACCCCGACAAATCCCAGTCCCAACGCTGTGAAAACTAGGACATTCGCAAAATCAAATAACATCGTAAGTTTCCGAATTTACGCTGGAAGAAGCTATAGTTTCTTATAACCACAAAAGCCTCGGAGAATCAAACCGAAGCGCGACCGATGAGTGCTCGTGGACTTGTTTGCGAACCCGCCCAAATTTGACTACATTCAGCGCCGGTTTGACTTGATTGTCTGTGACTATTCCGATCATGGCAAGCTCACATCGATTCAGCGAAGACAGAGGACCCAGCAGGTGATCCTTTCGCCCAAACTTTGTTATGTCCTGCTTGTCTTAACGGTGTGGCAAATGATCTTCCATTCGCCCGCCCATGGTCAAAGCCGTCCGGTTTCAGCTCGCACGGCGTATAGCGCGCTGTCAGCGGGTATCGGCACGCTCTGGCTGACTCATGAGGAAGGCTACTTCAGAAAGCATGGCATTGATTCCAGCCTGATTTACATCCGCGGCGGCACCACGGCCGTGCAGGCGTTGCTCGCCGGTGAAATCCAGTTCGGCCATCTTTCGCCGGCGCCGATGATGACCGCCTGGGCTCAAGGTGCGGACTTTGTCTGGCTCGGGACGACCACCCATCAAATGGTTTTCACCCTGATCGTCGATGCCACGATCGCCAAAGGTCCCGATCTTAAGGGTAAAAAAATCGGCATCACCCGTCTCGGTTCGGCCAGCGATCTCGCCGCGCGGACAGCGCTGGAGCAATTCGGCATCGCGGCGAAAGAAGTCAATCTAATCTCGCTCGGCGGTATCCCTGAGATACTCGCCGCGCTGCGCGCGGGCGCCGTCAACGCCGGCATTTTGTCGCCGCCGACCTCGACCGCTGCCCGCGATTTGGGTTATCGGCCCTTGTTGCACATCCCGGATCTCGGACGGGAGTTTGCATTTTCCGGCATCGCTGCACGCCGCGCTTTCGTGCAGAGCCAGCCCGATATCGCGCGCGCTTACATGGCGGCGCTCACCGACGGCGCCAGGGTCTACCACGAAGACGGCCGGGCGGCGCTCCGAGTCTTAAGAAAATACATGCGAGCCGACGATCGCATCCTGGAAAGCGGCTACAAGGAGTACGACAAGGCGATCTCGAGTCCCCCTTACCCCGGTCTTAAAGGACTAGAGGCCGTACGTGACAGCCTTGCTGAGTCAAACCCACAGCTCAAGCATGCAGATTTGAGAAAATTCGTCGACGATCGTTTTGTCAAAGCCAAGTAACCGCGCGTCCGAATTCGGGTCTTACCTTGAACCCTAATTCTTCATCGGCGGAGGCCTCATGAGAATCGAAACCGAGCGCAAAATGAAGCGCTGGCGCGAGCAGCGCTGGATCTTGGATCAGGTGATTCAAACCCGGGGCATCGACTGGGACCAGGGACGCACCGGAAAAATTCTCCGCAACTGCGGGCCGGGTGTCCAGGGCGATCTTCAGGAGATCTGCCGGCGTATTCAAAAGTTCGTCGATATCCCGCGCGAGTTTAGCCGTGGTGCCATGCGGCGCGAACAACAAGCTCGGCAGGCCGAGGAAGCCGGCCATAGCCTAGAAGCGCGCGATCATTATTATATCGCCGCGTGCTTTTACACCAACGCGATGTGGGCGATCTATGAAGACGGCAATCCCGAGCGGATGCGCTGGCAGGAACGAAAGCGCGCTTGCTACGATAAGTTTATCGAACATGCCGGGCGGCCGATCGAGCGAGTGGAACTGTCCCACCAGGGCAAGAAGATCCATGCTCTTCTGCATCTTCCACCCGATCGCAAAGCCGGGGAGAAAGTTCCGTGTATCATGTACATTCCCGGCATGGACGGCGTCAAAGAAGACAATCCGGCGAGCGGGGATCCGTTTCTTGAGCGCGGCTTCGCCGTGCTCGCTCTCGACGGTCCCGGACAAGGTGAGACGCGCGAGGGCGGCCTATGCTGCACCGCGTCCAATTACGCCGACGCGGGCAAGTTGGCGTGCGACTATTTGGTCAAACGGCCGGAGATCGACACGGATCGGCTGGGCGTCATGGGTTCAAGCATGGGCTCCTACTGGGCGCCGCGTGTCGTGGCTGAAGAAAGGCGCTTCAAAGCCTGCGCCGTAAGCGGCGTCTGCATGGAGCCCGGCCAGTACGCGATTTTCAATATGTCGTCTCCGACTTTCAAGCTCAATTATATGTACATGTCGGGCTACGAGGACGAGGCCGCGTTCGATGAATTCTGCAAAACGCTTTCACTTCGCGGCGTCACCGCAAAGATCACCTGCCCGTACATGGTGGTTGCCGGCGAGGACGACGAACATTGCGATATGAAGTTCGTCTACGAGCTGATGGCCGAGATTCCCGAGCCCAAGCTGCTCTACGTTTTCGAAGGCGAGCGTCACTCAATTCGCAATCCGCGCGCCCGGCCGCTGGTTGTCAACTGGCTGATTGACACGCTGCTCGGCAAGCCTTTCCAATCGAAAATCGTCCGCATCGAAACCAGCGGCCAGGAAACGCGCCGAGGGTGGCCGGAGTCGTGATCGTTTCGTGACCGGTGTGAGTGTCTCTGGACCACCGGTCACGAACGTGAGGCGATAGGTTAGCGATGCGGACAGCCTACGGTGACCTCATCGGCGGAGTGAGTGGCGACATGTTCGTCGCCGCGCTGCTCGATCTCGGCTTGTCGCGAAACAAGCTCCGCTCGGAGTTGGGAAAAATTCCCGGTCTCAAATTCGACTTCAAGGCCGTCACGAAAACCGTTAATTCCATCCACGCTACGGGCTTTCGCGTCATCTGTGCAAAACAAGAGAGAGCGCGATCGTGGCGACAAATTCGCGACCTGATCAAGCGCAGCCAGCTCGGCGCAGCGATCAAAAGCGTTGGCATCGAAATCTTCAGTTGCCTGGCGGAAGCCGAAGCGAAGATCCATGGCGTTGCGCCAGACGAGGTTCATTTTCATGAGGTCGGCGCTACCGATTCAATCGTCGACATTATGGCCGTGGCGATCGGCACTCAGGAGCTCGACATCGATGCCTTTCATTTTTCGCCGATTCCTCTCGGCCGCGGCCTCACAGGTTCTCGGCACGGCCTCCTTCCCGTACCGGGTCCGGCGACCCTCGAGTTGCTCCGAGGGCTGCCCACCTACGGCGTGGATGTGGAAAGCGAAACCGTTACGCCTACGGGCGCGGCGATCGTGCGCACGCTCGGAAAGGCGTTCGGTGAACAACCGCGCATGACGGTCGAGAAGATCGGCTATGGCACCGGACAGAAGGAGTTTCCCACGCGGCCGAATCTTTTCCGGCTCCTCATCGGCCAAGTGAGCGATATATGGCGGAACGAAGAGATGGTGGTGCTCGAAACCAACATCGATGACATGAATCCACAACTCTATGACCATGTGATGGAGCGGCTGTTCAGCGCCGACGCCAAGGATGTGTTTATGTCGGCGATCCAGATGAAAAAGAATCGCCCCGGGACGCTGCTTGCGGTTATCTGCGAGCCGGCGCAACGACAGAAACTGACCGAAATCATTTTGCAAGAAACCACTACCATCGGGGTCCGTTATCACGCCGTGCATCGCGTTATTTTACCGCGGCAATCGAAAAAGATTAAAACCCGCTACGGTGAGGTCACGGTAAAAATCGTTGAGCAGCCGGACGGCCGCAGAAGAATGGCACCGGAATATGACGATCTGCGGCGCATCGCAGCCGTCAAAAAATTGCCGATGAAACTGATCCATGACGAAGTCATGCGCGCGGTTGGCCGAAATATCTTATGAGTTCAAGACGGTCAAGCACTTCGTTTCGTTCAGTCACTCTCACTTCGGCAAGCTCAGGGCTCATCCTGTTCAAAACATCTGAACCGAAACGGTTTGAACGGAGCGCAGCGATTGAACAAGGCGCCAAGCGCCGATTGAAGGGGAGCGAGCGAGGAGCGAAGCGACATATTTATGTCCGACCTTTCGTCCGGCACCAGTGACTCCGCCGGGCCGCTCAGGCCTTGGGCCTCGCTACGTTATCGCGATTATAGTTTTTTATTTTTGCTCGGACTTTTTGCCACGACCGGACAGCAGATGCGCCTGGCGCAAAACTTCTATCAGGTTTACGAGCTGTCCGGTTCCGCGTTTCTGTTGGGGCTTACGGGGTTGGCTCAGGGAGTGCCGATTTTTGCCCTGGGGTTGTTCGGCGGCACGCTTGCGGACTTTCTCGACCGCAAAAAAATTCTCCTGATCACGATTTTTGGCAATCTGCTGGTTGCAATCACACTGGGCATTCTCACGCTGACCGGGCTGATTCAAGTCTGGCACGTCCTCGTCGCCATTGCGCTCACCTCGGCACTCAACATCGTGCTCAATCCGACGCGAATGGCACTGATCTCTCACCTGGTGCCGCGCTCGCACTTGACCAACGCCGTAGCGCTGAACTCGAGCGTTTCCCAAGGCGCGCATTTTATCGGGCCGTTATTCGGCGGCTTGAGCCTAGCATGGATGAGCACGGGCAACGCTTACCTGGCCAACGCTTTGGTTTATCTTCCTGCTGCCGCGGCCATCGTCCTGCTGAGGATCCCCGCGGTCGACAAGGCCGCGCGCGAGCAATTTTCTCTGGCGAGTTTTTTGGGCGGCGTCAAATTTCTCTTCTCTGAGCCGATTATCCTCACGCTGGTCATGCTCGATTTCGTCGTGATCGGCGTCGGTTACTATCGCCCGCTGCTGCCGATTTTTGCCAAAGACATTCTCTTGGTCGGCCCGGCTGGTTTCGGCATGCTGTCATCGGCTCCCGCCATCGGCGGCGTTCTTGGTACATTCGCTTTGCTCGCGATCGGCGATGTGTCGCGCAAGGGCCTACTCGCACTCTGGTCTTTTTTAAGTTACGCGCTGGCGCTCGGTGTTTTCGCGCTTTCGACGCATTTTTGGCTATCGCTGTTATTGCTCGGTGTGATGGGCTTGGCCAATTCGCTCCAGGCCGTCATGCGCCAAACGAGCTTTCATCTTTTGACGCCCGAACACATCCGCGGCCGCGCTTTTTCGGTGTTCAATATGTTCTCCCAGGGAGCGAACTCGGTCGGCGCGACCGAAGTAGGCTTCATGGCCGCGCTGTTCGGGGCGCCCGGCTCGCTGCTCTTCGGCTGCGTCGCGGGCGGGCTGGTGACGCTCGGCTGTTGGATCTTGATGCCGGGTTTGAGAACTTTCGGTGCCGAAATGCGCCGCCGGTAAGCTCGGCGCAGCTAACACAGCAGTGCTGCGTCCGGTTTGTCCAGATTGTCGGGCAACTCGGAATCCCCATAGGATATCACGCGACGAATGGCCGGTATGACGATCCGCCGATCTTTATATTTTCATCGTTGTTTCAAATATCCGCGCTCGCGATAAAATTTTCTCGCCCCTGGATGGAGCGGCACGTCATAGGGCGCTTCCTCGCCGTTGGCGCACAAGTCGGCGATGCGGAGCGGGCGAAAGTTGTCTGTCGGTATGGCTTTTCGGCGCGCTTCCAGGGCCTCGCATAAGGCGTACGCCACATTGTCCGGCATGTCCGGACGCACGGCCATCGGCCAGCCGCTGAAATCGATCGTCGGGACATCGGCGGCCAAACCCTTGAACTGAGATTTGCGAATGACGTTCGGCCGGTAGCCCAAGGCTTTCAGACGCTTGAGCACCGGCCCATCAATCGGCAGATAGCGAAAACCACCGTCGAGGGCCGATTGGCCCCAGCTCTTGATTCCTTCGTCGAATACCGCGTTGATGGTGCCGTTTTCGATGCCTGCGCGCCGGTCGGGATGGCTCGGCCGTGACACCGCCTGAATCTTTCCGCCCCATTTGCGTAAATCTTCAATACTGAAACCGGCGGCTTTAAGCGCAGCGTGCACCATGAAGGTTACCGGACTTTCGATTAGATCCGGCTTGCCCACGGGTCCGGTGGAAAGCCGCAGCGGAAAACGCCGTTCTTTGATTTGTGCGAGTGAAGTGATGCCGGTGGACTCGTGCACGGCAAAGCCCATGACATCCCAGGAGGGAAAAGTTGCAATGACGCGAAGCGGGATGCGCCCTCGGAGCGGTCCGGTGCCCCGGTAGGCGAGGGTCACCGACGCCGATGGATTGATCCACGCCAAGGACACTCTGCCTTGGGCGAGAAGTTTTAACTCGCGAAAGCTGTCCGCCGCAAAAGCGAGCGAAATACAATTCTCCTGCTTGCCTCTGGGCAGCATCGAGAGCTGCAGGTAATAGCCGAGGTGGGAATCGGTCTGCAACACGCCCTCCGCCGCGCGCCGGGTTTGGTAGGACAACGAAGTGTCGTAGAGGCCGGAAGCCAATTCGAGAAAACCTTTTACCCGCTGAATGGCCGCGTTGTAGCGTCGCTTGATCACAGCATAGCTCCTTGCGATGGCTTAGTCTTGATTTACCTAGTTGATCGAAAGTCGATCTGTCAATGAGTGGGTGACATAACGGCAGCGCAAGCGTTGACGCTCTCGGCCCCTTGTGACTGGCAATTCGCGCGGGAATGGCTCATTCTCATTTCTTCCTAGCTTAATGAGACGGAAACGGATCAACGTTCGGGAGAGTCTCCGGTCCTCCTTCAAAGACGGTATCTTTGCCGCCTGTATGGCGGGCGTTACCGATCATTACGCGACGCCGGCGGCGCTCTTCTTGGGTGCGACCGTACAGCAGGTCGGGCTCATTAGCGCATTGCCTAATCTGCTGTCTTCTCTGTCACAATTTTTCTCCGTTCGCATGATCTACTGGGTTGGCGGCCGGCTCAAATTGCTGATTCGCCTGGTTTTTACCCAGGCGTTGCTGATTGTCTGCATCGCCGTGCTGCCGCTCCTCGAGATTTCCCATCGCGTCGAGTTGTTGCTGATTTTGTTGATTCTTTCGGCTGCGTGCGGTGGTCTCGCGGGGCCGGCCTGGGGCAGCCTGATGAGCGACTACGTGCCGGCATTCAAGAGAGGGCGGTATTTCGGCTGGCGCAACCGGACCGTGGGCGCGGTAACCGTCGGCAGCATTGTCGCCGCGGGATTGTTGTTGAACTTTTTTCACGAGATATCTTACGGCATCGGGTTTTCGATTATCTTCTCCGTCGCTGCGGCTGCCCGCTTTGTTTCCGGTTATTTCATCAGCCGGATGGATGAGCCGCCGCATAAAAAAGACCCGGCCAGCGATTTCACTTTCCTCATGTTCGTCGGCCGCTTTCGCGAGAGCAACTTTCTCAAATTCGTGATTTTTAGTGGCTCGCTGACATTTGGGACGTATTTGGCGGCTCCGTTTTTTGCTGTGTTCATGCTGCGTGACCTGCAATTCAGTTACTTAACCTACATGGCCCTGCAGGTTGGCTCTTCGCTCGCGGCGCTGATCGCGCTACCGCTCTGGGGAAAACACGCCGATCTGGTGGGTAACGTCAGAGTGCTCAGGCTCAGTTCTTTTCTCGCCGCGCTGATCCCGATGTTTTGGCTTTTCTCGCAGAATCCGGCCTATCTCGTGTTGGTGCAAATATTTGCCGGCTTTTCGTGGAGCGGGGTGACCCTCAGCGCCGGCAACTTCATTTATGATGCGGTGACACCGCAAAAGCGCGTGCGCTGTATTGCTTACTTCAATGTCATCAATGGCGTCGCGCTTTTCTTGGGTTCATCCCTGGGCGGATTTTTCGCGTCACGGCTACCGCCGCTTTTCGGCCATCGCTTGCTGGCGTTGTTTGCGCTCTCATGCCTCTGCCGCATAACCCTTTACCTGCTGCTCTCGCGCAGTTTCCGCGAGGTTAGGACTGCTCACGAGGTCTCGATCCAGGAACTTTTCTTTAGCGTCGTTGGCATTCGGCCGCTGGTCGGCCCGGCTCGAGACTGAGGGCGAGAAATAAGCGATACTTCTCCTAACTTGAACGAATTGAGCAATCGGACCGCATTGAGCGCCTAAACCTCGCGTTACATTCATCGCATTGTAAAGACGATGAGCTGATCCGTAACCGCGCCGGACCCCGGCTTCAATGATCCGGCTGCGACATAGACACTGCCTCCAGTGGCCGCCGCGGCGGTCCCATGACGGCCTGCGGGCATTGGCGCGAGCGACTTCCAGCTTCCGGTTTTCGGATCGTACGCCTCGTTTTCGGCAAACGTGTCGGGCGGCACTTCGCCGCCTATCACCAGGATCAGGTTTCGATAAAGTGTGTAGGCGAGGCCGCTCCGCGCAGTCGGGAGCGGCGGACCCGGACTCCACGAATTTGTTTTCGGGTCGTAAATGTCGTGCATATCGGTCTTGTCCCGCGAAGCGCCAAACCGCCCGCCGATGGCGTGGAGTTTGCCTTCAGCGGTGACCAGCGCCATATGATCCCGCGCCTTGGGCAGCGGTGCGCGCTCGCTCCAATCGTCGCTCGCCGGGTCGTAGACCTGATGGGTTGAAACAGTTTGGCCCTCCGGGTTGCGCCCGCCAACGGCGTGAATTTTGCCGTCGAGCACGGCGACCGCCACTGAGCCGAGACCGGACTTGAGCGGGATTAGCGAGCGCCATTCGTCCGCTGCCGGGTCATATTCCAACACATGAGGCTGACCGTCCTTGTGAACGGACCCGACGAACCCTCCAATTGCGTAGATCTTGCCGTTGAGAACCGCAGTGCCGATATGATCGAGCCCGAAGGGGAGCGGCGCGCGTGTCCGCCAGCGATCGGTGGCAGGATCGTATTCGTCGTGATAGGTCCCAGCCACGCCTTTGATGCCGCCGCCGATCACGTGTACTTTTCCGCCGACCGCCGCCAGCGCCACTTCGTTGCGCGCGAGCGGGATCGGCGCCTTCATCGTCCAGCTTCCCTGTGTCTGGGCGCAAGCGGTGGCTGCAAGCGCAGCGAACAGTGCGCATGCGCCGGCGAGCGATAACACCCTGGAAAATTCTCCGTTCATTGTTTGCACCGCGGAACTGTTTTAAAAGTCTATTTGGACGCCAACGTATCCACTGTGGCATGAACGTAGTCGGCGAGGAGGCGTCACGTCAAGTAAATCAAACCGCACGAAAAGACCCAAGACCAAAGCGTAGAGATAAAAGATGATCGGCGCCAAGATTACGCTCAATGACGGCCGGGAGATTCCCCAACTTGGTCTGGGTGTTTGGCGCATTTGTGCCGGCGGCAAATGCGAAAAAGCGGTGCTCACTGCGCTCGAGGCGGGCTATCGCCATATCGACACCGCCTCCTTTTACGGCAACGAGGAAAGCGTCGGCACAGCGATCCGAGCGAGCGGTATTGCTCGGGAGGAGATCTTTATTACCACGAAATTGTGGAACAGCGATCACGGCAACCCTGAGCGCGCCCTCGAAGCCAGTTTGCGCAAGCTCAAGTTGGACTGTGTCGATCTCTACCTGATTCACTATCCGGTGCCGCAACGTCTTCGCAGCTGGCGCGTGCTCGAGAAATTACAGCAGCAGGGTAAGGCGCGTTCGATCGGCGTAAGCAACTTTACCATCAGGCACTTGACCGATTTACTCGCACAGAACGACACCGTGCCGGCAGTCAATCAGGTCGAATTTCACCCCTATCTATATCAGCGAGAGTTACTACAATTTTGTATCGCTCGAGGAATTGTCATGGAGGCCTATAGCCCACTGACCCAAGCAGAGCGGTTGAACGATCGAAAATTGGTTGCGATTGCCAAGAAATATCCCAGAGCTGGTCAATCGCCCTCGGGTTCTTCCCCAGCCAACGAGACGAAATCGACAGCGCAAATATTGATCCGATGGGCGATCCAACACGGTCTGGTGGTCATTCCCAAATCGGCCAACCCCGCCCGCATCCGCGAAAACGCCCAGGTGTTCGATTTTGAAATTACCGATGAAGACATGCAGACCCTTGATGGTTTTAACGAAAACCTCCGAACTTGCTGGGACCCGACCCATGCGACATGAGATCTCAGTGATTACGCGCCGCTAGTCGAGATAAATCAAGATGCAATTTCTCGCCCAGCTTGGCGCTAAACTGGTTTTCTGTGTCGGTGTTATGATGACTGTGGTCAGCTGTGTTTTGGGTTCGGTGGTCGGGTCGGGTGCCGGCGGCGTCCCGTTCGTCGGAATCACGTTAATAATTATCGGTGCCGTGCTGTGGCGCAGGACTTCAACGAAGGTTTGCTCCGGGTGCGCCCAGCGCGTAAAACACCAGGCGCGCAAGTGCCAATACTGTGGCACGGACCTGGTTTAGATTGGATCGCTAACGTTAGCGAGCGATATAAATTAAAGCAGATCTGCTAAGAAACGATGCGAGGAGAATGAAATAAAGAGGCTGGCACTTTCGTGCCAGCCTCGCCGATCGTTACTCAGCCTCACGGAATCACGACCGCATCGATCACATGGATGATCCCATTGCTTGCCATGATGTCAGTTTGGATGACATTGGCATTGTCAACCATCACTTGTTCGCCGTTCGCCGTGATTCTCAATTCGCGGCCATTCGCGGTTGCAGCCGAGCTAAGCTTTACAACCTCGTCTGCAGTCACTCGGCCAGGAACCACGTGGTAAGTGAGAACCGCTTGGAGCTTCGAGCGATTTTCCGGCTTGAGCAGACTTTCCACCGTACCCTCCGGCAACTTGGCAAATGCTTCATCCGTGGGAGCAAAAACGGTCAGGGGTCCTTCCCCTTTGAGCGTTTCGACAAGACCCGCCGCTTGTACCGCGGCGACGAGAGTATTGAACGACCCCGCCGATACCGCGATGTCGACGATGTCCTTGTCCGGCATTGATTCGCCTTTCGCTGGTCCGGCAAACCCCAATCCAACAGTCACGACCAACGTTGCTACAGTCCTTTTGAAGATTCTCATTTTCCTTTCCTCCTTCATATTATTTTTTTTGAATCTCCTGCTACTCGAATAGAGCAACTGCGGTGCCATCGGCATCGCTCTGCGTTTGCGGAGGATTTATGATGAAATTTGCACAAGGAGAGGGTTGTACGCGTAACCGCGGCGGATCGCTGAGACAGCCGACCGTCTCACGAACTGTCTCAAGCTGTCTCAAGTGAAACGGTGGGGCTTATTTTCCCGCCAGGGGAATATTGAGGTCGGCTAAACGGCGGTAAAAAGTCGCGCGGCTGATTCCCAAAAGTCGCGCCGCCAGGGCACGATTGCCGCGCGCGCGCTCGAGCGCTTCGAGAAAGCGCGTCTTTTCGTCAACGCCGCTAGATCCGCTATCGAGTTCGAGAGGCGGATTGATCTCGGGAGGCAAGTCGTCTTCCTGGAGCACCGAACCCTTGCAGCGGATGGCGGCGAACTCAACGGCGCTCTTGAGCTCACGCACATTGCCCGGCCAGTCGTACTCCGCCAGCAGGCGCAGTGCGTCCAGACCCAATTCCTTGACCGGCTTGCCGCTCGTGGTCGCAAATTGGGCGAGAAAAGCGGCCGCCAACAGCGGTATGTCTTCGCGCCGTTGACGCAGGGGTGGCAGCAGAATCCGCGCCACGCGGATGCGATAGAGCAAATCCGAACGGAAGTTGCCCTTGCTAACTTCATCGGTCAAAGATCGATGAGTGGCAGCGACAACGCGCACGTCGATCTTGCGCGGTTTGGATTCGCCCAGCCGCATGATCTCGCGCTCCTGCAGAACGCGCAGCAGCTGATTTTGCACGGTCATCGGGATATCGCCGATCTCGTCGAGGAACAACGTGCCGCCGTTGGCCGCTTCGAACAAGCCTTGATGATCTTCGACGGCACCGGTAAACGCGCCGCGCCTATGGCCGAAAAGCTGACTGCCAAGCAGCGATTCGGTGAGGCCGGCACAATTCACCGCCACGAAAGGTTTATCCTTGCGACGGCTGGAAAAATGGATGGCGCGAGCTACCAGCTCCTTGCCGGTGCCGGTCTCGCCTTCGATCAACACCGTCGCATCCACCTGGGCGACATCGCGGATTTGCTGATAGACCAGCTGCATGGCTTTGCACTTGCCGAGCAGATCGTGAAAGCGGGCGCGCTTATCGAGTAACAAGCGCAAGTCGTGCACCTCGGTCACGTCGTACAACAAGAAAATCTTGCCGCGCGGGTCGCGCGGGTCGTCTTTCACCTCCACTTCCAGCCAGGCGCGTCGCCCATCGGTAAGGTCGACGTGGACCGACAGTTTGGATCGCTCGCCGGGCGGCCGAAGCAAAACCCTGCGCAATTCGCTTCGTTCGTCAGCGTCGATCGGCAGTACATCGTCCAAGGCTTGGCCGTAGACCTCCGCTGCGCGCTTGCCGAAAAGCTCTCGCGCCACGTTATTGAGGAAAACGATCCGGCCGTTTTCATCGGTCATGGCGGTACCGAGGCGCAGCTCGTTCAAGATTGAGCTCAAGTCGTTACGGCTTTTTTGCACCTGCGCGAGCAGCTCCGCCAGTTTGGCTTCCGCTTTTTTCCGTTCGGTCACGTCCCTTTGGATGGAAAGATACTGAACGATCCTTCCCTGCGCGTCGCGCACCGGCGTAATATCCCAGGCGACGAAATACTCGCTGCCGTCCTTGCGATAGTTGACCGTCTCGGCGCTAAAATTCTCGCCGCGGACGAGGGTGTCACGCAAACGCCGAAGCATCTCCCGGTCAGTCTTAGGGCCCTGAAGGAGGCGCGGCGTTTTGCCGAGAATCTCGCTCCGCCGATAGCCGGTCATTTCCGTAAACGCCGGATTGACAAAAATTACTTGCGGTCCGGGCGGATCGAGATCGGCCGTCGTGATCATGATCGATTCTTTCGCCTGGGCCACCGCTGTTTCGAGCAAACGAAGCAACTGCGTCTCGCTCAACTGGCTTGCGGCCGGGGCCGTGGGGCTTTGCAGTTCGGTCATTTACGTGGCGTCAGCCGAGGACGTTTAAATTTTTTTTCGCCGCTGGAGATAGAGGGAGACTCGGCGGATTGATCGTTCTTTTCGCTTTGAGAATTCCGCGAGAAACGGTAAATGTCAAGGTGAATGAGCGCGCACAATCGAACGCAGCCCAGAAACAAATTGCGGCCTTGATTCCGCGTCTTTGGGCGCGGTGAGAAAGGAAAAATATGATCGACGAATCCTATAACGCCACTAAAAGCGACTTCATCACGGCACTGCGGATCATTTTTCACGAGGGACTCAGCGACGCATTCGCTCACCTCAGCGCACGCAGCAATGACGGTAATGAGATGATGTTCATGCCGCGCAAGAGCCCGGCTTTGGTGAAGAGCGAGGATTTGTTCTTTGTCGATTTCGAAAAGCCCGTGGCGCAGTCGTCCTTGCACCAGGCGATCTACAAAACCCGTCCGGACGTCAAAGCAGTCCTTCATTTTCACTCGCCGGCGGTCATTCTGCTGAGCGTCCTCGGCCAAACTGTCCAGCCGATGCACAATTATAGCGCGATCTTCTACGAGGGAGTGCCGCTCTATACCGGAACCGGTCAGGTCGAATCGCCGGCGCGCGCAGGCGATATGGCCAAGTTGCTCGGCAACTCAAAGGCGCTGATGCTCAGAGGGCATGGGGCAGTCGTCGTCGGGCGCTCGATTCGCGAAGTCTGCGTGCTGGCACTTTTCTTAGAGGAATCGGCGCGGCTTCAAACCGACGCGATGCGGCTCGGAACCCCGATGTTTCTCGAGCGCGACGAAGCCGAGCGAATCGCTAAACGGACTTTCAAGCCGACCTCCGTCGAGCGCGCCTGGGATCACTTTGCTGCCAAATGCGCGGACTGATCAGGACACGATCCAGTTTTTTCGAGTATCGACGCCCGGCTAACGATTTGAACGGAGCGAAGCGGCTCAATGTCTTGAACGGTTTGCACGAGCCGCCAGAACGTCTGGAACGTCAATGTTGGATCGGCTCCAACCCGCTCTTGGTAATCGCGTCGGCCGCTGCCGGTGAGGCGAGGAATCTGATCACCGCATGTGCCGATTCGGAATCCCGAGTGCTAACGGCGACACCCGCCGAGAACACTGAAACCTTCTGGACCTCCGGTGGCAGCGGCGTGATATGCGCGATGCCGGGCACCGGCAGTAGCTCGCTCAGCTGCTGGAAGCCGATCTCCGCCTCTCCTCGTGCGATCACGGCACCGACTCTTTCGCCGCCCTCGACCCGCCGGCTTTTGCTCAGCACCTGATCGGCTATACCCAAGCGTTGCACCAGCTCCTTAGTTAGATAATCGCCGCTGACGCTCGCGGAGTAGGCGATCGATTTCGCCTGCAACAGTGTACGCTTTAGTGCGTCGACCGTACCAATGTCCGGCTTCGGAGCGCCGGCTCGCACCGCCATACCGATCGCTGAGCGTGCCAGCGGAGTATGGCTTTCGGCGATGATCAGGCCTTCCTTGATGAAACCGGCAAGCACGGCATCCGCGACAATGACGACGTCAACGACCTCACCGCGCCGCAGTCGATTCGGAATCGATTGCTCGCCGGTGCCGATGGACGTTGCGGAGGTCACGAATTTTTTCTTCGTAAGGGTTTCGAGCTGGGGAATCAGCTCGAGATAGGCCGCGGTGAACGCGCCTGACGTCATTACCCGGATCTCATCGGACATCGTATTCATAGTCGACTCCCATTCTGCCGAAGGTGAATATCCGTCGCCATTTATGCCTAAAGCGGGCAAGCGATCAACTGTAGGCTGGGGCTTCCCCGAAGTCTTGAACTTTGAGCCGTTTTATTCACATTTAGGGATGAAAGGAGAGAACCCGATGCCGGTGATTGATGCCGATACGCACGTCGATGAATGTGAAGAGACCTGGAAAAAATTGGAGGGAACCGCCTACGCGAACTATATACCGGTGACGGTTTTGATGCCGCAGGATGAAGCCAAACGCGCCGGATACAACCCGACCAATAGCCGCTGCTGGGTGGTTGAAGGCAGGCTGCAGAACCGTGCGATCCGGGATGAAGTCAACCACCCGCCCCGGATGTTTCGCGAGCTTCAGGACGTGCCAGGGCGACTGGCCCACATGGACAAGATGGGTGTCGCCGTGCAGGTGATCTTTCCGACCTTCTTCATTCGCTACAATACCATCAACGCCGAAGCCGAATGGGCGCTGACGACGGCCTACAACCGCTGGATTGCCGAGAAATGCTCAGATACGAAAGGGCGTCTGCGCTGGGCCGCGGTTCTGCCGTTGCTGCAGCCCGAGAAAGCGGTCGATGAACTACGTTGGGCAAAGGAGCACGGCGCGTGCGGCATCTTCAAGCGCGGATTCGATCTCAACCGAAAGGTGAGCGATGCGCACTTTTTTCCGATTTACGAGGAAGCGAGCGCGCTCGATTTGCCTTTATGCATCCACACCGGCCATCCGTTGCCGGCGAGCGAATGGGACAGGGGATTCCCGATCATGTATTCCTTCACCGAGCTGGTGAGCTCGGGGGTCCCAAAAAAATTTCCGAAACTCCGCTTCGGGCTGATTGAATCGGGCGCATCGTGGATTCCTTACATGATCTCCCAGTTGGGAGCGGTGAAACGCCAGTCGCTGCGCGGGCAAAACACTCCCTTGCCGCGCCTGTTCGAGCTCGAACCGGAAATTTTCCGCGCCAATCGCTTGTTCGTCACGATCGACCCCATCGACGACATCGAGAATCTGCTGAAGTTCGGCACCGAAGATAACTTGATGATCGGCACCGACTACAGTCATACCGACATCTCCGCCAACTTGAGCGGGCTGGACGAAGTTCGCAGCTGGGCGGAAGAGGGCAGGATCACTAACGCCCAGGCGCATAAAATTCTGGAGACCAATTCCCAGAGGTTCTATGGCCTCTAAGAATTGTTCAAAGTTCGAGGTTCGAGGTTCGGTTTCCGGAGACCGCGGGCATCAGCAGATTATAAAAAATCGTATGCTGCCTGAGCTGAACTATTGGAGTTGTAACATCAGATCCATCACTGCAATTCCAGGCGAGCGCCAGGGCTAGCCAGACCGTTGAGCGCAGCTGCTATGCCGGCAAGTCAGCGACCGGCACGCCGGCATCGATCGCTTCGCATTTGGCTTTTTCGGCAGTGGATTTTTGTTTTGCCAGCGCCAACACCTCGGCGGCGCGCCCGCGCGGGATGAAACAGACGCCGGTATCGTCGGCGAGCACGATATCACCCGGCGCGATGCGCACGCCTCCGACCACAATCTCCCCGTTGATCTCGACTGTCTCAATGCGCCACTTGCCGGTTACGGGCGTGAACTCCGTAGCCCATACCGGATAGCCGACCCGGCGCGAGTGGCCGACGTCGCGTACGCCGCCGAATACGACCGCGCCCGCTTCGCCCTGGCGCTTGCCGGTTTGCGCCGAAATCCCGCCCATATTGGATATTCCCGCTACTCCGTCGATGACGACGATGTCGCCGGGTAGAGCGAGATTGTGCGCTTCGAACTCCGCCATCTTGTTGACGTGTCGCCGTGCGGCTTCGTAAACATGCTCGCGCTGCACGATATTGCGGACCGTAAGCGCGGGACCGACGATGCTTTGTCCGGGCAGCGTCGGCTTGAGCACTGATGCGCCGATCACGCCGGTGATGCCAAGCTCGTCCATGACGTCCGAAACGATGCCGCTGGCGTCGCCGAGCGCGCGAAAGCCTTCGACGATTCCCTCTGGCGGCCGCGGCGTCTCCATCAAACGAATCCGCTCACGCGCAATCTTTCCGGTAAGCTTCCGCTCAGCCATCCCTACCTCCTAAGTAAAATTTATCTTTGGCCGATCGCTCAGAGAATAGTCAAGTTATCCGATCGATGAAAAACGGAGCAGGCTTCTCAGCAGCCTGCTAGCCGCGCGTGAGCGCTTTCTGGACTTCGTCTTTGGGCACGGCGATGCTCACGCCGGCGCGCTCCTCCTGGAGCAGCATGAACATCCGTGAATCGTGCTCGCCCCACCCGCGGTTGAGCGCTTCCGTCAGCTCCTCATGCACCAGCGCGGCGATCCGTAGCGGAACATTCAATTCGCGGCCGAGCTCGGTCGCCAAGGTTATGTCTTTGTGAGCGAGTTTCAGAGCGAACGCGGGCGGATCAAAAACGCGCGGCAGAAACTGGTCGGCGAGCCGATCAAAGGTTCTTGCGCGGCCGGTTGCCCCTTGCCGCAGTGCTTGCCATAGCGCGAGCGGTTCGACCCCAGCCTTGACTCCAAGCGTGAACACTTCCGCGAGCGCAGCCAGGATCGCGTAGCCGGCGGTGTTGTGCGCAAGCTTCGCTATCGTGCCCGCACCGATGGGTCCGATGTACATGGGCTGATCGCCGATCGCGTCCAGCACCGGTTTGTAGCGCTCGAATGCGGCTCGGTCGCCGCTTACCCACAAGGCGAGCTTCCGGCTCTTCGCACCGGTGGGACCGCCGCTCACCGGCGCATCGAGCATCTCAACGCCTTTTGCGCGGAAAATTTGGTGCAGGCGCCGGACCACGGAAGGCGAGTTGGTCGAGAGGTCGAACCACGCGGTGCCAGGATGCATGCCGGAGAGCAAGCCATCCTCCGCAAGGGCTGCCGTCTCGACCTCGCGCGGCCCCGGCAAGGATGTAAGTACGACATCGGCGGCCTCGGCGACTTCGCGTGCCGAGCCGCCCCACGATGCGCCAGCCTTCAGGTGCGCCGCGGCCGCCTCATGCCGGATATCGTTGACGACGATCTCGTAGCCCGCCGCGCGCACGTTGAG
>DATBMR010000058.1:0-10763 GCA_036554745.1 Binatia bacterium
CCTATTCCCGCCCAGTGCCCCATGCCTCACCCGTGACCTCGACCAGCGCTGTTGACAAATGGGTGTTGAGAACCTAACGTCGACCGGCCCTATGTGCCGGTGCAATATACTCCGAGTGAATCGCGCATGAGCTTCGCGACCGAGATTGTTTGTCCTCGCTGTGATAATCATTTCCCACTCGCTCACCTACTTAACCTGTGCGTGTGCGGATCCCCCTTGCTGGTACGCTACAATCTAAAGAAAGCGGCCACCGCGTTGGCTCAATCTTCCTTTCAGGGGCGAGGCGCCACGCTCTGGCGCTATCGCGAGCTGTTACCGGTGCAAGATGACGCCAACGTCGTTTCATTGGGCGAGGGGTTTACACCGCTCCTCGAAGCCAAAACATTGGCTCGCGAGGTCGGCTTGCGGCGCGTCTGGATTAAAGACGAGGCGCAGAATCCCACCGGCTCGTTTAAGGACCGCGGTCTTTGCCTTGCGGTCTCGCGCGCCAAAGAGTTGGGGGTAAAAAAAATCGCCATTCCATCGGCGGGAAACGCCGGCGGTTCGCTTTCGGCTTACGCGGCGCGCGCCGGCATCGAAGCCAATGTTTTCATGCCCAAGGATACGCCCGCGGCAAATCAAATCGAAGCGCGGCAATACGGGGCGAGGGTTACTCTGGTGGACGGCTTGATAACAGATTGCGGCAGGATCGTCGCCGAAAAGAAAGCCGCCGAAGGTTGGTTTGATGTTTCCACCTTAAAGGAGCCCTATCGCGTCGAAGGCAAGAAGACGATGGGGTACGAGATTGCAGAGCAGCTCAACTGGAGACTACCCGACGTGATCATCTATCCTACCGGCGGCGGCACCGGTCTCATCGGCATGTGGAAGGCGTTTGCCGAGATGGAAGAGTTAGGCTGGCTTGGCAAAGATCGACCGCGCATGGTTTCGGTGCAGGCGAGCGGTTGCGCTCCCATTGTAAGAGCCTTTGCGGGCGGCAAAGATACCGCCGAGCCATGGCCAAACGCCAAGACCGTTGCGTCCGGCCTTCGTGTGCCCCAGGCGGTTGCCGACTTTCTCATGTTACGCGCACTGCGCGAAAGCGACGGCACAGCATTAAGCGTAAGCGATGAAGAGATGTTGGCCGAGATTCCGCGCATTGGCCGGGCCGAGGGCATTTTTTTCTGCCCCGAGGGGGCCGCTTGCGTTGCCGCGCTGCGTCATTTGACCGAGCGACAGTGGATCAAGCCCGGCGATGAGGTCGTCATCTTCAACACCGCCACCGGACTTAAATACCTGGATGTGCTCCAGCATGTTTGCTAACTCGGATAACCGCGCGTGGTGAATTCAACTCGTTCGCATATGTGCTTGTGACACGATCAGCACGGAAAAAAGTCGCAGTCCTTGGCGCGCGCTACGGCGACCTCGCCATCGAGCGGCGGGTGCTGCGTTCGCTCGGAGTCGAGCTATCCGAATCCAGCGGAACAACCGAAGATGACATTATTGTTGCCTCTGAGAGGGCGCAGGTTATTCTTTGCGGTGGCGCGCCCAAGATCAACGCAGCCGTTATTCGGCGGCTGCCCGAGCTGAAAGCGGTCGTACGCTACGGCATCGGCGTCGACGCGGTCGATCTCGCCGAGTGCACCAAGCGCGGCATTTATGTCGCCAATGTCCCTGACTATTGCATAGACGAAGTCGCCACCCATGCCCTGACTCTCATTTTGAACTGGTCAAGGAAATTACCGATCGCTCAGCAGACGACAAAAAGCGGAAAGTGGGATATCGCTCCATTGCGGCCGCTCGAGTCGCCGCGGGATCAAGTTTTGGGCCTCGTGGGTTTCGGCCGCATCGCTCAAGCTTTGTGCCGGATGTCACGGGCAATAGGATTCCAAGTCTGGGCTTATGATCCTTATCTCGAAAAGAGCCGAATTCAGAAGCGCGGCGCCAAGAGTGTATCGCTTAACCGTTTGATCCGCGGCGCCGACTTTATCTCGCTTCATTTGCCGCTCACGGCAAAGACGCACCACATCATCGACGCGCAGCGATTGCGGCAAATGAAAGGCACGAGCTACTTGATCAATACGGCGAGAGGAGAACTCGTCGACGAAAACGCCTTGCAGCATGCCTTAGTCGAAGGCCGGATCGGCGGCGCCGCTCTCGATGTCATGGAACACGAGCCGCCGGGAAGCGAGCATCCGCTCCGATCTTCGGAGCGCGTCGTCATCACACCCCATTGCGCCTGGTACACACAACGATCACAAAAAGAACTGCGCCAGAAAGCCTGCGCCGAAGTCATTCGCGTGCTGCGCGGCGGTTCTCCTAAGAATCTTGTGAATAAGGGAGCTTTACGATAGATAGAGACCGCGATACTGGTCTCCCAACAGTCATGCCTGCGAAGCGGGTATCCGGAACCATAACGTGCGGCGAGGAAAGGAGAGTCCTATGAAGCGCAAATATCTTATCTTGGCTTGGGCTATCTTGGTCGGATTGGCTTTCGGTGCAACAGCACAAGCGCAATCGAAGGATCCGCTTCTAGATGCAGCCAAGAAAGAGGGTAAAGTCGTTTTTTACTCCTCGGAAGATCGGACCGCTCTTGCAGAGCCGGTGAAGGCGTTTCAGGCTAAGTATGGCATCCCCATCGAGCTCAACCGGCAATCGACCGGACGGATTCTCAAGGTGGCACAGTCCGAGTTCGAAACCAACACCGTTCGCTCCGACGTGCTGGACATTACCAACCCGCTCGTGTTTTTCGACTGGAAAAAGAAAGGCTATCTGAAGCAATGGAAAGCCAGCCACGCCAACGAGCAGATTTCGGATCGGTTCAGGGACGGCGAAGACTTTATCTGGTCGAGAAGGCTGCTGATCAGTTGCATCGGCTATAATAAAAAAACGGTCACCGAGGGCGACGCCCCGAAGAGTTGGCAGGAGCTCCTCACGCCAAAGTGGAAAGGCAAAGTCGCGACCGCCGGTCCGGAAGCCGGGCCAACTTTCGGCTGGATTGTTTACATCAGCCGTAAATATGGCTGGGACTATTTCGATAAGCTGCACGCCAACAATCCCATCGTCGCTCCCAGCAGCGACGAGACCGTCGCGTTGTTAGCGACAGGGGAGAGGCCGATCGGCATTGTTAATTGCTTTGACATCCTTGAAGCCGAGGCGCAGGGCTCGCCGATCGGCACGATCTTCCCCAAAGACGGTCTCGCACCCTGGTGGGCTGGAATGGCGATCCCTAAGGCCGCCCCGCATCCCAACGCCGCGTTGCTGCTGGCAAACTTCCTGATGAGCGCCGAGGGAGCGTCCGCAGCCTCCAAGGGACGACACGGCTATGTCGCCTATCTCAACAAAGCCACGCCGATGGCAAAGGTCCTGCCGCCTATCAGCGAACTTGTAAAAGACTACCCAAAGGTCGACTGGGCCAACCTCAATCCCGGAGAAGTCACCAAGCAGTTTCGCAAACGAATGGGGCAATAGAACGAGCCATCATTTTTCATGATAAGGGAAAATCCAGTGGTCGCTTTCAATGAGCAAAGCCGGGAGAGGCGAAAGGACGCGTTCGGATCTCCATGACATCGTGTTCGGTGTCTAAAGTCTGCGATCTGCAATCACTCGTACAGCGAGCACCGCGCGCAGGCTCTGTAATGCAACCGGGCTGCGAGCGCCTGAATAATCCGGCATAGTGCTGGCAGGTGCTATGGCGGAGCGCGCAAACCGAACAATCTCGCTTTGGCGATGGACCAACAACGGGCTGCCTTTGGCCAAGCCGGCCGAAGCGCCCCTGCGCAGGCTGTCGCGCTTTCTTCCGGTCATTCTCCCGCTTCTCGTTTTGACGGTGTTGGTTGTTTATCCCCTCGCCGGGCTCGTCGGCTCGAGTTTCCTCGATGAGACGGGCTTTACGATAGGCAATTACACCCAGCTCCTGTCCACGCGCTTCTTCAAGATAATGGTCAACACGGTGATCCTGGGTCTAGGCTCGGCCCTGCTCGCAACCGCGGCGGGCACGATCTTCGCCTGGCTCTGCGTTTGCACGGATTTACCGTTTAGAAAGGCTTTCACGATTCTGCATATCGCGCCTTACGGCCTTCCGACCATCGCTGCCGCCCTCGCCTGGATATTTCTCCTCACGCCCAAGGCTGGACTGTTCAACCAATTTCTCATGTGGTTTTTCGGGTTACCAAGCGCCCCCTTTAACATCTTGACCATGCCCGGCATGATCTGGGCGCTCGCCACTCATCTCTATCCGTGGGCGTTCCTGCTGACTTCGGGAGCGTTCGCGACGATGGACCGATCACTCGAAGACGCCGCCCGGATGAGCGGGGCGAGTGAATTCAAAACTTTTCGAAAGATCACCATACCTCTGGTTGCGCCCAGTGTAGCAGCGGCATTCATGCTGGTGTTTACCATCTCCATTGAGCAGTTCTCGATCGGAGGAACCATCGGCGTCCTCGCGCGCATCCCCATCTTGCCGGTAGAAATCTATCGCTCCATCGCGGTTTATCCGCCGGAGTGGGGATTTGCCACAACCCTATCGGTGGTGCTCTTGTTGATCACCAGCCTGCTTATCTATGGGCAAAACAAAATACTCGCCGGAAAGTCGTTCGTCACGGTTACCGGAAAAGAGACCATGGATCGCGTCAGACTCGGCAACTGGCGCTGGGTAGCCTTTGCTGCGTCAACGCTGTTCGTCTCGATCGCAGTCATATTGCCCTATGTCGGCATGATCATGGTCTCGCTGAGCCCGGCGCTCGGCGTAGATTTAACCCTGAGCAATTTTACTTTCAAACACTACGTCTATATTTTCACCGAACATCCGTTCGTTTTCCGTGCAGTGCGCAACAGCTTTTTGCTGGCCATCTCTGCCGCTACCCTGCTGGCGCTCTTCACACTCGCTGTGGCGGTCGTCGTCAAGAGATCGCAAATTCCCGGTCGGGGCTTGCTTGCCTACCTGACCCGATGGCCGGTCGCGATACCCGGCAGCGTCATCTCCGTGTCGCTTCTCTACACCTATATTCGGCCTCCCCTCCAATTGATCGGCACGATTTGGATCCTGCTGCTCGCTTATTTAATTCGGAATCTACCCTATGCGTACAGCGCCGCCCATGCGGGACTCTCGAGAGTCGACCCTACACTGGAGGAGGCCGCGCGAATTCACAGTACGCCGCCGCGCCGGACTTTTTTTAGAATTATCGTGCCGCTTACGATTCCGAGCGTCATGGCGGGTTGGGTCATCGCGTTCATCAACTCGTTGAGAGAATTGCCGGCCTCGTTGTTATTGTTCTCGCCTGGGAATGAAACCATCTCAGTAGCCATCTACGAGATGTTCGAAGAGGGCGCGTTTCAGTTGAACAACGCGGCCGCGCTCATGACTGTACTGTCACTCGTCACTCTTTTGCCGGCCATTATCATTAAGCTACGATCCCGGGAGACGGGAAACTAAAACAAGAGAAGAAGTCACTTGGCACACGTCGAGCTAACAAGACTCCGTAAAGTGTACGGCAAGACGGTCGCGGTTGACGGCGTTGATCTTGACATGGGCAAGGGTGAATTCATGACTCTTTTGGGACCCAGCGGCTGCGGCAAAACCACCACGTTGAGGATGATCGCTGGGCTTATCGAACCGACCGACGGAGAAATTAGAGTTGGTGGCAAACTATTGTCCTCTCCCGGCACCAAAGTGGTTCCGCCGGAAAAGCGCAACATGGGGATGGTCTTTCAGAGCTACGCCGTCTGGCCGCACATGAACGTCTTCGAGAACGTCGCTTTTCCCTTGCACAACTTGAAAAAATCCAAGGAAGAAATCCGCCGACGAGTACGCACCTCCCTGGAATTGGTCAAGCTGGACGGCTTGGAAGACCGCTACCCGTCGAACCTGAGCGGCGGGCAGCAACAGCGCGTCGCGTTGGCGCGCGCGCTGGCGGTCGAGCCCGACATCTTGCTGTTCGATGAGCCGTTGAGCAATCTGGACGCGAAGCTCAGAGAGGAAATGAGATTCGAGCTCAAAGAGATTCAACGAAGAATCGGCGTTACCTCGATTTATGTCACCCATGACCAGGCGGAAGCGATGGCCATTTCCGACCGGATCGCGGTCATGTCGCACGGAAAAATCAAGCAGATCGGCAAGCCGCGTGAGATTTACGACAGCCCGGAAGATCCCTTCACCGCCGAATTCATCGGACTCGCCAACTTTTTCCCCGGTAAAGCAACCGGCGAGACAACCGTGTGCTTGGCCGGGCGACAGGAACTGGAAGTCGCTGGATCCAGGACACTCAACGCAGGCGCAGACGTGCTCCTTTCGATACGGCCGCACAACGTCCGGATATACAAAGAAGGACATCAAACGAGAAACGAGCTTCACGGGGTCGTAGAGAAAGGGTCCTACCTCGGCGACAAGGTAGATTATCGAGTGCGCGTAGGCGAGAGCATTCTCAGAGTTCAAGCGCCGCCAGGCGAGGTTTTTACCGACGGCACAAAAGTGTCGTTGCATCTGCCCGCGGAGAAAATCAGCGTGATTTCAGTCAACCTGGGATGACGTTCATGTTTTACCCTGGCGTGATATAGTTCTCGACCGACAATCGAGGTTAAAAAACTGATCGTGAGCGGTGCCAAAGCGCAGACTATCGACACCGACGTTCTTGTCATCGGCGGCGGTGTGGCCGGATGTCTCGCTGCCATCGGCGCGCGCGAGATGAACGCCCGCGTCGCGGTGGTCGACAAAGGCGGGCTGCTGGAACGCTGTGGCAGCATTGCGGCAGGCGTCGACCAGATCCTCGCGGTCGCCGAGGATGGACCCGAGTGGGACACGCCGGATTATCTCTTGCAGCAGGTCCCGCAGCTGACCGACTGCATCGTCGATATGAAGCCGGTGGAAACCTTTGTTCGCGGTCTTCCCGCCATGCTCAAAAAATTGGAAAAGATGGGGGTGCCCTTCAGAGACCCTGCAACGGGCAAATACTTCCGCCACCGGACGTTTGGCTTGCCGGGTGAATATCACATCGATTTCGATGGCAGCAAGTTCAAGCCGAAGATTTCCCGCGCCGTCCTCGACTCCAACGCGCAAATTTTTCTTCGTACCATGGCCGTCAATTTTCTAACCCGAAAAAATCAGACCGTCGGCGCGTCGGTATTTCACATCCGGACAGGTCAATTTTATTTCTTTCGTGCCAAGGCGATCGTGCTAGCGACTGGCGACACCAATCGGCTCTCGCGCAATTCGTCGGGACTCGCGTTCGATAGCTGGCACTGCCCGTACAACACCGGCGACGCTCAGGCGATGGCGGCGCGCCATGGGGTTTTGCTCGCCAACATGGAATTTACCGAGAACACGATCACGCCGAAGGGCATCTCCTCCCAGGGAACCAATTCGCTGACGGGGCTTGGCGCTCACTTCATCAATGCCAAGGGCGAACGTTTCATGCTCAAGTACGATCCCGCCGGGGAGCGCGCGCGGCGCGACATTCTCACCAGCGCCATCATTAGCGAAACGCTCGCCGGCAACGCGCCGGTCTATTGCGACTGCCGCCATCTATCGGCGGACATTCTCGCACGATTGGAGGAAACCCTTGGGGTCGATCGGCCCTCGCTGCCACGCTGGTTTAAAGAAAAAGGCATTGATCTCAAAAAAGAGCCGTTCGAGGTCACGGTTTCGGAATTTTCCTCGCGCCGCGGCGGCGTCTACTTCCGTGGCAGCGGTATCTTGATTGATGACAAAACCGGGACCAACATCGGCGGGCTATTCGCCGCCGGCGATTGCTGTACCGTTAGCGGAGGTATCTCCGGCGCGGCGGTCATGGGCTATGAGGCGGGCAAGCAGGCGGCTGGATTCGCCCGTTACCATGGCGCCGAAGAGCGTGTGCAGGATCAAGAAATTGCGGCCGAGCAAGAGCATCTCCTCTATCCTTGCCGTAACCCAAAGGGAATCTCGCCGCGCGATTACGAAGACAAGGTGCGGCAGATTGTGACAGACTACATCGGTTATCAGAGAACCGCGGACAAGCTGCGCACGGCGATCGCAGAACTCACGGCGCTGTCTGCTGAAGAGTCTTCGCTCTGCGCTCACGACTATCACGAGCTCATGCGCGCGCATGAAGCGCGCAACATCCGCGAGGTTGCCGAAATGCTCGCGACGGCCGCCTTGGAACGGCGCGAGAGCCGCGGTAGTTATTCGCATTTTCGCGCGGATTTTCCGCACCGGGACGATGCCAACTGGCGCAAAATGATCGTGTTACAAAAGCGCGATCCGGGCTACGCCGTCGATTACCGATCGATCGAATTGAAAGATGTGCCCGTGGAGACTACCCATGCCCATATTGATTAACGACGATCTCTGCGTCAAGGGTTGCACGCTCTGCGACCAATTCTGCCCCGGAGATATTATCTACCGTCTCGATCCGCAAAAAACTCCCGTGATCAAATACGAAGACGAATGCTGGTACTGTGGGAGCTGTGAAGAATACTGTCCGACGGATGCGGTGAAGATCGTATTTCCCCGGGAAATGCTTCATTCCGAAACCCGAGCGGAGAGCCTGTTCGGTAAGCTAACCAAGGAAGATGATTCGCCGGTGAAGGTCTGAGATCAGCGAATCGAGAGGAGCCGGAGCACCATGAGAGAGTCTCTACTCAAGATGACCCAGCCCGAGGCTGAAGCGATTTTGAAGCGCAGCGGCCTCGCCATTCTTCCGATGGGGAGCGTCGAGCAACATGGCCCCCACCTTCCCTGCGGCACGGACTATCTCGCTTCATTGGTGATCGGCCAGCAGGTCGCCGATCGGGTCGACGCTCTTTTGGTGCCGTTCTGTCCGATCGGCGTAACTCCGTTCCACATGTCCTTTGCCGGCACGCTGACTCTGCAGCCAAAGACTTTTATTGCCGTGGTCGAGGATATCTGCGCGAGTTTGGCGCAGCACGGCGCGAAGCGGGTGGTTTTTCTCAACTGGCATGAGGGAAACACGGCCTCGATGAATCTCGCCGGCGTATCGGTGCAGCAGCGCTACGGACTGCGCGTGCTCGTGGTGCAAGCTTGCTATATCGCTTTTGAGCTTTTCGGCAAAGAGTGCGGCCTTACCCATGGCGGAGAGCTCGAGGTCTTGCCGGTTCTCGCCTATGATCCCTCGCTGGTGCACCTCGAACGCGCGACCAATTCTTCCTCTCCGGAGCATGCGCGCAAGATCGATGCGCTCAGGCGCGGGCGCGCGGGCTACCCCTTCTTAAAGGATATCAGAGAAATCGCTCCCACCGGCTGGTACGGCGAGCCACAAAAGGCGACCCCCGAAAAAGCCAAAGAATTTTTAGAAGGCGTCGCCAACGCCGCCGCAGAATATATCGAGCAAACTTTTAAGGAGTTGAATGAACATGGCAAATGATCCGGTGCGAGTCGCTGCCGTTGGGCTCGGGCGCTGGGCGAAAGTTCTTGCTGAGTCGATCAAGCGCAGCGATCGGCTGCGCCTCGTCAACTGCTTCAGCCGCTCGGAAAAGAGCCGTGACGTTTTCTCGCAGCAATACGGCTGCCGGTCAGCGAAGAGCTATGAAGAACTGCTGGACGACCCCGAGGTAGAGGGACTGATTATCACGACGCCCAACGACGCCCACGCCGAGCCGATCGTCAAAGCGGCCGAGAAAAGAAAAAACGTCTACGTCGACAAGCCGCTCGCGCATCTTTTGGCGGATGCCATCGCGATCGACCGCGTCTGCCGAGAGGCCGGCGTAATCTTATCGGTGGGCCACAGCGCGCGTCGGCTGAAAGGCAGCCGCAAAATCAAGCAGATCATCGATCAGGGCGGCATCGGCAAGCTCGTCATGGCGGAATGCAATTTTTCCAACGACCGAAGCCTCGAGCTGACACCTGAAAAATGGCGCTGGTACAGAGACCGGAACCCCGGCGGCCCGTTGATCCAGCTCGCCGTGCACCATACGGATACCCTGCATTACCTATTCGGTCCAACGAAGAGCGTGACTTGTATGGCGAAACGGCTTTACACGCCGGCCGAAAGCGAAGATGTGACCATGACCATAGTCGAGATGGAGAGCGGACAGCTCTGTTACATCGGCTCGAATTGGGCATCCCAGGGGACCTTTTTCACCTACGTGTATGGCATGGATGCCAACCTCTACTTCACGGTCGATTTCAATTTCTGGAGTAACTCCGATGTGGTCGACCAGCACAGTCAGCTAGAAATTCAACACCGTGGCTCCTCGGAGCACAAGCCGATCGCTCTCGACAGCGGCGACATGTTTCGCGAGCAGTTGGAAGAATTTGGAGATTGTATCCGCAGTCGGAAACAACCCGAAGTCGGCGGGCCCGAAGGGATCGCTGCTCTCGCGGTGATCGATGCGGCGCTGCGCTCGGCCGCTACCGGCCACACCGTGGCGATCAAAGAAGTTATGGAGGCCTAGTGGCGATCCGCAAAATCAACCGCCGTAACGTTGCGCCCCAAAAGCTGCCAAGCCGCTTTTTCCGAGAACTGGTGTCGCACAAAGTTTTGAAATCGAAAGGCATCGCACTTCGCTTTGTCGAACTGCTGCCGCTTCGGGAAGCGGGGCCTCGTCACCCGCACAGCCACCGCGGCATGGAAGAAGTCATCTTGGTGCAAGATGGCACCGGAAAAGCATGGGTCAATGGAGAGGTGGAGAAGATCGTGACCGGTGACACGATTCTCATTCCCGCTGGCGCGCGCCATATGATGATCAATACCGGTCGCAAACCGATGGTCTTAATCTGTGCGTTTTCCGCCGCCGACCCGGAAAACCGCTATAAAGAGCACCCTGAGATCAGTTACTCGGGATAGAGCGTCAGG
>DATBMR010000068.1:0-26592 GCA_036554745.1 Binatia bacterium
CCGAGCGCGAGCGCGGGCGCCCCGTCCGTCACCAAATTGATCCAAAGAATCTGCGTCGCCAGCAGTGGCAGCGCTACGCCTTCACCGGATTGCGGTGTCAGTCCGATCATGTCCCCCAGGAGCACGCCAAAAAACATGGTCATCACTTCTCCGATGTTTGATGAAAGCAGATAGCGCAAAAATTTGCGGATGTTTGAGAAGATCGCTCTACCCTCTTCCACGGCGACGACAATCGTCGCAAAATTGTCGTCTGCCAACACCATGTCGGCCGCTTGTTTGGAAACGTCTGTCCCCGTGATGCCCATCGCCACACCGATGTCCGCGGTCTTCAAAGCGGGCGCGTCATTGACGCCGTCGCCGGTCACCGCCACCGTCCTGCCCTTACGCTGCAGCCCCTTTACGATCCGGAGTTTGTGTTCGGGGTTGACACGCGCATACACCGACACTTCTTGAACCGTCAGATCGAGTGTCTCTTCCGGCATCCTCTCGAGCTCCGCGCCGGTAACGGCTCGGCCGTTTTCTGCAATTCCCAGCTCGGCGGCAATGACCGCGGCAGTTTTAGGATGATCGCCAGTAATCATCATCGGCCGTATCCCTGCCGCCTTGGCACGGGCGACCGCCTCTTTTGCCTCCTCCCGCGGAGGATCGATCATGCCGATCAATCCCGCGAACACGAGGTCCTGCTCGATCCGCTCATCAACTTCATCGGCCTCGAATGCGCCAGCCGGGAGCGCCCGGTAGGCAACGCCGAGCGTGCGCAGCGCCTCGCCGGCCAGGGCTTCATTGGTGCGCAATATCTCCGTCCGACGCTCCGAAGTCAGCGGGCGGCTTTGTTCGCCGACCAGCTCCTGCGAACAACGCGCGAGCAATATGTCCGGCGCGCCTTTGGTAAAGGCCAGCAAGCGTTCCTCACTTTGCGCGTCCTTATGAATCGTCGTCATCAACTTGCGTTCGGCGGAAAACGGAACTTCTCCTACGCGCTCGAAGCGTGCGTCGAGTGCTTCATATTCCAGACCTGCTTTCCGCGCCGCCACGACAAGCGCACCTTCGGTCGGATCGCCTTCCACGGTCCAACGGCCGTCGCGCTCCTGCAAGACGGCGTTGTTGGCGCGATCGCCGACCGCGAGCGCACGCTCCAGCTCGGTTCGCAGCGCGCCGTCGATCACATCTCCGTCGACTCGCCGCACTTCGCCTTCGGGAGCATAACCCGTGCCACTCAACACCACTCGCCCACTTGCCGTGACAACCACGCGTACGGTCATCTCGTTCCTCGTCAAGGTGCCGGTCTTATCGGAAGCGATCACGTTCGCCGAGCCCAGGGTCTCGACCGCCGCGAGATGGCGCACGATCGCATTGCGCTTCGCCATGCGCTGTACGCCCAGAGCAAGCACGGCGGTCACCACCGCCGGCAAGCCTTCCGGCACGGCAGCGACCGCGAGCGCCACGCCCAAGATGAGCACGTCGAAAATTGCCGAGACGCCGCTCACGTCTTCGACGAGCATGATGGTCCCGATCATTACGACAGCGATCACGACGACGATGATGCCCAGCAGTTTGCCGACACGGTCGAGCTCAAGTTGCAGCGGTGTGGCCTCCTCCGGAGCTTCTTTTAGCATCCCGGCGATGCGCCCCATCTCGGTTTGCATCCCCGTCGCCACCACCACGGCCTTGCCATGCCCGTAAGTCGCCGCCGTGCCGCTGAAGATCATGTTGTCGCGGTCACCGAGGCCGACCTCTTCAGTGATCGCGGCGATGTCCTTGGATACGGGTAGACTTTCGCCGGTGAGCGCCGCCTCGGCGGTGTGGAGCGCGGTGGACTGAACCAGCCGCGCGTCGGCGGGAATGGTATCGCCTGCTTCAATCAGGATGATGTCGCCGCGCACGAGTTCGGCCGCCGCGATGCTCCGCCGCTCGCCACCGCGAACGACCTTGGCTTGCGCCGCCGACATGTGGCGCAGCGCTGCCACGGCTTCCTCCGCCCGTGACTGCTGAATGTAGCCCATGATCGCGTTGAGCAGTACGACCGCGAAGATCGCCATCGCTTCGTAAGGCAACGCCGATTCGCGCTCGTACAGCCACAGTCCGGCCGAAATCAATGTCGCGATGAGCAGCAAAATGACCAGGACGTCTTCAAACTGGCCGAGAAACTTCCTCCAGGCGGGCACCGGCTTTTCCGCCGCCAATTCGTTCCTGCCGTAACTCTCCAACCGTGCGCGTGCCGCCGCTTCGCTCAGGCCGAGCCGCGCGTCGGTATCGAGTACCGCCACCAGTTCGTCCACGGGCTGACGGTAGAAGTCTGTCGCAGGCTGCTGCGAGGTCGCAGTGCTCATCTCGGTGCGCTCTCAAGGTCGAAAACACGCGTGCCGCCGGCAAACTCGTATACTTTCTTTTTGTACCCCATCCTGATCGGCGCGGCTCCGCGCTCGCGTTCCCGCACCGTCAGGGAATTGCGCGTAAGCCGCAGCTCGAGCGAGTGACCGCGATAGCGGATGCGCATGTCGAGCCGCTCCAGTTCCTCGGGCAATCGCGGATTAAGCCACAAAACATCGCCGGTGATCTCGATCCCGGTGGACACGCGCTGCACCAGATCGACGGTTCCTGCCATGGCGCCGAGATGCACGCCTTCGGCCGTGGTCCCCCCCTGGATATCGCCGACGTCGCTCTGCAGCGCCTCGGCGAAGTAGCGCATCGCCCGCGGCCGATCCGAACGCGCCAACACCCACGCGTGGACGACGCGTGATAAGGTGGAACCGTGTGCCGAGCGGGCATCGTAGTAGGCGACATTGCGCGGAATGGTTTCGTGGTCAAAGGGGTAGCCAAGGCGCTCGAACAGCGCGCCAAGCTCCTCAGCGGAGAAGAGGTAAAACAACATTAGCACGTCGGCTTGTTTCGAAACCTTGTAACGATTCGCGCTGTCGTTTTCCGCCTCGAGAATAAGCTCGAGCCGCTGGATATTGCCGTACCGCTTGCGGTAATCCTCCCAATCCAGCTCGGCCAGCCTCTCGTAGCCCTCGAACTGGCTGATGATCCCATCGTGAAACGGCACGAACATCCGGTGGCTGATATCGTCCCAGCGCGCGACCTCGTCCGCGGACAAGCCGTGCCGCGTCACAAACTCGGCGCGGCGGATTTCGGGGAGCAGGTCCAGCACGTCCAGCGCCCGGCAGAACACCCACACCGCCATGATGTTGGTGTAGGCGTTGTTGTTGAGCCCCGGCACCGACCTATTCGGATATCCGTCGTGAAACTCGTCGGGGCCCATCACCCCATGAATTTCGTAGCGCCCGCGAGCGGGATTGAAAGTAGCGATGCTCGACCAGAAGCGCGCGATCTCGATCATTAACTCGGCGCCATACGCCTGGAGAAACTCGAGATCGCCGGTTACCTGATAGTACTGCCAGACGTTGTACGCGATGGCGGCGCCTACATGGCGCTGCAAGTAAGTGTTATCGGGCATCCAACGCTGCGAGCGCGGATTGAGATTCAGCTCCTGGGTCTCCTCCTGACCATCGCTGCCGCTTTGCCAGGGGAACATAGCGCCGTGAAACCCGGCCGCGCTGGCCGCGGCGCGCGCCTCGCCGAGCCGGCGGTAGCGATGCATCAACAACGACCGAGTGATTTCGGGCACGCGGTAATTAAGAAACGGAAAAATAAAAAGCTCGTCCCAGAAGATGTGCCCCTGGTAAGCCTCGCCGGTCCATCCTCGCGCCGGCACGCCGATATCGAGCCCGATGGAGTTTGGCGACACTGCTTGCAGGAGGTGAAACATGTTGAACCGCAGCAGCATTGGAACGTTCAGCTGAAATGCCCCGTCCGCAGCCCGCAAATGCACGTCGAAGCGCCGCCACAAATGTTTCCAAGCAACCACGTGTTCCGCCATCAGCGAATCGAAGCGGACGGCCCGTCCAATCGCCTTGCGCGCCGCGATCACCGGCTCCGAAATGGCGTGATCGCGTGAGCTGTAAATGGAAGCGATCTTCTCGAGCTCCAAAGTCTCGCCTTGGCGCAGATCGATGAACAGTTCCTGGGCAATATTTCCCGGCTCATCGATAAGCCGGCGCCGGCCCTCGCGGAGCTGCCCTTCGACGAAGGCTTGAATACGCACCGCCTCCGCCACCCGAACACGAGATTGGCAAGTGCGCACCAGCAGCTCCACCGCGTCCTCCCCGACGAGCGCGCTGCCGAGATGCTCCAGGTGTTTGTTGTTGAATTTGCGATAAAGCTTCGCGCCGGCATTGACCAGACGTCCATCGATACCCGAACGCACCGCGACCTTGCCGGACCAGTTCTCGGCTGTCAGCGACAGCTCCAGGCCGGCAAGGTGCATGTCCGCCATCGAGACCAGCCGACGTTCCTTGAGCATCGTGCGCCGCCCGTCGCGGTCCTCGAACCTTATCGTGCGCGAGAGTAGGGCGCGGCGGAGATCCAGCTCCTGACGATAGGCGAGAATTTTGACCGTACGGTCATCAAACCAATCCCCGTCGCCGATCCGAAACTCCAGTGAGAGCCAGTTCGGCAAATTGACCAGATCCTCGTTCTCGACAATGCGGCCGGCGATATCCGTGCGCAGCCGGTTATAACCCCCCGCGAGATAAGTTCCCGGATAATGAACATCATCCATCACCGCCCAAGCCGACGCGGCGCGGGTTGCGAAATATCCATTTCCCAGGGCGCACAAAGCTTCGCGGATGCCTTCCTGCGCTGGGTCGAAGCGTTCGTACAGCAGTGACCAGGCGGAAGCCGGTTCGATAGCGATCTGAACTTCCGCCAAGCTGCTCACCACAACGTCGGCGCCGGCTTTGCGCAGCGCCTGGGATTGGCCGCCGCGATCGACACCGATGATGCAACCGAACCCACCGGCGCGCCCTGCCGCGACGCCGGCGATGGCGTCCTCGACCACCACCGCCCGCGCCGCTTCCACTTTGAGGCGCCGCGCAGCTAAAATGAACGCATCGGGCGCCGGCTTCCCTGCAAGAGAAAGACGGACAACGTCCATTCCATCCACCCGCGCATCGAAAAGCTGAGCGATACCGGCCGCTTCGAGCACAGCCGCGCAGTTCTTGCTCGAGGATACTACGGCGGTCTTGATCTCCAGCGCTCGCAGCGTTTGCACGAGCTCGATCGCCGGTTCATAGATTTCGACGCCCTGCCGCTCGAGCTGTTGGCTGAAGTATTGATCTTTCAAGTTGCCGAGTCCCTGCACGGTCAATTCGCCGGGACCGTCTTCGGGTGAGCCGTAAGGTAATTCAATGCCGCGCGCATGGAGGAACGATGCCACGCCGTCGTAGCGCGGTTTGCCGTCGACATAGCGCCGGTAGTCAGCATCAATATCAAAGGGGACGAACGGCTCCCCTGGCCCGGCGCGCTGTTTGAGAAACTCGTCGAACAATTTTTTCCACGCCGCCGCGTGCACCTTCGCCGTTTTGGTCAGCACACCGTCAAGATCGAATAAAAAAGCGTCGTAATCCCGCGGCGAGAGTGTAACAACCGGAGCTACGCTGGCCATGATTCATTCTGTGGAGTTTTGCAACCAGGTTTCTTCGAGCCAAGCATCGATAGCGTCAAGCGAGGATGCAGACAGGTCAGGCAGCTGCCCAAGAAAGATTTCTCCCTCTGTTCGAAATAACAATTCACCACGCGCCTTGGCGCCTTTGCGTGATACTCTGAACCCGGAAATTGTTGGCGCACCGGCCGCTAACAACTTCGTAGAGCGGCTTCAACCGCGTGCTGCATCGACACTCCAGATCCCCGAACCTTGCGTGGCCATATATAAAAACACAAAGCAGAACAACACCGCCGGCTCTCCTTCATTCTCAAGCGGCCAAAAACTTTTTGGAAAATGGGCCATGAAATAGGCGACGGCCATTTCGCCGCTGGCGATGAATGCCGCGTAGCTGGTGAAAAGTCCGATCGTGATCAGCAGGCCGAGTATTATTTCAATAAGTCCCGCCGTGCCGAACAGCGAGCCGAGCGGCACCGGTTGGCCCCCAAACCAGCCAAAAAGTTTTTGCCCGCCGTGAGAAACGAACAAGAGGCCGACGACGATCCGCATAATTGCATAGGTGTAGGGGGCGAACGGACCGAGAGCTTTGTCCATGGCTGACCTCCTTCATCGGAGTATGCGCTGCCATCGGGGTATGCGCTGCCGAACTCTGGATACGTAAGGACGTCGGCCGCTGGCCTCATGCTTTCGTCAGCGGCCGCGCCAACGCGTCGTGAGAGGCAGTCGCGCTCCCCCCGTCCGTACGGTGAACCGGCAGCATGCCGGTCTCCAGGGCCGGTGCAGGCGGGAGCCCGGTGACCTCGAGGATCTCCTGCTCGTTGAGAGTTTCTCGCGCCAACAACGCTTCGACGAGTGCATCAAGCTGCTTGCGATGTGCGCTCAAGAGCCGCTTGGCTTCCTCGTGGCTCTCGCCGATGATCTTCCGCACTTCGGCGTCGATCGCTTCAGCAGTCCCCTCGCTGAACGGCCGCGTACCCGCGTATACGCCAGAACCGTTCAGGTACGGATTTTCCCGCGGCGCGAGCTGCACCAACCCGAGCCGCTCGCTCATGCCCCAACGAGTGACCATCCGACGGGCCAGACCGGTGGCTTGCTCGATATCGTTTTCGGCACCGGTCGTCTTGGTGCCGTAGACGATCTCTTCGGCGGCGCGGCCGCCGAGCATCCCGACGATCTTGGCGCGTAGATAGTCTTCCGGATAGTTGTAGCGGTCACTGTCGGGCCGCTGATAGGTCACACCGAGCGCTTGTCCACGCGGTACGATCGTCACCCGATGAACCGGGTCGGCGCCGGGCACCACCAAGCCGAGAATAGCATGTCCGCCTTCGTGGTAAGCGATCCGTTCCCTGTCGGCGCGGCTCAAGAGCAGCGGACGCTCGGGGCCAAGCACGATCTTCTCGAGCGCGTCCAAAAAATCCTTGTGACGGACTTCGCTCTGCTCGCGTCGGGCGGCGAGCAGCGCCGCCTCGTTGACCAGGTTCTTCAAATCGGCCCCCGAGAACCCCGGAGTTGTCGACGCAATCTCTTCTAGACTGGCGTCGTTCGCGAGCGGCACGTTGCGTGTGTGGACCTTAAGAATCGCCTGGCGCCCGACCTTGTCCGGAAGGTTGACCACCACGCGGCGGTCGAAGCGCCCGGGCCGCAGGAGCGCTTTGTCGAGCACATCCGGCTGGTTGGTTGCCGCCAATACAATGATTCCTTCCCGGCTCGAGAAACCGTCCATCTCCGTGAGGATTTGGTTCAACGTCTGCTCCTGTTCGCTTGCGCCTCCAATGGCCACTTGCCCGCGCGCGCGGCCGATGGCGTCCAGCTCGTCTATGAACACGATTGCCGGCGCATGCTCGCGCGCCTGCTTGAAGAGATCGCGCACGCGCGCTGCACCGACGCCCACGATCATCTCCACAAACTCCGCGGCGCTCATCGAAAAAAACGGGACGCCCGCCTCTCCTGCGACCGCCTTCGCCAGCAAAGTTTTCCCGGTGCCCGGTGCCCCCACCAGCAGCACGCCTTTGGGCGCGGTGCCGCCGAGACGGGTGTATTTCTTGGGATCCTTGAGGAATTCGACGATCTCCACCAGTTCGTTCTCCGCCTCGTCAATTCCGGCGACGTCATCGAAGGTCACCTTCGCGTCCTTCTCCTGGTCGTAGCGGCGCGCCTTGCTCCTGCCGATGCCCATGAGTCCGCCCATCCCGCCGCCCTGTTGCGCCGCGCGGCGGAACATCCAGATGTAGAAACCGATGAAGAGCAGCGCTGGGCCAAACCCGAACAGCAGTGTCGCCAAAGGGCTGCCGCCTTCTTCGATCGGCTTGGCGCTGATCTCGACTCCATTCTCGATCAAAAATGCTTCCAAGCCGGGATCGACGAAGGCCGGCAGCGTAGTTGCGAAGTTACTCACCGCTTTGGGCTCGCCGCGAACCGCCAAGCTGCGCTCGTTCGCCGTTTGAGACTCGCCGCCCTTCGCTGCATCTTTTTCAGGCGCGCGTTGGGCGCCGCTCGACCCGGGACTCTTTTCATCCGCGGGCGGATACATGATCGCGGTCGAGAAGCGACCGGTGATGGATTCACCCTGACTGTAGATCGCCGCGACGTTGCCCTTGGCAACCTCCTGTTTGAAAAGAGTATAGGGCACCGTCACCGGTGCTTCCGGACTCGGCAAAAGGAACCTCACCAGAAAATAGTTCGCGAGCAAGACAGCCAATAACCACAACCACGTCTTGCCCGGCGGCATCTTTGGCCCGGTAGGCTTCGCAGCCCCTCGATTGTCGTTCGTCTGTAGGCGCCTGCCCGGTGTCAAGCTACTGTTTGGTTGTTTTTGCTGTCCCATCAAACCCATGTGGACCTCCTCGAGGCGCCCTGGCAAGCAGCGGGCCGTTGCCTACGACGGCGTACGCTAAGAGACTACACTAATTGACGACTATCACCTGCACTCTGTCACAACAAGATAAACTCGGGCTCAACGGGTCTGATGACTCGCTGGAGAATGCGCGTACCGGCTGTCCGCGTTCCCGGCCAAACAATTTACAACATGCCTTGATCGGTCGGTTTATAGTTATACGCTGAACAAGTAGGCGCGAGTGAAAACCATAGTGGCAGAAAAAGCAGATGCGTGACGCATCAATCTTGTGCGCCATTCCCGAGGAGCGGACAGCAATCATCCAGTTTGAAGCGTTTTGAGAACACAAACATGAGCAAACCGATTCGCATTCTTGGCATCGCCGGTAGTCTTCGCCGCGAGTCTTACAATCGCGCCGCCTTGCGGGCCGCCGCACAGCTTGTGCCTCGGGACGCGAGCCTAGATATCGTCGAGCTCGACGGGATTCCGGGCTTCAACCAGGACGATGAGAAGAATCCACCTGCGAAAATCCTGGAGCTAAAGAACCGTATACGGAAGGCGGATGCCATTTTGATCGTAACGCCGGAATACAACTACTCGGTTCCGGGAGTGTTGAAGGACGCGATTGACTGGGTATCCAGACCTTACGGCGATAACGCCTGGACCGGAAAACCGGTGGCGATCATGGGCGCGTCGATCGGGACGATCGGCACGGCCCGCGCGCAATATCATTTGCGCCAGATGTTTGTCTTTCTGAATATGTTTCCGATCAATCAGCCGGAGGTGATGATCGGCAACGCCGCCGAACGCTTTGATGGCGAGGGAAACCTGACGGACGAGACGACGAAGGACCACATCCGCCGACTCCTCCAGAGTCTTGTGGAGTGGACCAGGCGACTCGCGCCAACTCACGGGCAATAGAAATGATGTACAAAAGGTTTGCAACCAATGTCTGATACGCCATTGGTTCGCTGTCCTTCATGCGGCGCGACCAACCGGGTTCCGTTGGAAAAAATCGCTCGCGGGCTTCAACCCGTTTGCGGCCGCTGCAAAACAGTACTGCCACTCGACAACAAACCGTTCATCGTCACGGATGCTACGTTTGCGACCGCAATCGAGGGTTCGCCGTTGCCGGTGCTGCTCGATATGTGGGCGCCATGGTGCGGACCTTGTCGAATCGTGGCGCCGGTGATTGAGGAGCTGGCCGCGGAAATGGCAGGACGCGTGCGCGTCGCGAAGCTCAATGTCGACGAGAATCCAGCGACCGCGGCGCGCTACCGAATCCAGAGCATTCCGACTCTGCTGGTGCTTAAAGGAGGGCGAGAGCTGGATCGCATTGTCGGTGTGCAGCCCAAAGCCGCGATCGTGCAGCGGCTGGAAAGAGCCGCAGCCTGAATCGCCCCATCAAGGACTAAACAAAATCACAGACTAAATTTTGTCCGGGCGCAAACTGGAGATAATTTAATCAACCGCCGGTTTCTAGTGTGGTGTATCAGAAGTCCGCTGAATAAATCTCCCCTTGCCCCTCTTTGTCAAAGAGGAGTATTGCAGATCTTCAGTGACATTCCCCCTTTTGAAAATTTTTGAAAAAGGGGGATAGAGGGGGATTTGAGTCAAGCTTGTGGGACGTTCTTTTTAAACGAATTTCAGTTCCAGGACACTAGTCATAGGTTAAGAAAGCAGGAGGAACAGACATGAAAGGTTACGTCACAGACATCGAGAGCGATACCGTAAAAAACACGGATTTCAGGCGAGTGTTGTACACCGGGAAAAACACCCAACTCGTTTTGATGAGCCTGCGGCCGGAGGAAGAGATCGGCGAGGAAACTCACACATTGGATCAGTTCATTCGCGTCGAGGCAGGCCGCGGCGTGGCGATCCTCGACGGCGTGAAGCACGAGATTTCAGATGGAGCGGCGGTCGTCATCCCGGCGGGCACGAAACACAACGTCGTAAATGAATCAGCGACCGAGGATTTGAAGCTCTACACTTTGTATTCCCCGCCCGAGCATAGAGACGGAACAATCCAGCAAACCAAAGCTGATGCGCTTGCGCACGAAGAGCATTTTGACGGCAGGACAACTGAGTAGATCATCAAAAGAGCGGCAGGGTACGGCGCATAAATAGGACCTCAGAGAATGGGCGAGAGCACTCTGGCAACCGAATCCCGGAAGCGGCTGGCAATGCCGCGCTTCCGGTAAGCCGCCGGATCGAATTCGCTGCAGTATTCCAGATCGCGCTCGAAGTCGCTCTCGAGCTGCTTCGCGATCCGTTCACTGTAAAATACCGCATTGAGCTCGTAATTGATGCTGAAGCTGCGGATATCGATATTCGCCGAGCCGATCGAGCAGATCTCGGAGTCGATGCTGATCGTCTTGTTGTGCAGGTATCCTTTTTCATAGAGGAAAACGCGCACGCCAGTGGTTACGATTTCCTCGATAAAGGTATTCCCCGCCCAATCAGGGAGTCTGTTGCCGGAAGGGCGCGCGCTCACCATCACCTTAACGTCGATACCAGAGAACGCCGCTGTTCTCAGAGCTTCGGCGAGGGTCGTGTCAGGGATGAAAAAAGGTGTTTGGATATAGACGCGCCGCTGCGCCGAAACGATCATAAAGGCGTAAAGCTGCCTGATCGCGGCCCACTGGGAATCGGGCCCGGACGTCAAGATCTGCACTGGGACATCACCTTCCGTAGGATCCATCGCGCCCGCGGGAAAGTATTTGGCGTGGAATAAATTCTCCCCTACCGCGTTGTACCAGTCCACCATGAAAACCGCCTGTAGAACCGCCGCGCTATCTCCCACAAGCCGCACCTGCGTGTCGCGCCAATAGTCAAATCCTTCGCCCCCGTCCAATTGCTCCTGGCCGATGTTCATCCCGCCCGTATAGCCGATCACGCCGTCGATCACGGTGATCTTCCGGTGGTTACGATAGCTGATAGTATGGAGATGATAAGATGGCGATGTGGGCGCCATCCGGATCCCCGCTGCGAGCATGTTCCTGACATAGCTGCGGCCCACATGGGCCTGGGAACCTATGGGGTCATAGAGCAGCCGGACTTCGACACCCGCTCTCGCTTTTTCCATCAAGATTTGCTTCAGGCCGTCGGTGAATGAGTCCACGCCCCAGATGAAGTATTGGAGGTGAATCGAGTGCTGCGCGGCCTTTATGTCGTCTATGAGACTGGGGTAGAACCTGGCTGCGTCCTGTTGTATCTCGACCTGGTTGCGTGTCGTCAACGCGGAAACAGAATTGCGCCGCACAAGCGTCATTACTTTTTTGCGGTTAACACCTGCGCTTTCCAGGCGCGCCAGTTCGGCATCCTGACGGGACAAAATTGGCGCCAACAATGTAAGGGCATTCGCCTCGAGATCTTGCATCAGGAGATCGCGCTGTTTGCTGAAAGCCTTCCGGTCTCGGCCGAAGAGAATATAAACCAGCAGCCCGATACCAGGGAGGAATAAGAGCACGAGCATCCAAGCCAAAGTCGATTGAGGTCTGCGATTCTCGGATACGAGGAATACACCCGTTATGAGCGCATAAAGAAACAGCAAAGCCGCCGCGATGGCGAAGATATGACTCATGAATGTTGAGTCCTTGTCACTGGTACAGCTTGTTGTTCATTAGCGATTTAACCGTCAGAAGGCTTTCTTGATTTACCGGATGCACCCACGCTCGTCCGAGGCGGAGTCTGCGACGAACCAGAGCAGCGCGGTCCCAAGTCCGCCCGCGCTCAACGACGCAAGGAAGATTCCGATCTTCGCCGCAGCAAAATCTGCATCATCAGGGAATGCCTTGTGGGCGATATAGAGCGACATAGTGAAACCGATGCCCGCCAGCGCCCCGGCACCGATCAGTTGGCGCCACGAATACTCCTCCGGCTTGTGCGCGATGTGCAATCGAACGGCGAGCATGGAGAACAGGACCATGCCGATCGGCTTGCCGAGAACCAAACCGAGTGCAATGGCGCTGATCAGCCTGCCGTGTCCCTCGAGCACCATGGCGGACCACTCGAGGCCGGCATTGGCAAACGCGAACAGGGGCAGCACCAAATAACTTGACCAGGGCTCCACGGAGCGAAGGAATTTGGACGCAGGCGATTCGATTCGGTCGTGGATTGCGTCCAGCGCACGCAAAGCTGGCTCCGATGGTCCGTGCCGTAGGACTCGCTCTTCGGCTCTACGCAGTTCGTGATCGATCACGGTTTCGGCTTGCGCGATCAACGCTTGCAGATTCGGCGGCGGCCGTGTCGGCGTCACCGCCGCCACAATCACGCCAGCGAGGGTAGCATGCAGCCCCGCGCCGTGCAGGCACCCCCACAGTAAGATTCCGAGCAGCGCATAGGGTATTGCTGCATAGACGCCGTTGCGGTTGAGCAGCACCATGACAAGCGTGACGCCTGCGGAGACCGCCAGATAGGGCAAATCGATGCCGCCGGAGTAAAAAATCGCGACGATCGCGATCGCCACGAGATCATCGACGACGACCGCAGCCGTCAGAAAAATCCGCAGCTCAACCGGCACGCGACCGCCGAGCAACGCGATCAACGCGATCGCAAATGCCGTATCCGTGGTCGTCGGAATGGCCCATCCGGTGGCGAGTGGGCCGGCCGGTACCACAAACAGATATAAGGATGCGGGAAGCAGCATGCCGCCGGCCGCCGCCGCGAAAGGCAGCGCGGCGGCACGCCAGGTGGCGAGGTGACCGACGGTGAATTCGCGCTTGATCTCCAGTCCAACGACGACAAAGAAGATCGTCAGCAATCCGTCATTGATCCATGCGCGAAACGGAAGGTGGAACGCCCAGTCACCGGCCGTCCATCCCACCGGAGTTTCCCAAAGTGCCTCGAAAGCCGGACCAGCGGGACTATTGCTCAGCACGAGAGCGAGAATGGTCATCGTCAACAGCAGCAAACCCGTAGACGGCGCCCAACGCGCAAAATCCAACGCGGCCGTCTGGACGCGATGACCAAGGGATCCGAGCATCGCCTCGGCGAGAGTGCTCTCGTCCCAGGGGCCCTCGTAACGGCGATTGTTGATGAAGAAGGTGGGCGAAAGCCGAGCGCCACTGCGCCGTGAGCTGTCGATGTCTTCTTGCACCTTCGTCTGGGCTCGGCGCCAAGCCTCTTGGTATTTCCCATCGTGGGGCGGTAGGCGGAGCTCCGCCGCGACCGCTTCCAAATCCTCGACCTTGAGCTTCGGGCTGCGTCTCATCAACAGCTCGTGCGCTTGCCAGTATTGTCCGGCGGTTTCCTGCGCATATTCCGCCAGCTCGGCGGCGGGCCGTGCATATTCATCTTCGCTAAGCGGGCGATGGCGGAATACATACCGCATCTGGTCACCGAAACGATCGCGCAAATTGGCAATGACTTCGTTTGCAGCACAGCACGAGGGGCAGTTGTAGCTGCCGTATTCCACCAGAGTGATGGGAGCGTCAGGATCGCCCAACACGTGATCGAGGCGGCCATTCACCGGCGGATTCAGTCTATACCTCTCGCTGTCCTTGTTCATGGAAAGCTAGTCCCGAACCCACCCGTCGACCTGGTTCTAAAGAAGTTTCCGCGCATAAACGGTGTCTTTTTAGCCGTTCTCTCCATGATGTTTGAGTTTAGAACATTACTTCAACGTAACATCTTTACAAACGCGCCATAATAAGGGATACAAAAGCGGCCTGACGACCACCCATTTGCAGAATTTCGTTTCACGGATCGGGACGACTCGATTGTGTTAAGAGCAATGGTGGAAGATCGGTAAGCAAATGCGAGCGCGTCGCCGGGTGACCGGCTTTAAGGTTGCAACGCTCAGCAGTGCTACGCGATTGCCATCTCGGTGGCAATTAATGAAAACCACGCGGAAACCCAATGACACTCGCCATCACTAACGAAGAAGCGGTCAATCTCTTATCGATGAAAGATTGTCTCGCCGCGCTCGAAGTTGCCTACCGGGAGCTCGCCGAAGGGATCGCTGTCAATCGTCCTCGTTCGGACATCCACACCAACACGCCCACAGCGCAACAAACCTTTCGATTCAAGAGCATGGAGGGAGTTGTACCGGGCCTCGGCGTTACAGCTCTGAGAGTAAACTCCGACATCGTCAGCTGGCCGGTCATTGACGGCAAACAACGTCAGATCAAGATCATGGCCGGACCCGGCGAAACACAATGTGCATTTATCATGCTGTTCAAAAATGACACGGGAGAACTATTGTCGATCATCCACGATAGTTACGTTCAGCGCATGCGGGTGGGCGCCGCAAACGGGCTGGCAGTTAAATATCTTGCCCGAGAAGACTCCAAAACTATCGGCCTTATCGGTTCCGGCTGGCAGGCAGGCGCCCAGCTCATGGCGATGTGCGCTGTGCGGCCGATCCGCGCAGTTAAAGTCTACAGCCAGAATCCTGAGCACCGTACAGCCTTCGCCCGAGAAATGACGGAAATCTTAGGGATTGAGGTCCGCGCGGTCGCGTCGGGCGCGGAAGCGATGACAGGGGCGGATATCATGGCCGCGGCCACAAGCTCGATGGTACCCGTCCTCTTCGGCGAGTGGTTAGAGTCCGGCGTGCACGTCAGTGGCATCAAGCGTTTCGAAATCGATGATAGCGTTTTCAAGCGGGCCGATCTTACCGTCGTCCATGTCAAAGAAGGGAAAGGTCCCAACTACGCGTCGACTAATGCACCCATGGAAGAGATCCCCTATATGAAGGGTGACCCGTTCGATCTCCAGGGGATGCAACGCATGCCGGAACTCGCCGAAGTGATATCCGGCAGACATGCGGGCAGAACTGATAAGGATCAAATTACCTTTTTCATGAACAATATCGGCATTGGCATTCAGTTTGCCGCTGCAGCGCACGTCGTATATCAGCGCGCCCTCGAGTGTGGCATAGGCAGAGAAATTCCGTCAGACATTTTTCTTCAAACTTGGCATTCTTAGTTTCCCCCGAAGGGCGATCCAACGGACGCTTGATGAGCGAAGAGGCCCGGCTGGTTTGTTGTCTTTCGTCTGTTCAGCCTGCTTGCAACTCTGCAAGCCGCACCTGCCTGATTTGGGCTCGATTCGTTTAGCCGTAGCCGAAGACTTTGCGCTCCACAGTCTCAGCCTCCGCGTCGTACCAGTTGCGCCACAGATTCTCCATCTCGCGGCTTCGGATGACCACGCTCCAGTTTTCCGTCCGAGCGACGATGGCATGCGGCGCGCCGACGGGAATGATAATGACCTCTCCGGCAAGTTGTCGGATCGGCGGTAGCGGACGCAACCTGGCGCGCCCGGGTTCGCTGCCATCGTCCAGGCGCTCGTAAATTTGTTGGACGGTCTCACCCACCAAAATGCCGTAAACCGCCCATCCGAGCTCGCCATGATCATGGGGCTGCCGGCTGGTGGTTGAGCGCTGGTGTGTAGGACGGATACAAAAAAGATGGTTGGGATCCGTGTAAAGTCTCCAGGAACCATAACCGTCCTGATCCACCGGCTGGCCATACGGGATCGCCTTTCGAGTCAGAACGCGTGCCAGCGATTCTTTGACTTGATCAAGCGAGTCAGGATTTGCCAGAAACCGTTCAAGGGACGCCTTGGTCCGACCAAGGATTCGATCGATCGTTGTCTCGGTTTCGAAAGCGGAGCGCGTCTCGGTAATAAGGTCTTGCACGGGATTGGGTTCTTGAGTCATGAGCCTGTCTCCTTATGAATAGTGAACGAATGCCGAGTATAAGACTCGCCGATGACGGTAAGCGATTCGATCAAATCAGGCCTCAATAACGCTTTCCAGAAAGTCTGCCGCAGCGGCGATGGTTGCCAAATGGTCCATGATATGCAGCGCGACCCTATGAGATTCATCGGAAAACGCGGCGCAACAGTCCTGCAGGACGATGACGCGGAAATCCGCGTCGGCCGCGTGTCTGGCGGCTGCCTCGACAACGAATTCAGTGGCCACGCCCATTAACACTACCGTGTCGATATCGCGGCTGCGCAACATGCTCTCCAGAGGCGTTCCAAAGAAAGGGTTCATACGGGGCTTTCGGATTATCGGCTCGTCGCCGACGGGTTTCACCTCATCGACGATTTCTAAGAGCTCGGAAACATCGACTCCGGGGGCAGACAACACAGGAATTCTTATCTTCTGTAAGAATTTATTCCTGGGCGAAAAAAAAGCCGGCTGATAATCAATGACGACGTGGACGACGAGGATGCCGGCCTTCCTGGCGGAGTCGAGCACGGATTTGGCTGCTTGCCCCACCAGGCGGTCATGAAACATAGAGCTTCGTCTCACGGTCGCCTTTTGAATGTCCATGGAAAGTACTGCGGTCTTGGAGCGATCGAGATTTAGATTCGGCATAGGCGTCCTTTCTCTTCGCCTATATCAGTTCAGGTTAAACACTGACAAGCGATCGCGTTTTAGAGACGGCCGGAGGCAAGCCGGCAATTGGCTCATGCATTCTGGGTGAGTGCGCAATTGACACGTACTCTCGGTTACTTTATTGGGAAATGATCAACCGTTCGGCATGTCGGTATTTGACTTTGGATAGTCACACTCAGAGCCTAACCCAAAGCATCTCGCGCATTATGCCGCTCATGACGGCGGCCGACTTCTGTGATCGCAACGCCCGAGAGTTCGGCTCCAAAGAGGCGTTGGTCGATCGCCGTCAACGCTTGACATGGGCGCAGGTGAAACAACTCTCGGACCAGCTGGCCGCGAACCTGGTTAAACTCGGGCTGCCGCGTGACTCAAGGGTATTGGCGCAACTTCCCAATTGCGCAGAGTTGTTTCTAACCCGCTTGGCCTGTGAAAAGGCCGGTCTTCGGCTCGTTACTGTGACGCCAACGTTTGGCTTGGCCGAGCTGGTGCCGATCATTCGCTTTACCGGTCCGGTAGCGGCCATCATTCCGAAACTTCATCGGGGGATTGATTATCTCAATCTGCTCCAAGCCGCGCGCACTGAAACGCTGCGATTCGTCATCGTCATTGGAGACCAAGCGCCTTCAGAGACGCTCCCCTTCACCGAACTGTTGGTAGACTCGGCCGGGGCCGGTGATCTGAACCTGTTTGATGACCGCCGCTACACAATCTTCGACACATGTCAGATCGCGACGACGAGCGGTAGCACCGGGACTCCCAAGTGCGTGGAAGTTCCGCTCTACACAAGGCTTCTTACAGGGTGGGTACACGTCCAGCGCTTCGGCGTGAGCGCGCAAGACCGGCTTGCTGCGGTGACGTCGATCGTTACCGGCACAGCTGACGCGTTGGTTTACAACGGCGGCTGCGCGGTCGGAGCCGCTGTCGTACTGATGGATCATTTCGCGGCCCCAGAATGCTGTTCCATCATGGCAGCGGAGCGCGTCAGCGCTATCCCGCTTGTGCCCACGATGATAGCGCGGATCTTGGCCTTACCGGATCTTTCGCTTTACGATCTTCGAGCCCTCCGTGTTGTCATCAATCACGGTGCGAGTCTCCCTCGATCCCAGGGTGAAGACCTAGAAAAAAAGTTGGACTGCCGGGTTGTCCAAGCCTATGGCAGTGTCGACTGCGGCGGCATCTCCGCCACGTTTTGGAATGACCCGCAAGATGTGCGGTTGGGCACGCTCGGGCGTCCACTCGATGGCAATGAGGTAAGAATTGTCGATGACGACGGCCGAGAAGTTGCGCCAGGAGAAATAGCCAGACTTCTGGTACGTGGGCTTCATACCGATGCGCGCTTTCTGGACAATCCGAAGCTCGATGCCGGACGGCGTGTCAACGGGTACTTTGACCTTCAGGAGCTCGGCAAACGAGACGAGCAAGGCAATATCATCCTGATGGGACGGGAGCACGATCTCATCATACGCGGCGGCCAGAACATCTTCCCCGCCGATATCGAGGCCGCGTTGAGCCAGCACCCGAAAATTTTGGAAGTTTCGGTCGTGGGTTTGCCTGATCTGGAGTTGGGCGAGCGCGTCTGCGCCTGCGTGGTTTGTCGCGCCGGACCGGCCGTGACGTTGGACGAGTTGGTTTCGTTTTTAGCGGCGAAGGGGCTGGCGCGCTTCAAATGGCCGCAACGATTGGAAGTCTTGAAAACCCTTCCGAAGGTAGCGTCGGGGCATAAGATCGACCGCAACAAGCTCAAGGGAGATCTCCTGGCCGCCTCTCCAGGTGGCGCCTCTTAGCGAATGTGAAAAGTACTTCTCGGCAACATTTGGCGAATAAATTGTAACCAGCCGAAACGGTTTTGTCTGCGGCTGGGGCGCTTGCCTTGCAAGGTTGCAGCGAATTAATTCCGCCAAGCTTGCGCGGCTACTTGTGGGACCGGTGATTTACAAGATATCCTCGTCCGCAATCTATAGACCAGTCTTACCTGGCGAACCCAAGAGCAAAATCTTAGAATAAGACGCCTTAATTGCGGCGGTATAGCACTTGATGAACCTCGAAAAATTATTTCACCCTCGTTCGGTGGCTTTGATCGGCGCGTCCACGGAGCAGAACAAGCTCAGCGGCAGACCCATTCGTTATTTTCGCGAATTCGGCTACGCCGGCCGGCTCTATCCAGTCAATCCAAAATATAAGGAAATTGCCGGATTGCCGTGCTACGCCAATTTGGCGGACGTTCCCGGCGAAGTGGATCTGGCAGTGATTACCTTGCCGGCAACCGCCGTTCCTGCGGCTCTGGCCGCGTGCGGGGCCAAAGGAGTGAAGGCTGCTGCGATCATCAGCTCCGGATTCGCCGAAGTCGGCGGCGAAGGTGTCGAGCTGCAAGAAAAACTGCAGCGGCTGGCTTCCCAGTATGGCATTGCCGTCTGCGGTCCTAACTGTTCCGGGTTCGTTTATGTTCCGGAAAAAGTGACCGCCTCTTTCAGCGTCGGACTTCATGGTGGATTCCCGGCAGCCGGCCCGGCGGCATTCGTAAGCCAGAGCGGAGCGTTAAGCTCCTATATTCTCGGCGCTGCGCGCGAGCGCGCTTTGGGATTTCGCTACTGGATCACTACCGGCAACGAATGCGTGCTAAGCTTCACGGATTATCTCAAGTACCTTTTGGAAGACTCCGAAGTCCGCCTGGTATTGGGGTATCTGGAAGACGCGCGCGACGGGGCTGCGTTTCAGGCAGTTGCACGCCGCGCTCTGACATTGGATAAGCCGCTCATCATCATGAAAACCGGCCGCTCCGAGGCCGGTGCGCAGGCGAGCGTTTCGCACACCGGATCGCTCGCTGGCGCCGATGAAGTCTATCAGGCGGTATTTGCCCGGAACGGTGTGCTGCGCGCCGAAACTCTGGACGAGCTTTTCGACCTCGCGATCATTGCGCAAGCAGCGCGCAGGCCGCGCGGCAACCGGGTTCAAGTCGTCTCGATCTCCGGAGCGGCGGGAATCTTAATGGCCGATATCGGAGCGGAGTGTGGACTGCAATTCACTGATCTCACCGATGCGACTAAACACGAATTGCGCAAGATCATGCCGCCCTTTGCGTCGATCGCGAATCCCATGGATGTTACGGCAGAGGCGGTGGCGCGGCCTGAGCTTTTGCGGCAAGCCGCCGAGGTCATCGTGAAGGATCCGAACGTCGATAATCTGGTGATCTTCTACGGCATCGTCCCCCGTGCTCACGAAAAACTCGCAGGCGACATGGCCCAAGTCGCGGCTGGCACCGACAAACTCGTCATGGTGACGTGGTTTCCGTTGCCCGAACCGGAAATCTGGCGAGGTTTGGCGCGATCCGGCGTTCCGGTGTTTTCCGAACCGGCACGGGCGATTCGAGCCCTCGGGAAGATGGTTCAATTCGTCGAGACGCGAAACAAAACGCTTGCAACACAGCCTGCTTCGACTGGAAAAAAACGCAACCTCATCGCACCCGAAGTCGACAAGATCATCGCCAAGGCGAAGAACCAGAGCCGCAAGTCCTTGACCGAGTTTGACGCAAAGCAGTTGCTCAAGGCTTGCGGTTTGACGGTGCCTTGCGGTGGATTGGCGCACAGCGCCGACGAAGCCAAAGCGCTGGCCGCCGAAATCGGCGGGCCCGTGGCGCTAAAGGCCTCATCGCCGGATCTGCCCCACAAGACCGAAGCGGGCGTGATTCGCCTTAATGTTGGCAGCCCAGCGGAGGTCGAGCTCGCCTTTGACGCGATTGTGGCCCAAGCCAACAGCTGGAATCCTGCCATGCAGTTGGACGGCATTCTGGTCGAGGAGATGATCGCTGGCGCAACCCGCGAAGTCATCGTCGGTGCGCGGCAGGACCTCCGCTTCGGACCTGTCGTAACCTTTGGTCTCGGCGGCATCTTCGTCGAAGCAATCGGCGATTTCTCGGTGTGGCCCGCTCCGCTGACTCTGGACGAAGCTCGCGAGATGATCCGCAAGATTCGCGGCTATCCGATTCTCACCGCTTTTCGCGGTCGCCCTGCTGGCGATATCGAGGCGGTCGCCAAAGCGTTGTGCATGATTGGCGAAATCGCGGCGCAACGACGAGAGCAGATCTCTGAACTAGAGATCAATCCGCTGTTTGTCTTACCGGAGGGCTCGGGCGTAATTGTCGGCGATGCGCTCGCGGCATTAAAGTAGATACCGAACACCGACCAACTAACATCATCAGAAATATTTTCCGAACATCTTTCTCTTTACTCTTCACTCCTGACGTTGTGTTTATCCCTTGACGCCCAGCGATGATTTCGATAAGCCTTGCGCGGTTCGACATCGAGCTACATTTCAATCGGAGTTGACAAAGAGAGCTTCAATTTCGGGAGGTACGAGAGATGAAGAAAGCCTGGCTGATGGTTCTGTGTTCGCTGTTGTGGATTTCGAACGGATTCGCCCAGACACCGTTCTACCAGGGAAAGACCATTCGCGTGATCGTCGGCACGCCGCCCGGAAATCTCTACGATCTATGGGCGCGCCTGATCGTTTCTCACATGGGCAAATACATACCGGGCAATCCTGACTTCATTGTGCAGAACATGCCTGGGGCTGGACATGTGGTCGCGGTGAACCACCTCTATACCAACGTCAAACCGGATGGCTTAACGATCATCGGTTCTGTCATTCCCTCGCTCTATCTGAACCAGATCATCGGCCGCTCCGAGATCCAGTTCGATTGGGCGAAGTTCAATTGGATCGGCTCGCCGGCCCGCGGCGCAAGCCAAATGTACATGCGCGCCGACAGCCCCTACAAGACTATCGAAGATATCCGCACCGCCAAAGAACCGCCGAAATGCGGCGCCACCGGTGTCACCGGTCCGGATTCCTATTTACCCAAGCTCATGCAGGAAACCGTCGGCGCCAAGTTCAACATCGTGACCGGTTATCCTGGCGGGACGGATATCGATCTCGGTGTTGAACGCGGCGAGATCCAGTGCCGCGCGTTCACCATCGAAGCGTTTTTCGGTCGCGAGCCGTATCACACCTGGCGCAAGAACAAATTCGTTCACCATATTTTTCAGACTGGCAAGAAGAGAGATGCGCGATTGCCGGACACCCCGACGGTTTTCGAGATCATGGATAAATACCAAACCCCCGATTCGGGTCGCCGTCTCGCGACGGTGCTGCTCGGCGCCGACGGCATGGGCCGGCCGATGTTTGGACCTCCGGGCATGCCGGCCGATCGAGTAAAGATCTTGCGCGACGCCTATGCGAAGACGATGAGCGATGAGCAGCTCCGCGCGGACGTCAAAAAACGAAACTATGAGTTCGACCCGGTGGATGGCGAGGATCTGCAGGCCTTGTCCAAGGAACTCACCAGCCAACCGCCCGAGGTCATCGATCGTTTGAAAAAGGTCCTTAGCAAATGAGTTTCAGTGACCTCCGTGGCAGTAAGGAGGCGGTATGAAAATCGAATCTGTACGACGCTCGCTGCTCGTCGCAACGATCGCCGGCGTTCTGGTGCCATCGCTTTTTCGTTCCGACGCATTCGCGCAGACATCGTTCTTCCAAGGCAAGACCATCACCATCATTCAAGGTCGCGATCCCGGCGGCACGGGAGATTTAAGGGTGCGCGCGCTGGTTCCCTTCCTGCAGAAATATATCCCGGGAAACCCAACCATCGTGATGGAGTTTATGCCCGGGGGCGGCAGCCGTAAGGCAGCAAACCACGTTTTTCAGACAGCGCGGCCAGACGGGCTCACCATCGGCAATTTGAGCGCAGGCATGGTTTCCCTCGCTGTCCTCGGCGAAACCGGAGTACTATACGATATCAACAAATTTCACTATCTGGGCTCGCCCTATAGCACCTACCACTCGGTGTTCGTCACCCGCAAAGAGGCGGGCCTTGATACAATCGAAAAACTGCGCGCCGCCAGCGGTGTGAAAATCGGCGCCCAATCGGTCGGCTTCTCCACCTACAATGAGGGGCGTCTTTTCGCCTACATACTCGGTCTAAAGGACCCGCTATTCATTGCTGCATTCGGCGGCGCGGAGCTCGATCCCGCGCTGATGCGCGGCGAGATCGACGGCCGCGCCACCGGTCCGGATACGATCCTCAAGCGCAATCCGGAGTGGATCCAAAAAGGTTTGGCCAACATTCACGCGATCATGGAAACCCCTAAAGGCGACAAGCACCCGCATCCGTTCTTCGCCAAGCTTCCCGAGCTCGAGACGTTCGCTAAAAACGATTTAGAGCGTAAGGTCATCGCTTTGCAGCGGGCTTTTCGGGTGACCGGCACGCCGTTTGTCCTGCCGCCGGCGACGCCCAAGGACCGCGTGGCGATTCTGCAAGAAGCCTTTCGCAAGACTTATCTGGATCCGGAATTTGCCAAGGAGTATCGCAAGCTCACATCCGACGATCCCTCACCGTTGCTGCCGGAAAATCACGAAAAAGCCATTAAAGAAATTCCCCGTGATCCCGAGGTGATTGAATTGTTCAAAGTGATCGCGGGTCCAAAGAAGCTGCCGTCGCGGTAACTCTTTAGCGTTCAAATCGTTTCAGTCGTTCAAGCCGTTCCAATCGTTGAACGCAGGGAGCGGCCAAACGGTTCGAAGGTCAATTCGCCGGAGATCTAATTTCGGTTGAACTTTGACAGATCTGCCCAGTTACCGTATGGCGCTGCCACACGACCGTGCCGAAAGGCTATATTGAGACGGGAACAGGTCATGCGATTACGAACCATGCGCTACACAATTTTTGTTTGGTCGCTGTTTTTTTGTTTACGGGCGAGTGAGGCGGCGGCACAGACGCCGTATTTTCAGAACAAGACCATCAAGATTATCCGCGGCGGCACTCCCGGCGGCACCGGCGACCTGCAGGCCCGCGCATTGATTCCTTTCTTAAGAAAATACATTCCCGGCGAGCCGACCATTATCGTCGAGAACATGCCAGGCGCTGCAGGCCGCAAGGCTGCGAATTATATTTTTTCCAGTGCCAAGCCGGATGGGTTATCGATCGGCGCGGTCGGGGCAGGCTTGGTCGTGGGTCCGATCCTCGACCTGCCGGGATCGCGCTATGATCTCGAGAAGCTTATCTATCTCGGCTCCACCGAGAGCGGCGATCCGTATGTGTTTGTCAGCCGCAAGGACGCCGGCTTTGACACCATCGATAAACTCCGCGCCGCGAGCGGCCTGCGAATCGGTGCGCAAGCCGTCGGGCATCCAATTTTTGTTGCCGGCCGCCTATTCGCCTATTTACTGGGACTCAAGGATCCGAAGATGGTGGTCGGCTACGGTGGGCCGGAAATCGATATCGCATTGACGAAGGGCGAAGTGGACCTTCGCGCCAACGGAGCGGACACGATTTTACAGCGGAACCGCGAGTTACTGGAAAAAGGATTTTTCCAGTTTCACGCTTCGATCACGATCCCCAAAGGAAGATTCGCTCAGGGTCTGCCCAAAGCGCCCGAGCTGGAAACATTCGCGCAGTCCGAAAAGGAACGGCAACTGATCAACCTTTTTCGAACCTTTCTCTATCCACGCTGGCCGTATATTTTGCCGCCGGGCACTCCGCCCGAGATGGTAAAGATCTTGCGCGCCGCAATGGCTCAGGCATTCAAAGACCTCGATTTCCGCCAGGAGTTCAAAAAACTGCTCGCCACCGAGGCAACGCCGCTCACCGGCGAAGAAGTTGAACTCGCAATCCGCGAGCTGCCGCGCGATCCCGATATCGTGAGCCTTTACAAGAAAATGGCCGAGCACGGTCCGCTGCCGGCGAGGTGAGATTTCAATAAGGGACTTTTCGCGAGAGGTTACTCGCGGAGCAAAACATCCCAGGTCCCCGTTACTGCATGGTGGGATAGATAACGTGAACGATATCACCATTCGAAAGGCAACTCCGAATGACGCCGAAGCGGCGTGCGGGGTGTTGGTGCGCTCGATCAAGGAAATCTGCGCCCCATACTATGAGAACGATGAAGAGATCTTGGCTCAGTGGCTGGCGAACAAGACGCCCGCCAATGTGCGGCAGTGGATCGAGTCGGACCGGTCCTATTGCGTCGTCGCGGTAAACGAGAAAGATCTCGTCATCGGTTTCGCCAGCATTTCCGGCTCCGAGATCACGCTCAACTATGTCGTTCCCGAGGCATTACATCAAGGCATCGGCAAGCGCATGCTTCGCGCGCTGGAAAACCACGCGATCATCTCCGGTATGGATCACATCGACGTCATAAGCAGCATCCCTGCCAAAGCTTTTTACGAACGCAACGGTTATGTCTCTAGCGGTTCTCCGCAGTATGTAGGCCACGTCCTTGGTGATTTTCCTTTGGTGAAGTTTCTCAATCTCTCCAGCCACCAGAAATAGCCGTAGTTTGACTGAGACATGATCAGAGCTGCCTTACCACTACACAAAATGGTGAGCGGGAAGGCTGAAAAATCCAGGGCCCTACTCCTTTGAGAAACGGGATAGCAACCCTCTGTCTTGGACTGTCCGTCCTCATGGCGCCGTGCGCTCCCGCACTGCAGAGCGCGCTCACCTGTGAAGGGATCGAGATTATTTCGAAAGAGATCACATCTTCCGAAGCGCAACAGTACTGTCGTTACGCTGCCGGCGAACGTAAAAAGGTGGAAGAATTCTGGGGCGCTACTTGGCAAGACCCTATCCGCATCCACATCAGCAGCTCCTACCGAATTACCAGGTCCCTTGTGCCGGCACATTTCGGCAATCGAGGTTTCATGGAGATGCCATTGCGGAGAGTACGCGATCACACCGGTGCCTTGCTGCACGAGATCGTGCATATCTACGCGCCCAACAACAACCGGTTCCTCGCTGAGGGACTCGCCGTGTATCTTCATACGAAGTTGGCCGGAAATCCCGCCTTTCCCAACTTCGGCGAGGATTTGCAGCGCGCGGCCGTGCGTAGTTTGGCCGGAGTAAAATCGTTGGAAGATTTGAACGACGTGCGAACGCCGCGGCCATTGGGCACCGTGATGGCTGAAGAGAGAGCTTATACTCTGGCGGGATCGTTCGTGGGATTTTTGATCGAGAGGTATAGTCTCCCGTCATTCCGCAACCTGTATGACACCAACAGGTACGAAAATGTCTATGGCAAGTCTCTCAACGCACTGGAAAACGAATGGCGTGCAAGCCTCAAGTAGTGTCGCCTCGCCACCTCTACACGTCTCCTCCGAGAGATGATATGCATCCGCAATGCGTCTAGACCTGGGCATTGTCGAGATCAAGAACGTGCGTTTTGGCGCGCGCACGGAAATCGTAGATCATGAGCTGGCGATCAATCGAGCCGAGCTGATCGGTCGGCTCGAGGAAGAACCGCTCTTCGAGCGCGTTGAAATCGACCTGGCGCATCCCGGCGAGTCTTGCCGGATCATTCGCGTGCTCGATGTGCTTGAGCCGCGGTTTCGCTTGGACGGGCCGAATTTTCCGGGCGCTCTCGACGGAAATGGCCTCGTCGGCGACGGCGAGACGCGCGCGCTCAAGAACGTCGCAGTGGTCGAAACCGATCAGCTTGCGCCCCGTTCGCGAAGTATCATCGACATGAGCGGTCCGGCAGTGGATTACTCGCCGATCGCCAACACGCACAATGTCGTGCTGTTGCCTTATCCGAAGCGGGGCGTCGATAAGAACGATTATCGCCTGGCCGTGAAAAAAGCCGGGATTAAAACCGCCGTGCATCTGGCGGCGGCGGCAAAGAATATTGCCGCGCATGAAAACAGAATTTTCGAGCTGCCTCCGGTTGCGTTCAATCAGGGGCCGAAGAACTTGCCGCGCATCGCATATATCTTTCCGATCCACTCGCACCAGCATCCGACTCAGCAAAGAGAAACCGTCTTTTACGGGAGCAACATCCAGGGCTTTATGCCAACAATCGTTCACCCCAACGAGATCCTCGACGGCGCGCTGATGTTTTCCTATTCGGCATTCACCTGGTT
>DATBMR010000113.1:0-4912 GCA_036554745.1 Binatia bacterium
AGCAGGGCCCGCGCGGACTTGTCCTTGAGAGCATCGATCTTTTCCTTGGGCGAGCCGGCCAGCTCATGATAACCGATCGCGGTGGCGAGCATGCCGCGTTCTTCGTAGGCTTCGGCGAGGACCTTGTAGACGTCCTTCGCGTTTTCCGAATCTGGATGGTTGCGCACATAGGCCACACCGGCATCGATGACCGGCTGCGCGGACACCGGATTGTTGGTTATCACCTGATATGCGTTATTGGTGACCATGAGCCCGTTCGCCATGCCAAGCATTACCGCGGCTGCCGGTCCGGCGGCGGCCATCGCACCGGCGGCGAATAGCAAGTTTTTACGAAGGAAGTCTTCACCGAGCAGAACATACTTCACCGACTGCAGCCGGCGCTCGGCCTGCGCTTGTTGAAAAGGTGTGAGCAGATTGTACTCCGGACTCTGCAGAAGCGCGGCGGCCCGCTGGCGAGTTTCGGGGCTGGACGATGATTTGGCGATCTGTTCGAGCGCCTTTTTCGCGGCTTCGCGCCATCCTTTCATCTCCAACGCAACCGCCTCGGCATCGCGCGCAGCATCGGCTAAAGGCGTGCCCGGATATTTTTTCTCGAGGTCAACGGCGACCCGCTGCAGATGGTTGCTATCGCGCACGGTGAGCGCTTCGAGCAGGCGCTTGATGTCCGCTTGGTGCTCTCCGTTCGCCTGGGGCTCAGGCCGTGCAGCCAGTGATCGCTTGCGCCCATCCTCGAGATCGCGCAACTGCTTGGCCACCTGCTGGCGGAGATCGCCCATTTCCTTTGACTGCGGATCGATCAATGAAGCGATCTCGACGAAGAACGATGCCTTTTCCGGATCCCCGTTCTGTAAGGCTTCTCTGGCTTTGTCGATTTGTTTGCGGCTTAGCGCGGCTTTTTTCTTTTTGTCCAGCGACTCGACTTGTTTTCGGATCGATTCGTTACGCGGATCGTCGGGAAAACGCCTCAAGTGTTCGAGGTCGCGGGCGAGCGCACGGCGTTCCTCGATCGGCATGTCGCGGTCCATCAGCGCGTAGAGTTGACTGATCGTGGTTTCGGCTGCGGCGCCGATGTAATTACCCGACGCCACGCCGACCAGATCGACTGAGCCGAGCATGCGATTGAACATGCCTCCCCAGAAATTGGTCGAGCTTTGCCGCATAAGTTGCTCGGATTGATAGAAGTCGTCATGATTGATGATCGATTGGAGATATTTCTTGCGCTCTGGCCCGGACGCATTTCTGCTCGCTTCTTTCAGGGCGGTGAGATAGCGCTCCCGGTCCTGGATGGTGTTATTGAACAGATCCTCGGCGTGCTCGGTCAAACCGGTCACGCTCCCGCGTTCCTTCTGCAAGCGGACATCTTCGCTCTTAAAGAACTCAAGATGGCCAGAAAGGGCCTCGTTGCGGCCGGTCAGGGTATCGATCAGCAGTTCGCGCGTGCGCCGATCGACTTCATCGGGAAAAAAACGCGGTGACGCTTCGGCCTGCGTCTCGAACGGATTGTAGTCAGCGAGGGGATTGAGGATTCTCTCGAGCTGCAATTCCTGACTTTGAACTGTGCTGCCAAAGAATCCGGGTGAGGCGAGCAGGCACATGCCGACAGTTGCGACAGCCGTCCAGCTCATCGGTTGAGCCTCGTGATTTTTTCCGTAAAGCCGCGCGCAGCTTCGATTTTGCCTTGTGCCTCGATCTTTTCCATGACGCCATCGACCTGCGCGACCTCGGCATAGAGCTTGAGCGCTGATTTGACGAACTGATCCAAGATCTTGAAATCAAAAATCAATCCCTCGGGATCGTACTGGGACGAGTACTCTTTTGCAAGACGCATATAAAAGTCACCAAAGTCGATCAGATAGCGATAGATGTTCTTGCTTTGCTGGTGTTTGGTGACAAGCTGGCTGAAACCGACGATCGTCAATTGATTGCCTTCTGTGAGGCGATAGCGGTTGGCTTCGACGAATGCAACCTTCGCCCGGTCGATGCGCTCTTCCTCGACCCGCGCGAGAAACTCGTACGGCGTCCCTTTGTGCTTGCGAATGAGTTCGTTCCAGGCGGCGACTTTGTCGTCAAGCCCCGCGATGTATTTGAACGGATCGTCGGTCGGTACCGCACGGTCGAAGATCCGTAGGAATTCATCGAGCGTGGCGGCGTTCTTGGCCGCCTCGGAGCCGAGCCGGCCATTGCTTTCAGCGACCTTCCGGTAAAGCGCTGCGGCTTGATCGTACTCTCTTAACCTTTCTAGCGCCGCAGCTTTATTGAATTGGACGATGTCGGAGAATTGGCCGCGATTCTTGCGTTCGTAATCATCGAGCCGCACCAGACTTGCCTTCATAATGTTAATGCCGGTCACATCTTTCGGAATCGGAAACCGATAGGTGTCTTCCTTGGCGAGGCGCTGAAAGTCCTTGACGATATCAAGCAGATCGCCAGCCGGGGCGTAGCGGCTTTCCACCGTCGACGTGCGCGAAGAACAGCCGGTCAATGCAATGATTCCAGAAGCGACAAGGACACCAACAAAGGAGTGAATTGTTCGCGAATGGAACTGCAAAATATTTCAGGCCATGCAACGCATTGCTGACCGCATGGGATTTAATGGACCTATTGTCCGAGAAAATGCCATGAAGTCAAGTGCGAATGGCGTTGTGACGAGGTTTCGCATCTTGCTCGCTTCGCCGACTCTGCGTTTCGGTGATTCGTTCTTGTTTCCAAAAGCATAACCCTTCCCCTCAATGTCCAGTCAAGCGCCTTCTCGAAAGGCTGTCCGAGAAAAGTCAAGTTCGTTTCGATCTTCGCTTCGTGGCGTGGTTCAGGTTCGAAACTTCCGCGCGGCAACCGCTCGACGAGGACTTCAACACTTCGCGATCGTCACCGTCCAGCGCGCCCGCCCAAATCAGGTTCGCAGGAGTTCGATCCACTTGCGCCCTTCGCGGTCACGCGGTTCCTTTCGTCGGCCAATTTTACGAGCAAGCTCTCCAGGCTTGCTCTGCGCTTTCGACATAAGATTACTCCGCACACTCGATAATCGGCGTCAGCTTGCCACAAACCCGATTGACGCCCTGGCGGATAGAAAGACGCAAGCTGCGCGCAGTTAATGCCGAGTTCGTCGGCGACCTTCTGCAAGCGCTCTTTTTCTTCTTGGCTAAGCCTCAGCATGAATAATTCGGTAAACCGTCACGGTCTCATAATGTCGTGCCCTCGAAAAAGAAAAGGCCCGAACGAGTTTACCGATGTGTGTCGGTAATCCCACCCGGGCCTGGATCTCAATCCGTCTGGCGGATTAGCTTCTCAGCGCTCCTCGGCGCGTTAACTGTTATGTTGACTTAAGACCACAACTATCGTGCAATCGCCGTCAATGGTTTTTTTCTAATCTCTCCACCGCAAAACCCTGCTGATCGTGGCGTGAAGACGCGCCTCTAGGTTCGTGAGATCCTGCTTGGACAATCCCTCCGCGTGCTTTTCCAGGAAAGCGGCTACCCCGTTGACGATAGCGTCGGGACCAAACTTCCTGTCCACCGCGTCGCTCTGGCGAGTTTGTGGATCTGTAATAAACCGGACTATATCGTGATCCTTAACCTTGGTAGTCTCGTCCTTCTGTTTTTGTGATATGAATCTCCACCCCATAGGCGTGATCTCCTCTGGTTCAGACGATTGTACACCGAACGCCGAGGAGATCACCAGCCTTTTGTTAACCATGAGATTACGGTCGTAAACGTAACGGACGCGCAATGGTAGTCAACGCTTTTTTCTAGTCCTTCGACTCTCTGGTTCCTCCTTCATCGGTAAAGTATTCCGAACCGATAATCCATGTTTTAGGCTGGGTCGGCATCGCCTTTTGTTTGTCCCATCTCTTCACACTCGTTTAACCCTAACTTTACACACAACGAGCAAAGTTGGGGTTGTTGCCGGAGGTGAAAAATGAACAGGGCGCTTGATGTGCTAAAGGCATTCGCCGTAGGCGCATTTTATACCGTACTTTTTATCAGCAGTTTTGTTGGGGCCATACTGCTTAGATGGTTTCTCGACAAGTGACAAGACCGCGTCGGCGGCGCTACACGCGCGCACGAACACCTCCTCGCAGTTGCCGCCTAGATCGTGACCCTCGATGGCGGACCTCCTTGACGCCGATCAAGGCGTCGTCGCGCTTCGCCCAACCCATGAACGCGCACTTGCCGTGGCGAACCCGATAGACTGGAACCCGTTGGTTAGGGCGAGTCTGGACGCTTCCGCTTCACTAAGCGCGCGGACCTTGAAACCTTCTTGCTTTGCCATTCTCCACCTCCGTCAATTCGACTCGGCGTTCCTGGCTGGCGTTATCCGCGCGCCCATGAGACGCGCCTGGATAGCGATCGCTTCCAAAAGCCTGTCGAAATATTTGCTGACCCACTCCTCGCCAGCGTGCTCGGCAAAGATCTTGTGGTAAGGCGTGACGCTGTTGTCACCGAGGGTTTGCCGCATGCCGAGCAGCCCAAGCGGTTCACCGCCGTCTTGAACCAGCGCCTCAAGCTCGGCGATCATCTTCTCGCGTTTACCCGACGGAACGAACTGCGTATCGGTCTCGAACCCGACGACGATCGAAGGCGAGAAGAAGTCGTGAGGCTTGCGCTCCGCGATCGCCTGATCGACCAGGTCGCTAAGTTGGCGCATTTCCCCGTCCCTCGTATGGGTAAATTTAACTGTGAGAATTACCGCGGAGGTACTCTAACTCAAAAACCGACTGGCGCAAGAACTTTTGTGGGGGGTTTTCGGGGTCAGGTCAGGTCGTCGATACGGCAAATGAACTTGACTAACGCGACGCGATTCATGATCGCCTTGGCGCGCCTCAAGACGGTTAAAGAAAAGCATTCCTGCGCGAATCCTTTCTGCTCAAACCATGGTGGTCGTGAGATCCGTTCGAGGTCAACGTCCGCGTTAC
>DATBMR010000121.1:0-10768 GCA_036554745.1 Binatia bacterium
GTATAGGTTCCGTTCGCAAGTCCGGAGATCGAGTAATTCCCCGAGCCATTGGTCGTGGCGCTTGTCACTACGGTATCGCCCTGGATCGCTTCCACTAATGCGCCGGAAATCGGCGCACCGTCGCTCGCTCGCGTGACTATACCAGCGATGCTTCCACCAGTTGGCGCAGTGATGTTAAAAGCGCCGCTGTTTGCGGCCGCAAAGCCAGGCGACGACGCTGCAAGCGTATAACCCGTACCGACCTGGGTTATCACCAAATCCGTGAACGAAGCGACGCCCGAAACCGCATTCCTGGTCGTCGTGCCGCTGAGCGTGCCGCCACCCGGATTTGAGCCGATGCCGATGGTAATCGACGCGGTGGATGAGGTCACGAGATTGCCGAGATTGTCTCGCACCGCAACTGTTGGGGGACCGGGCAGTGATGTTCCGACCGAAGCGCTTCCTGGCTGTGTCGTAAAAGCCAGCGCACTGGCCAGGCCGGGATTGACCGTAAAACCGGCGCTGTCTCCAGGAGCGAGAACATCGCCACTGCTTCTGGTGGCGGTTATGATGATACCGCTTTCCGCCTTCGTGTAAGTTGCTCCGCTGATTGTCACTTGGCTGGTGCCAGCCGAGATAGTTCCTGTGAGGGTTCCGCCCAAGGACCCGGTGCCGGTTTTCAAACTGAGGGTTATTAAAGTATTCGCAGTTACGTTGCGCGTTGTGCCCGCGTTGTCTTGGGCTTGCACGACCACGGGAAAACCGGCACCGGCTGTAGGATTAGCGCCTGAATTAACCGATATAATAGCAAGCTTCGTAGCAACCGGCGGCGCCGCTTTGTAAGTTACAATGGCGGCGGCCCAGCGGCGGCTAACATCGAGCGTGCCGGTTGCGGAGTAGGGACCTATCGCATCGACAATGCGATACGTCGCATTGATGGTGACATTGTCTGCGGCCGCGCCAACGCTCGTGCCTGACCGACCGGTGATGGTGTAGTCGCTACCAGGGGTAAATGCTTCGCTGACAGCGCCTTCAACGCCGATACCACCGATCAGTAGCTCGTCCGCTTGCGTAGTTTTCGCCGTTACACCGGACGAAGGGGTCGCGCTGCTACCAGTAGCGGAATGTTTTCGATCTACCGCGGATGCCGCTAAAAGTCCCGTAAATTCGTTGGCGGACAGTGCTCTTGCCGCCACATTCGGATGGGAACAGGTGATGGTCTGTCCATCGGTCAAAGCCGTGGCCACATGCGCTGAGAGGATCACCATCCGCACACCCTTCGTCCCCGACCCGTTGCGCACATTCCGATCAACCACGTAGCTGTTAGCGCCGCTATCGCTGCATGAAACACCTCCTGAGGCGGGATTCAACGCAAGCGTAACAATGATTCGATTCCCGACTCCGACTCCGGCGGGTGGAACAGTGATCGATGTGGCATTACCTGTTGACGCGACTGAGGTCGCGCCGATCGTTTTTACAAAACTAACCTGCGCCGTGACGTTCGAGAGCCCGCCAAAAATCAGAGCGACACAGCTCAACACAAGCGCCCAAAGTTGTCGTAACATAGAACCTCGCTTGTTGTCGTTGAGATGATTTAGTCCGTTGTCTATTCCTTCCGAGTGTTCGAGATGAGTGTTGAATATCTGGCGGGACGGCGCTCTGTCCAATAGAAAATTCTAATAACACTGAAATAAGGCCGCCTTATAACACCAGTCCGAGCCGGCGTTTTGGGAATGGCGTATGGGGCATGGCGCTTGGCGAGGATTGCTTGCCGCGCGTTTACGTAGTACTTCCTAAAGAGGAAAACTGACCATGCCTTTTGAATACCTGCCGATCATGGCGCAAAATTCGGCGCCCAAGCCGCCGCGCGTACTAGTTAAACCGTCAGAGACTAACTGGGTCGCGATAACGAAACCGATAAACGACTCGCGAGTCGCGTTGCTGACCAGCGCCGCGCTTCGCTTAACCAGCCAGCAACCATTCGTGCCGCGCGAGGACCTGAGCTATCGGCGCGTGCCGTCCGATCCCAACGCCGGGAAAATCATCATCGATCACCATTCGGGTATCGGCACCGTGCCCAAACAGGATCCAGAAATTGTCTTCCCGCGCCGGGCGCTTGCAGCGCTAGTTGAAAAACGCATCGTCGGCGCGGCCTCGCCGTTTCACTTTTCTTTCATGGGCGGCGTTCGCCGACATCAGGAAATAGAACAGGTACTAGCTCCGGCCCTCGCCGAAGAATTAGCCGCAGCGGAAGTCGACCTCGCCTTGCTCGTCCCTTACTGACCTTTCTGCCATGAGACCGTCGGTCTCATCGCCCACGTTATTGAAGGCCACGGCATCCCCACACTGGTCATCGGCACGGTGTACGACATCTTGAGCAAGGTTACACCACCGCGAGCCGCCTTTGTTGATCATCCGGTCGGCAGAACGTTCGGTTTGCCCAACGAGCGCACACGCAACGAAGCAGTGCTAGCGAGAGCGCTCGCGGAGCTGCCCGCTTTCACTTTTAGCGGCGAGATTCGTGACCTCGGTCTGCAGTGGACAGCGGACGGCAGCCGGGAGTGGGAAGCCGAACTGCGCGCCGAAATGCTCCACGACCGTTGACTCTAGGCGAACTCTCATAATATTTTCCGACAACAATACCAGACCAAAGGAGTGGTTTTTTGATGTTGAAGAACTTCACCAGGTTTTTTTGCCTCCCGGCGATCATTTTCTTGTTGGTTGTACCGGCTCATGCCGCGACCCCATTTTACCAAGGCAAGACGATTCGCGTGATCGTCGGTTTCTCTGCGGGCGGCGGTTTTGATACCTATTCGCGCTTGATCGCGCGCCACTTGGGTAAGCATATTCCGGGCGGTCCGTCCGTGGTTGTCGAGAATATGCCGGGCGCGGCTAGTCTCGTGGCCGCTAACCATGTTTATAATGTTGCGAAACCAGACGGCCTCACGATCCTCAATTTCCACGGCAACCAAGTGATCAACCAACTCATTGGCAAACCCGGCATCCAATTCGACGCTCGCAAATTCCAATACATCGGCATCCCGACGCAGGACAACGTAGCGTGTGCCTTCTACAAAGGGAGCGGCGTTACAACTTTCGAGAATTTACGAAACGCCAAAACCCCGGTAAAGTTGGGTGGCGTCGCGCCAGGCGACACAACCTATAACACGGCAAAACTCTTAATCGCAGCGCTCAAACTGCCGATCCAATTGGTCGCGGGCTACAAAGGGACGGCGGAAATAAAGCTAGCCGCGGAAGCGGGGGAGGTCGCGGGCGGTTGCTGGCAATGGGAGTCGATCAAATCGATCTGGCGCCAAGGACTCGATGCGGGGAATGTCGCGATCGTGCTGCAAGTCAATCCGAAGCCTCATCGAGAATTGCCCAAAGTGCCCAACGCCATCGACTTTGCGCCTAACGAAAACAGCAAGCTGTTGCTTAAGTATGGCGGCCATGATCCGTCAGCCATCACCCGGCCGTACGCCGTCGCGCCAGGCACCCCCAAGGACCGAGTAGAGATGCTTCGCAAGGCGTTTGGAGAAACCTTGAAAGACGCGGAGTTTATGGCCGACGCCAAAAAATCGCGCCTCGATACCGACCCATTGACCGGCCAGGAGATCGAGAAAATCGTGACACAGTTATTCAAAATGGATCCGTCCCTGGTTAGCCAGTTAAAAGAAATTCTTAGTTAGTACGTCAAAGTAATAGTTTCTCAAAGAGGTGCAAGCATGAAACGGATAACCTGCCAAATCGTAATTCTGTCGCTCGTTCTAATTGCCGCCTCCGCGAGTGCACAGGACGGCTTCTACCAGGGGAAGACGGTGCGAATCATCGTCGGCGCTTCCGCAGGCGGCGGCTACGATACTTACTCGCGCACCATTGCCCGGCATATTGGAAAGCACATAGCGGGAAACCCGACATTTGTCGTGGAAAACATGCCGGGCGCGGGGTTTCTAATTTCTGCCAATTACATGTACAAGGTCGCCAAACCGGATGGGCTCACCATCGGCCATTTTATTGGCGGGCTTTTCTTGCAGCAGCTTCTTGGCAAGCCCGGCATTGAGTTTGACGGAGCCAAATTTGGATATGTCGGTGTTCCGACTCAGGACAATTATGTCATCGGCGTTTCCAAAAAGAATACCGGCGTATCGAGCATGGATCAGTGGCTGAAATCCAAGACCGTCGTGAAACTCGGCGGAGTTGGTGCGGGTTCGGCCACGGACGACATCCCCAAAGTACTCATGGCAACCATCGGGCTGCCGGCGCAACTCGTATCGGGCTATAAAGGAACGGCCGATGTGCGATTGGCATACAACAATGGCGAGGTCCAAGGAGTGTGCAACGCGTGGCAGTCCTTCTCCGCCACCTGGCCCAATGAGCTGAAAAGCGGCGATCTCGCCATGGTCTTACAGACCACGGCCAAGTCCCACCCGGAACTTTCCAACGTCCCATTGGCGATCAGCTACGCGAAGACCGATGAAGCCAAGAATCTAATTCGCGCCCTAGTGCACAGTGTAGGGCCGGCAGCCAGGCCCTATGTGCTTCCACCGGGGACGCCGAAGGACAGGATAATGACGTTGCGGAAAGCATTCATGGACACCATGAAAGATCCAGAATTCCTTGCTGATGCCAAGAAGGCTAAACTCGACATCACTCCCCTCGATGGCGCCGAACTCGAACGCAACGTGAAAGATGTCTTTACCCTCGATCCCAAACTGATCCCGCGTGCCAAAGAGATCCTGAAATGACCTTAAACGGGCCTGAACGAAGCAAAGGATCTGCCCTGATCGAGCTCTCAAACAGCGGGTACGGAGCGATGGGTCATGCATAGACCCACCGCTCCGTTAATCCGAGGCCGCATCATTCTTTTTTCGCGAAACCACAATCCGCGGGGGTGACCTCAACGGTCGCGATGTGCTGCTTCTCCTTATCGAAATAGGAGTAGCGCAAGGTCACGCCCTGTTTGAGAAAATCATCGCGCATGACCGGTTGGTTGCAGGCGCCCTGGGTCACTCTTTGCTTCGCGCCGGCGGCAAATTTTTGATGATCGATCTGTCCCACCGAGTATTTGATCAAACGGTAATTGTACACCAGCATCGCTTCGCCCGCTTCCGACGGTAGCAGTTCGGTTTCCGCGTCGATCATCACCGGAACCGACCGGTTGATCTCGGCAGCCACATTGCTCAGGTGTTCCACCGAACTCGGATTTACCCGCTTCCACAGGTATGCCGGAGCCACCCACCAGATCAGAAGTCCAGCGACCACGCCCCCGATAATCCAAAAAATCGTTTGTTTCATCATTCACCGCGGTAAACCGCTTTTATCCCGATGTTCGTCTTCGATGGCGCGAGGATTGAACTCTACCAGGTGCCATCTCGCTTCGATCGGCGCATCGCTGGCGACAATCCACTCCGGCCGGACCGCCGGAATTTTTCTCAAATCCCGCCGATTAATCAAAACATAACTCTTTTCCCCGCGCTCGCGAAGGGCGGCCATGTCGGCCGGCGCTTCGAGCACCGGAATCGTCGTTCGCTCTGTGTAAAAATTGAAGTCATGCATGGCATCAGCGTAGATATACAACGGCGCCGTGAGCGGCACGATCTCGTTTATCACCGACGCAAACTGTCGGCGCGATTTGAAATTTTCCAAATAGGGGAAGAACGAAAGCGTCAGCGCACCGGTCAACAGCCCCATCATCAGACTCACACACGCAGCCGTAGCCAGCGGCCGGCGCCGCAGGATCAACGCAACCGTTAAACTTCCGCCGAGCGCCAGAACGATACACGATGGGATCAGAGGGCCCATCGCATCTGGCCTGGCGAAGAATGCCGCCACGGGGAGCGCCATCGCCAACGCAGCGACGGCGCCGAAACAGACTATCGTGGACCAAAGATAAAGCGGCGTTAAGGGAAGATCTCCGCGCTCCAGGTCATTTAAATAATGGGCGACAAGAAGCGCTAACGTCGGCAGCAGCGGTATGAGGTAGAGATCCCGTTTAGTATCCGACAATGTGAAAAAAATAAAAACGGCCAAAAACCACAAAAGGCAAAACTGCAGCGGCGGCTCGCTCCACAAGCGACGGTAATTTCGATAGGCAAATAACGCCGGGATCAAAAAAGCTGTCCAGGGTAAAAAATCCGCAGGAAGAGTCGTCAGATAGTAATAAAACGGTTGCCGGTGCCCGGCACCTGCCGTGTACCGCTGCAAGTGATGAATCGCGATAAAGTCACTCAACCATCGCCCATCAGTGGCACGGGTGACCAAGTAAAACCACGGCGCCGCAATCAGAAAAAAAATCATCAGGCCTGGTATGGGCCTGACGATTCGAATCATCGCCCAGTCGCGGCGCGCAACTAACAGCGCTACGAAAAGCAGTCCCGGCAGCACAATTCCGATCAGTCCTTTGGTTAAAGTCGCCAACGCCATGAAAACGTAAGCCAGCAATATTTCGTACGGCCAGGCTTGGCGCAGAAGCGCGCGCGCACCAAAATAGATCGACAGCAAAAAGAAGAAGCCAAATAACATGTCGACGTGTGCCCAGCGTGCCTCCCAAATGACGCGCATCGATGTGGCGAGCACCAGCGCCGCGGTCGCGCCGATGCGCGCACTAAACAAATCGCGCCCGATCCAATATGTTGCTAGAACGAATCCGAGTCCGCCCAAAGCGGCGGGCAGGCGAACGGCCCACTCGCTCACGCCGCCGGCGAATCTGGCGGCAATCAGTGCGATCCAGAAGTACAGGATCGGCTTATCGGTATAGAGATCGCCGTTGACAGTCGGTACGATCCATTCGTCGCTGGCAAACATCTCCCGAACGATCTCAGCGTAGCGCGGCTCCACCGGTGCCCACAGGTCGCGTGACCCGAGACCCGGGAAGAATAGCAGCAGGAAAAACAGAAATAGGAAGAGTAAATTGTACTTGCGCAGGTCCAATCGGGAGCCTAACCAACCGTGTCAACCTACTTATTTATCAGGCGGATTCCCTCATTGCCATAGATAATTCATCAGCCTAAGCTGACGCGGCGCGAAGCCCAAAAAAAAACGGGGAACCGCACAATGTGCGGTTCCCCGGAAAAAGGAAATTGGCGAGGTTTATTAGAAGGCGTAGATGAGCTGCGCCGCCAAGGTTGTTTGGTTTTTGTCTCCGCGCGAGGATCCCTTCTTATAAAAAGCTTCATCCGCCCAGTCTTGCCGCACTTCAACGCGCCCAAGCAGCATCTTGGTGAATTTATAGGAACCGGTCAAAGTAACCTCCCACAACGTCTGGTCCGCGTGAGTTCCAGCGAAATTGCCGGCAAGACGTGCGCCATCACTGTCCTTAAAAAACTCGCCCCGTACCGCTGTGGAGAAGCGATCGGTCCAGCCGTAGGAGACGATGCCGGCAAGACCCTGCCAGGTAGCGTTTCGAGTCCCGCCCAAGGAAGCATTCTCTTCGTTGCCGTAGGAATACTCGAGCATCAACGCGAGTGGATCGAATGGTTTGATCGTCGCCACGTGGCTCATGGTGAATCGCTGGTTGCCGTTATTATGAAATTGCTCAGGACCGTAGATGAAATTACTCACCAATGCGAATTGATCCATCGGGGTGAAGCTGACACCCCAGATTCCAGACGGTTGCTTGTTATTGTCCCTCGGATCATCCCACCCGGTAACGAGGCCCGCGTTAATCGACAGAGTCTTGAGCACGGGATACGTAAAAAGCATGCCGAGATGGCGTAAGGGGATGGCAAAGTTGAAAAGGAACGATCGCGAAATGTTATCGTTATAGGCACCCGGATTCGGTAGAATTTCGGTGCCCAACGTGGTTACGAATAGACCGCCCTTGACACCGATGCCGGCCCCGACGGGGATTGTGGAGGTGAGATAGGCCTCACGCAACTCTGCCGATGGTTCATCCTTTAACGTTTTGCCCCAAAGCGTCGCTTCGCGTAAGAGTTCGCCGCCACGGCCGAAGTCCCCTGATACACGAAAGCCCACGCCCCAATCTTTCTCGGGCTTTTCAACGAACAGATGCAAATAATTAAAAACGAACTTGTCGTGATCCTTATCGAAGTATCTGCCGCTGATGTTAGACGGGCTTCGCGGATTGTTGGAGCTCCAGCCGTAGCTCGTATCCAAAAACCCGCCCATACTTAAGCCAACAGCTTTTTCCAAAGCTCCCTTGCCATCAGCGATATTCTTATCGAGCAAGCCGACGCTACCGTCCAAACTCAGCCAACCGGGGCCCAGCGGTTTATCGTCCTGAGCCCACAGCGATCCCGCCATTAGGAAAAGTATCCCGAGTAACAGTGCGAAGCTCGCGAATCGTTGTTTCATCAAGTGAACCTCCTAAAAAATGGGCATTATTAACACCGCAAACCGGAAAAGCCTCGCGATACTCCCGCAATTCAGGTGCCACTTGCCCACTGCGGCAACGTGCTTCGTAACCCGTCTGAAAACTGGCGACATGTTCTCGTCATCACGTCCACCGAATCGGCAACTGCCTAGATATGAATCAGCGGTGTTCATTTTGTAGGCAAAACGAACACTCGAACTGCTCCCTGCTCTTTAGAGAAGACACCATGCAACAAGGCGCCGCTCACGCCAAAGGCACGCGCAGCGCGCGCCCTAAAGTTGTCCGCCGGAGGCAGTGGCGGTTGCACCGCTTGAACCGCCCGTACGGCAGGTCTGCGGCGGAAGCCGGTTGCGCAACTGGAATCGCGCGCTACGGTAATCGGCTTTCCCAGCCATATCTGTTGCCGATCCAGGCCGATTACTAGCGCGCGTGTTAAAGATTGATCCATGTAACGACTTCGGGAGGTGAGTTTACAGTTCGGGTCACGGTCATCCTCCCGCAACTTTTGAAGGAATATCTGGGCACCCGCGGCGCGCGGTTCGTCAAAAACTTTCTGTGCGTTAGCGATTGCTGATCAATGTCTTTAATTGGAGTCGTGGAAATTTTGCCATGGCCGGGATAAAGCGCGCGCAGACCGAAACAGCGCAGCCGCACGAGCGAATCGCGATAGTCGCCGATACTCCCCGACTCCGCGACATACGACAGCGTGCGCTGATCCACGTGTCTTTTGAATGAAACCAGCAGACCGGCTTCCCATATGCCCAACCAATTGAGTTCTTTCAAATCGACGATCAGTTTTACCCCCTCGCACGACAGCCAGCGGCGGAACAGGTGCCGAACCCTGAGGGTTCATTGTTCTCGGCATTTGCCGGAGGGTCTGATAATAAACCAGCCGGACAACTCGCATATGCGGTACTTCAACGGAGATCATTTCCATAAAGGCCACACTTTAGTACGTCTCCGACCACCCGAATTCGGATTGGAAACTTTCAAGTCAAAGCAGCGTGCCATCTCGAGGACCGGAAGTTTGGGAATGTCGCGCTCTGGCTGATCGCCGAATATCTCAGCCAAGAAGAGAATATTGTCAAAGATTTTTTCGGCGGCACGCTTTGATTTGATTCTTGCCATCTCGAGTTCCATTCCAAGCAAAAAGGCCGCGCTCTATCGGATCAGCCGATGAGCGCCTTGCTCAACGAAGGTCGCTTTTAAGGAGAGCAATCGCGATGCCACACGCGGGAGGTGAAATTAATTGCAATTCTCGAGCACCGGTTCGGGTCGATGGTGAACTGCCTAGATTTGCGCCAAGCCATGCGTAGGCAGACAGTCTTATCTTCGTTGAAAAATCCCCGGCCAAAATGATCGCCCAGGCGACGTCCAACATCCGCTTGCGCACGTCATACTGGCCATCTTCATCAAATGATAAGCCTGGCCTTCCGAAAGTTTTAGCCGTTTCATCATGACCTCATGCGTTCGCCTCTCGAGTATCGCCCTTGCGACTGCGCGACCGGCGCACGCGCCGGACGAATTCCGAGAGGAACCGTTCTCCGTAGTACCTCAATGTCGGCGCGTAGCTCTGGCTGTCGGCGAGAATCTTATCGGGCAGGACATATGGCGCCAGCGCCAAATCTTTGGAGCGTTCATCGATCCAACGCTCGATCATCCGGGGCGTGACTTCGAGATGAAACTGCAATGCATAAACGGATTTGCCTATACGAAATGCCTGAGTGCTGTAATGCGCCGACGTCGCTAAGCGTACCGCTCCTGCCGGCAATTCGAAGCCGTCGCTGTGCCACTGAAACACCGTGGCGTTTTCCGGCAGGTAACCGAGCAATGAATCGACTTGTCCATGCGGCGTGATCGAAATCGGGCTCCAGCCGATTTCCTTGACCGGACCATGAAAAATCGGCGTCCCGAGCGCTGCTGCGATAAGTTGCGCCCCCAAGCAAATGCCGAGTATGGGTACCGCTTCATCAATCGCCGCGCGAATGATCTTTTTTTCCCAGCGGAGAAACGAGAAACTCTCCTCCTCGTCGACCCCCATTGGACCACCGAGAACGATCAGGGCGCTGACGTCTTTCCACTCTTCGCCCGGTATCTCGCCATGGAAGAGACGAATAACTCGATAATCGGTCCCTTGCCTTTGCAAAACCTCGGCAAAGAATCCAAGGTCTTCAAACGGATCATGCTGAAAAACCAGGACCTCGTCCATTATGGCCCCCGCTCAAGGGTGTTGCTGAGTGATGACAGCGTGAAGAGAGAGTCAATTCGGCAGAGGACTGGTGGTTTTACCGAGTCCCTACCAGACCATCGTCTGCACTAAATGTCGAAATAGAGTGCGAACTCCCAAGGGTGGGGACGGAGGCGAATGGCGTCGACTTCATGCTTTCTTTTGAACTCAAGCCAGGTCTCGATCACGTCCTTGGTGAACACATCGCCCTGGAGCAAAAAGTCATGGTC
>DATBMR010000139.1:0-4041 GCA_036554745.1 Binatia bacterium
GCAATGCAATTCATAATGAGGTCGAGACACTCACGCGGCGGCGGCTCACCGGCATGGTCGTACAAGTGATGTTCAATGCGTTGCTTGATCGTTAAGAAATCTCGCAGGCACACCACTGGCGGCAGACTTTCGACCGGGCCCGAGTTCACCGTTGACGGTGCAAACGCGACACCGCCCGGGTCAACCAACGCGATCTGTGTACCGTTCTCAAACAGCAGAACTAGGTAACGATCTCCGGTCTCGGGATGCGTCTTCTCTTCAAACGCATCCACCTCGGCCCATGAAAGCTTGACCGCCTTACCCGACGCAACGTCGAGCAAGGCCGCGCTTTCGTCGTCATAGAGGACGGCATGCCGATGCCCGTCGGCCCAAACGCGAGTCTTAACTCGGGCGGCGCTGATAACGGATGCCATGAATAGACTGTAGCGAACTCATCAATCATGCGAAAGCACTCCGATTGGCGAGCCAAGCGCGGCGCTCCCACGCGCGCTTTTTTTCGCGCTTCGATCACTCGCTCTCGCGGCTTAGCGCTTGCAACAACAACTCCGCCGGATGCTTGGCTTGGCGTTCCGTCAAATGATCGATTTGCTGGCGGCATGAGATTCCCGAAGCAACGATTTCGACTTCGGCGCCCGCCGCCTTCACCGCGGGAGCGAGGCGGCGGTTGCCGATCTTCTTCGAGAGTTCATAATGCTCTTTCTCAAACCCAAACGAGCCCGCCATGCCGCAACAACCGGAATCGACTTCGCTGACTTGGTATCCCGCAGCCTTCAACGCCGCTAAAGTCGGCGCGGAGCCGACCAGCGCTTTTTGATGGCAGTGGCTGTGCAAGAGCGCTTTCTTGCCAGCGCGATTCGTCGGCAGCGTGAGTCTTCCCGCTTGTTGTTCGCGCACCACGAATTCTTCAAGTAAAAAACTGTTCTCCGCCACTTTGGTCGCGGCGTTCGTCCGAACGAACTCGGGGTATTCATCGCGCAGCGTGAGCAAACACGACGGCTCCAGCCCGACGATCGGCGTCCCTTTCTCTGCGTACGGCGCAAGCTCATCAACGTTCCAAGCGGCGTTTTGCTTCGCTAGGCTTAGCATGCCTTTCGAGATCATCGGCCGGCCGCAGCATCGCTTGTTCACCAGCCGCACGCGATAGCCGGACTTTTCCAAAAACCGCGTGGCCGCGACCGCGACGTTAGGCGTATTGAAATTGTTGAACGTGTCATGAAACAACACGACTTCTCCGCTCGCACCGTCTCCTTCCGGGGCGTGGTGCCGGAACCAGGCCTCGAAAGTTTCATCGGCAAATCGCGGCAATGGACGCCGTCGATCGATACCGGCCAAAACTTCCATCAACCAACGGTTGAGCGCGGATCCGCCGACCCAATTGGCCACGCCCGCCAGCCTGGAGCCGACTCGATTAAGCATCTCGATGTGACCAAACATCCGGTTCCGCAGAGGCAAACCATTGGCCCGGTGATAATGATCAAGAAACTCGTATTTGAGCTTTGCCATGTCGACGTTTGACGGACACTCTGCCTTGCAAGCTTTGCATTCGAGGCAAAGATCCATCACTTCGTAAAGCCGCTTGCCGGTGAATTCCTCTTGCGGCGCGGTGCCCGCAATGGCATTTCTGAGCGCGTTGGCGCGGCCGCGCGTCGAGTGCTCCTCGTCGAGAGTGCCCATGTAGGACGGGCACATGGTGCCGTCGAGTTTTTTACGGCACTCGCCCATGCCGCTGCACATCTCGACCGCCCGCGCAAAGCCGCCTTGCGCGGTAAAATCCAACGTTGTCCGCGGCTCCCAGGGTTTGTATCGCGGGCTGATTTTGAGCGACTCCGTCATCGCCGGCGAGTCGACGATCTTGCCAGGATTCATAAGATTTTTGGGATCGAAGGCACGCTTCACTTGGCGGAACGCTTCGTAAAGCGCCGGTCCGAACAACTTGGCATTGAAGTGGCTGCGCGCCAAACCGTCACCGTGCTCGCCTGACAAGGCACCGTTGAATTCGAGCACGAGATCAGTGACCGCGTTGGCGATCGAGACCATTTTGTGCATCTCGCTCTCTTCTTTCAGATTGATCAGCGGGCGGATGTGCATGCAGCCGACCGAACAGTGACCATAATAGCCGGCGATAGTGTCATGGCGCGAAACTATTTCACGAAAACGCCGGATGAACTCCGGCAGCTGGGGCGGCGCCACCGCGGTGTCCTCGACGAAAGCGATCGGCTTCTTATCGCCTTTCACACCGAGCAGTAAACCGAGACCGGCCTTGCGTACGCCCCAGATCGCTTTCACTTCCTCCGGCTTGAAAGCCAAGGTTGAGGCGTAGCCGATTTTTTCACGCTTGCGCAGTTCTTCCAGTTTGTAAACTTGCTCCTTAACCTCGTCTTCGCTGTCGCCGGCGTACTCGACCATCAAAAGTGAATCCGGTGTGCCCTGAACGAAGCCCAGCTTGCGCGATTGCTCGATATTTCCGCGGGCGAGATTCAGAACCATTTTGTCGGTCGATTCCATGGCGTAAGGCCGGGTTTGCAAAATGACCTGTGCGCACTCCAGCGCTTCGATATCGTCGTTGAAGTGAATCACGTCCATCGCCGTCCATTTCGGCTTCGGCACCAAGCGCATCTTGGCCTCGACGACGGTCGCGAGCGTGCCCTCGGAGCCGACTAACATACGCGACAGGTTGAACGGCTGGGGCTTGACGAACTCGTCCAGATTATAGCCGGACACCCGCCTCATGATTTTCGGATAGCGCTCAAGAATTTCGTTCCTGTGCTGCTGCGCCAGCCGCAAGACTTCGCGGTAGGCCCGCCCTTCGATGGTGTCAGCGCTGCTTTTCGCCTGCACGGCCTGTGGAGAAAGATCCTTGAGTACGGCTTCGCTCCCGTCGGGAAACAGGACGGTGAGCTCGAGGACATGGTCCAGGGTCTTGCCATAGGTCAACGAATGCGCGCCCGAAGAATTGTTGCCGATCATGCCGCCGATGGTGGCGCGGTTTGAAGTAGAAGTGTCGGGGCCAAATTGCATTCCCATGGCGCGCACGTGGGCGTTGAGCTCATCTTGAACCAAGCCGGGTTGGACGCGGCACCAAAGCTCTTCCCGGTTCACTTCGAAAACGTTCCGCATGTACTTCGAGAAATCGAGCACGATCGAATGCCCCACCGTCTGGCCGGCCAGTGACGTTCCGCCGCCGCGCGGAAGTATCGTCGCACCGAGCTTATTGGCGATCTCAATCACCGCCTGTACGTCGCCTTTGTGACGCGGCACGACGACGCCGATCGGCTCGATTTGATAAATCGACGCGTCGGTGGAATAAAGCAGCCGCGAATATCGGTCAAACCGGATATCCCCTTCGACACGCTTTTTGAGTTCCGCCTCAATCTCGAAATAATCCCTGCCCGGCTTTACGCTCATAACTTCCCTCGCCGTCTCCGGCAAATCTCTGCCTTGATCACTTAAGGGCGCTCCACCTAGGACGACCCCTATAACGTCTAACTTTTGAACCTCGAACCGTTGAATGACTTATCATCCCCACCGTAACACCAAAACGCCGGCCACGACCAGCGCGGCGGCGGCGCCGTCTTTTAAACTGACTTGTTCAATGCCCTTGAGCGTCGTCTTGGCAAGCAAGAAACTGACAATCGGCTGCGCGCTCCATATCGGCGCCACCACGGAAGCGGGAGCGTGCACCAACGCCTTTAGCGTACAGATCGAGCCGATGGCGTAAAGAAAGCCGGCCGCAACAAAAAAGAGCAGGCTACGCCGTGGGATTCGCTTCCACTTACGCTCGATGTTGAGCAAGCTTCCCAGGGTTAGCAGCAGCACGAGCCCGGTCGCGTGCATCACCAAGGCGCCGACGACCGGCGGTCCGCCACTGTCGATGCCGAATTTCTTCAATACCGGGACGATGCCGTAACAAAGCGTCGCGAGCACGGAGCTCATCGTGAGCGTCGTTGTCAAACCACGCTCCTGGCCCTCCGGCCTGTGCTCGCTCACGAAAAAAACCCCAAAGATGATGAGCAGGACTCCGAGCAGGGCCGCCGGCGACAG
>DATBMR010000253.1:0-11497 GCA_036554745.1 Binatia bacterium
ATTAGACCGCACGTGGTGGTCGTCGATCCGATTACGAACCTCAATACAGTCGGAACGGGTGCCGATGTCAAAGCGGCGATTACCCGGCTGATCGATTTTCTCAAAAGAGAAGGGATCACAACGCTGTTTATCAGCTTAACCACCGATGGAAAAAACGCCGAGCAGACTGATGTCGGAGTTTCATCGCTGATGGATACCTGGCTCTTGCTGCGCAACTTGGAGCACAACGGCGAACGCAACCGGGGGTTGTACGTTCTAAAGTCGCGCGGCATGGCCCATTCGAACCAGATTCGTGAATTCGTCCTAACCAACCGTGGCGTCGACCTGGTCGACGTTTACACCGGTCCGGCGGGTGTGCTGACGGGGACCTCGCGTGCCATTCAGGAAGGAAAAGACCGCGCGGAGGCGCGGCGCCGGCAGGCAGAGATTGACCAACGTGAGCGTGAATTGCAGCACAAACGAGCTTCACACGCCGCACGAGTTACGGCCGAGCGGGAGGAGTTCGCCGCCCAGGAGCAGGAGCTTTTGAAGCAAATCGCCGAGTTGCGCCAGCACGACGCCGGTTTGAGCGAGAGCCTCGCCAACGCAGCGCGGCTGCGCAGTGGCAATGGCGATACCGCCCATGAAAAACGTCCGCAGCATGCGCAGAGGGGGAGCCATGCAGAACGTCAACAACGATAAGTGGAGCGATGCCAAGAATAACGCCGACAACCAGGAGAGCGCGCGGTGGGAGCTGCGTCTCTACGTTGCCGGGCAGACTCCCAAATCGCTCACCGCGTTCGCCAATCTTAAGAAGCTTTGCGAACAGCATGTCTCCGGCCGCTATCGCATCGAGATCATCGATTTGCTCGAGCATCCGCAGCTCGCCGCCGGCGACCAGATCTTGGCGATTCCGACCTTGGTGCGGCAATTACCCCCGCCGTTGAAAAAAATCATCGGCGACTTGTCGAACACCGAGCGGGTGGTCGTGGGTTTGGACTTGCGGCCGGCGGGTTAACAGCGCGCGGCGTTTCACTGTCTCGGGTAAAAGCACTGAGGTAGGCCATGCCTGAAGAACTCATCCAGAATAAACTTGCCGAGTACGAACAAGCCCTGGAAAACCGCGGCGCGCAAGTTTATGTCTTTCGCCTCTACGTCACCGGGGCGTCGCCGCAGTCGTTGCAGGCGATTGAGAATCTAAAGCAGCTGTGTGACGAAAACTTTCCCGGTCGCTACGAGCTCGACGTTTTCGACATTTACCAACAGCCAGAGCTCGCCAAGCAGGCGCAGCTGGTCGCCGCGCCGACTCTGATTAAAGATCGGCCACTGCCGGTGCGACGCCTGATCGGCAATCTTTCCAATACCGAAGAGACGCTCAAGCGTCTCGACGCAATCCCGGAAGGAAAATCATGAGCGTCGAAGAGGAACTGAGGCGACGGTTGGCCGAGCTGGAAGCGCAGCTTGGCGAGAGCCGCGACGTGCTCAATGCGATCTATAACCGCGAGGTGGACGCGCTGGTCGTGCGCGGGCCCGGCGGCGATCAAGTTTTCACGCTCGAGGGCGCCGATCATCCCTATCGGATCATGGTGCAAACCATGGCCGAAGGGGCGCTGACCCTGGCAGCGGACGGTACCGTGTTGCATGCTAATGCCGCACTAGCGCACCTGCTGGAGCGGCCGCTAACCGAACTGATCGGCTCGCGCTTCGCAAGCTTTGTCGGCGACGAGCACCAGGAGAGCTTTGCCGCGCTGCTACGAAATCCGTCGGCAGGTCAGCGGTGTGACATCAAACTGCAACGGCCGAGCGGCGCAAGCGTCGCGGTGCGAGTCTCGGCGAGTCCCCTCAACCTGGAAAATTTACCGGGGATGCTTTGCTTGATTGTCTTTGATTTGACTGAGCATGAGCGCGCGGTCGCATTGGAAATGCAGCAGCAGGCGGCGCATTACCGCGAGCAGTTTCTGCGCGAGCGCCAGGAAGAATTGGAGCGTTTGAATGGCAAACTGGCCGGCGCCAACCGCCAGGTGATGAGCCTCTATACCGAATTGCGGGAAACGGCGCGCAAGCTCAAGCATGCGGACGAAATGAAAACACGCTTCTTGGCCAACATGAGCCACGAGTTTCGCAGCCCGCTCAACTCGATCTTTGCTCTGACCAGCCTCCTCCTGAGCCGCGTCGACGGCCACTTGGGCAGCGAGCAAGAAAAGCAAGTGACTTTCATTCGGACAGCCGCCGACGCTCTGTTACAGCTGGTCAACGATCTGTTGGATATAGCCAAGATCGAAGCCGGCAAGATCGAGGTGCGGGTGGGCGAGTTCACCGTCGGTGATTTGTTTATGACGGTGCGCGCCATGCTGCCACCGCAGCTGATCACGCCAGGGGTGGAGCTGGTGTTCGAGGCGCCCGAGGGCATCCCGCCGCTGGTGAGCGACGAAAGCAAGGTCACGCAGATCGTTCGCAATTTCGTTCATAACGCATTGAAGTTCACCGACCGCGGCGAAGTGCGAGTCGGGGCACAGTTCGATCGTGAGAACGATGCGGTGGTTATTTCGGTCAGCGACACCGGGATCGGCATTGCGACGAAAGACCACGAGCGGATCTTTGAAGAGTTCACTCAACTGGTGAACCCGGTTCAGAGCAGAGTCAAAGGCACCGGCCTTGGTCTGCCCCTCTGCCGCAAATTGGCCGCTCTGTTAGGCGGGCGAATCGAGCTGCAGAGCGCGCCGAACCTCGGTTCGACATTTTCGTTGCGTGTGCCCAAGCGCTATTTGCCGCCAGCTGACGAGCGGGCTCGACCCTCCGATGTGAGCGCGGAGTCCGCAGCGCAGCGGGAGGACCCCGCGCCGGCGCCGGTCCGGAGTTTTTCCCGAACCACGGTTTTGATCATTGACGACGATCCAGCCGCGCGCTGCGTCATCAGCAGCCTGCTCGATTGCCTGGACTGTGTCTGGCGCGAGGCGCCGAACGGCGCCACCGGGCTTCGTTTGGCCCGCGAGATCAAACCCGAGCTGATCCTGCTCGACATCAACTTGCCAGCGGTTTCAGGTCGCGAGGTGTTGCATCTGCTCAAAGGTGATCCGGAGATGCGGGAGATTCCAGTAGCGATCGTGACCTCCGCTGATTTGACGGAGGTGGAGCGGCATCGGCTCACAAGGGAAGCCTGTGCGATTATCGATAAAAGCACGCTCACCCGGGAAAAGATCGCAGAGTTGCTGGATCGTGAAACCGCAAGGCACCGAGCCAGTGAGCAGAGCAGCGAACCAGGCAACGGTGACACTCGGTGCTACGCCGATGACCCCGAGAAGAAGACCGAGGGAGAAGGAGACGAGGAATCCAAACCGGAGACCGGGACCGATCGCGATGAGCAGAAGGAATCGACGGTCTGAGGGTTGACTTTCGGCCCACCCGTATTTCAATACTGCATGATTTCATTTGCATTTCTGTTCAGCGTAGTTTGATGACCGCGCTTAAAGCCCACACGATTCTTAATGTCGATGACAGCGAACACGGGCGCTATGCCAAGACGCGAATCTTACAGCACGCCGGCTATCGTGTAATCGAAGCGGCGACCGGGGCCGCGGCGCTAAAGCTTGTTTCCGAAGTGCGGCCCGAGTTGGTGCTGCTCGACATCAGGCTACCGGATATCAGCGGTATCGAGGTGTGCCGCGCCATCAAGAGCGATCAAACAACCGCCAGCATCATGGTCTTGCACACTTCGGCCGTCCGGGTGAGCGCCGCCGATCGGATCGAAGGGTTGGGCGTCGGCGCCGATGCCTACCTTGCCGAGCCTATCGAGCCCGACGAGTTACTCGCGATGTCGCGGGCTCTGCTGCGCCTCTACGATCGCGAGCGGGAGAATCGCCGCCTGGTTGAGCAGCTAAGCGCGAGCGCGGCGCAGTTTCGTGCCTTCTTCGAGGCCACCTCCGTCGGGATGGGCCAAGGCGACCCGCTGACCGGGCGGATGGTGAAGCTGAATCGCTGCTTTTGTGAAATGGTCGGCTATAGCGAGAAGGAACTGCTCGGCCGGCCATTTCTCGAAATCATTCATCCGGAGGATCGCAGGCGCCATCTCGGCGACTTTCTTCGCCTCAGCCGCGGTGAGATTGCCGAGTATCGCTGCGACCTGCGTTTCATCCGCAAGGGCGGGCAAAGCTTTTGGGCCGACCTCACGGTCAACCTGCTGCGTGACGCGAACGGGGCGCCGCTGCGTACGCTTTCGGTCGTGCATGACATCACCGAGCGAAAACAGGCCGAAGCGATCCAGCGCGAAAGCGAGGAGCGCTTCCGCAGGCTTGCCAACCTCATGCCGCAGATTGCGTTTACCGCCGATGCAACGGGGCGCGTCGATTTCATCAACCGGCAGTGGACCGAATATACCGGTGAGCCGGAGCAAGTCGCCCTCGCCGATGACTGGGAGGAACAAATTCATCCCGACGATCGCGCACATACGCGGCGTACGTGGCGCGATGCGATTGCGCAGGGCATTCCCCACGAAGCCGAATTTCGCTTGCGCGGCAAAGACGGCATCTATCGCTGGAACCTGTCGCGCGGCGTTCCGGTCAAAGACGAGCACGACAAAGTGACCGAATGGTTCGGCACCTGCACCGATATCGACAGCAGCAAGCGTCTGCACGAGGCGCTGCGCGAAAGCGAGGAGCGGCTCCGTTTGGCGGTGGAAGGTTCACGTCTCGGCACCTACGACGTCGACATTGAAAAGCAGGAGATTTATTGCTCGCCGCAACTGCGCGAGATCTGTGGTATCGATAGCGACGCGCCGGTCAGTGTCGCAGCCGCGTTAGATCTAATTCATCCCGGCGATCGAGACGCGACGGCGGCGAAAATGCTGCAAGCGCTCAGCCCGAAGGGGAGCGGCCGGTATGATGCTGAATTCCGGATCGTTCGCGCCGACGGCAAGGTTCGTTGGGTGATCGTCAAGGGGCGTAGCTACTTTGCCGGCGACGGCGAGCGCCGGCGGGCGGTCCGTGGTTTGGGCACCGTAAATGACATCACGGCGCGCAAACGCGTCGAAACGCAACTGCGCGTGCAAAACGAGCGGCTGGAGTTGCTGGCGAGATCGGCGCAGCAGCTGCTTACGTCGAATGAGCCGGCCGTCATGATGCAGCAGATCTTTGCGACGGTTCAGGAGCATCTCGGCCTGGACGGCTATCTCAACTACCGGCTCGACGAAAGCGGCGGTGCATTGCTACTCGAGGCAGCCGCCGGCATCGCCGAAGAATTTACCAGTGCTTATCAATGTCTCGAGGTGGGCCAGGGATTTTGTGGCACGGTGGCGCAAACGCGTGCACCGCTGATCGCTGAATGTCTCTCTCAATCTAGCGATCCCAAAGCCAGACTGGCCCAGCAGTCGGGCTTTCGCGCCTACGCATGTCATCCGCTGATGGTCGGTGAACGCTTGCTCGGCACTTTGTCTTTTGCCAGTAAACACCGCGAGCGCTTCGAACCCGATGAAATCGAGTTCATGCGCACGATTTGCCACTACGTAGCGATAGCCAAGGAACGCCTGCGCCTGCTCGACGAAGCACGCCAGCAGGCGGAGCGCTTGTGCCGCAATGAGCTGCGTCTCCAGCTCGCACTCGACACCGCCATTGTCGGCATTTACGAATGGGATCTACAGAGAGTTCAGTCTATCTGGGACGAGCGTCTGCGTGCACACTGGGGGGTGCGCCCTGATACGCCGCTCACCTATGACGTGTTCATGGGCGCCATTCATGCCGATGATCGGCCTGGCGTGCAGGCCGCCATGGAACGCGCGCTCGATGCCACCGGGGACAGTGCGTTCAGCGGCGAGTTTCGGGTTATTGGTGTCGACGACGGCATCGAACGCTGGATTGCCACTCGCGGTCAAGTCTTTTACGAACAGGGCCGCCCCGTGCAATTACTCGGCACCACCTTTGACATCAGCGAGCGCAAGCATGCCGAGCTGGAGCTGATGTCGCTGCGTGATCGGCTTGCTATCGAGCTTGCCGATATGACGCGGTTGCAGGAACTGAGCGCCACACTGCTGACCGACCACGACCTCGCTGCCATGCTGGCCCGCGTCCTTAGTGCGTGCATGGAACTTTTGGGCGCGAGCAAAGGCAACGTGCAGCTCTTTGACGAAACTGCCGAGACCTTCGCTCTCGGCGCAGTAAGCGGGTTCAGCCCGCAATTCGTCGAATACGTCCAGGACGTCCGAGCGCGGTCAACGACAGCCTGGCGTATCGCCTTGGAGCAGCGCCGGCGAGTGGTCATCGAGGACCTCAATCAGCGAGCGGAGCTCGCCGAACTGGCGAAAGTCTTCGCTAAGGAGGGGGTCCGCGCGCTCCAGTCAACGCCCATTTGCGGTCACGACGGACAAGTCTTGGGGATGCTTTCGACCCATTTTGCAGAGCCCCACCGGCCGTCGGAGCGCGAACTGCGATTGCTTGATCTGTACATCCAGCAAGCGGAGCGGGTAATCGAACGCAAGCAGGCCGAAGAGGCGCTGCGCCAGAGCGAAGAGCGACTGGCCTTGGCGCTCGAAGCCAGCAACGCAGGCGTATGGGATCTCGACCTGGTGAAAAACTGCGCGATCGTAAGCGAGTCGTTTCGCGCGCTGTACGGCTTCAAGCCGGAAGAGCCGGTAACGTACAAAAAATGGCTGGCGCGGCTCGCTCGCGAAGATCGTAAGCGCTTGGGGCGCTATAGCACGGAGTTGTTCCACGCCGGTGCGGACTTCAGTTTCGAATATCGCATTCGGCACCCCGACGACGGTGAGCGTTGGCTGGTCGCGGTAGGGCGAATCGTGCGCAACGGCGAAGGGCGTCCGGTGCGGCTGATCGGCGTCAACACCGATATTACCGGGCGCAAGCGTGCGGAAATGGCGCGCGCGCAGTTAGCGGCGATTGTCGAGTCCTCCGATGATGCGATTCTTAGCACCGATCCCGGCGGTGTTGTCACGACCTGGAATTACGGTGCCGAACGCCTGTACGGATATACTGCAGCGGAGATGCTCGGCCGACCTGTCGCTGTGCTGATTCCCGCCGAGCGCCGGGAACAAGATTTGGCAGCGCTGACACGTGTCGGCAACGGCGAGACGGTCGACACCTACGAAACCGTGCGTGTGCGCAAGGATGGCAGCACCGTGATCGTGTCGATCACGGTTTCACCGATCCGAAACGATCAAGGCCGGATCGTCGGCATTTCCAAGATCGCCCGCGATATCAGCACGCGCATTCTTGCCGAAGAAACGCTGTGGCGGAGCGAACAGCAATTGAGCCTGGCGCAGAATGCCGCCCATGTGGGGATTTGGGATTGGAATCCGCAGACTCACGAGCTGTCCTGGACCGCCGAGATGCTGAACCTCTACGGAGTCACTCATTCGGTGCAGACCTACGGAGAGTGGCGCGAGCTCGTCCACATCGACGACATCGATCGGGTGGAGGCGGAGCGCAGCGCAGCGATCCAACGGCACGAACCCTTCAATGTCGAGTATCGGGTGATGCACGGCTCGGGCGAAGTGCGTTGGATCTCGTCGCGCGGCCAAGGCTGGTACAACGATGACGGCGAGCTAACGCGTGTCCTTGGCATCAACATGGATGTCACCGAGCGCAAAAACGCCGAGCTGAAACTCCGTGAGAGCGAAGAGCGCTTCAAGGTGCTGGCCGACAGCGCGCCGGTCTTGATCTGGGTCAATGACCAGCAAGGCGCGCGGTTCTGCAATCGCGCCTATCGCGATTTTGTCGGCGTCATCGATGAAGCGGAACTGGCGGGTTTCGGTTGGACGAACTATCTCCATCCCGCCGATCGCGAGGGCTACGTCGGCGCTTACATGAAAACGATGGAAGAGCGACAGCGCTTTGAGTTCGACTTCCGCTTTCGGCGCGCCGACGGCGAGTACCGCTGGATGAAGACGTTGGCAACACCACGCTTTACCGAGAATGGGACTTTTCTCGGCTATGCCGGCTGCACCATCGACATCCATGACCAGAAGGTCGCGGAAGAACAGATGGCGCTGTTAGCGGCGGTGGTGAACTCCTCGCAGGACGCCATCTATTCGTTCGATCTTGATAACAAGATTCTCAGCTGGAACCGAGCGGCGGAGCAGCTGTTCGGCTGGACCGAGGAAGAAGTTCTCGGCCGATCGTGGGATCGATTCATCCCGCCCGAGCGTGTCCAGGAACGTAGTGCACTCGTCGAGTTGATCATCCGCGGTGAGCCGGTCACGCGCTTCGAAACCGAGCGTTTACGCCGCGACGGCAGCCGTTTTGATGTGGCGCTGACGTTGTCGCCGGTTCTCGTCCAGAGAAAGATTATCGCAATCTCGGTGCTGGTGCGCGACATCACCGAGAGCAAGCGCGCGCAGGAGCAGCGCGAGCAGCAGGCACGGTTGCTCGACTTGTCCCTCGACGCCATTATCGTGCTCAGCCGCAGCGACGGTTTGATTGAATACTGGAACGATGGGGCTGAAAAACTCTATGGGTACAGCGCCGCCGAGGCGATCGGTCAGTCGATCGACGAGTTGCTGAAGACGATCTATCCCATGCTGCGGGTCGACGTCGAGAAGAGGATCGATCACGACGGGGAGTGGGACGGTCGCGTACTGCACACGCAGAAGAGCGGCGGCCGGGTCGCCGTATTGAGCCGCATGCAACGGATCGTCCGGCCGGGCGGAGACGTGATCCTGGCGGTCAACCGGGATATCACGACCATCGAAGAAGCGGAGCAGGCAGTAGCCGAAGCGGCAGCCCATTTGAAGGCGCTCGTCGAAAACGCGGTTGACGGCATCATCACCATCGATGAGCACGGAGCGATCGAGTCGCTCAATCCAGCGGCAGAAAAAATCTTCGGGTATTCGGAGTCCGACGTGATCGGTAGGAAAATCGGCTTGCTGATGCCCGAGCTCTCGGCGCATTTCGGCGAGGGCCAGCTGGCGAGCTATCTGCGCACTGTCGACCGCGAAACCATCGGCAGCGGCCAAGAGACTCGCGGCCGGCGCAAGGATGGCAGCGAGTTTCCCGTCGAGTTCGGCGTCAGTGAGACGGTGCTCGGCAAATCCCGCTTCTACACCGGTTTGGTGCGCGACGCCACGGCGCGTAAGGAGGCCGAGCGGGCTCTGGTCGAAGCGAAGAACGCGGCTGACGCGGCCAATCGTGCCAAAAGTGAGTTTCTCGCCAACATGAGTCATGAGATTCGTAATCCCATGACCGGCATCATGGGCTACGCAGATATTTTACTTGAGCGTTTGCAGGATCCGGGTGCTCTCGAGTGCGTGCGCACGATCAAGGACAGCGGCCAGTATTTGCTCCAGATCATCAACGATCTGCTTGATCTGGCGAAGATCGAAGCGCAAGGCCTCCAATTGGAAAAAGAGCCGGTTCATCTGCCGACGTTTCTGACCGACGTTTATACGCTTATGGAAGGCGCGGCGCGTGCCAAAGGCCTGCCGCTAAGTCTTAAGTACGACGGCGTTATCCCCTACAAGATAGAAAGCGACGAAAAGCGGTTACGGCAAATCCTGATCAACCTGCTGAGCAACGCGATCAAGTTCACGGATCAGGGCGGCGTCGAGTTGGCTGCGCGTTTTGATTCGGAAAAATCCGAATTGCACTTCAAGGTTAGCGACTCCGGCATCGGTATGACTCAGGAGCAGCAACAAAACCTGTTCAAGCCGTTTACCCAGGGCGACAGCTCAATGACCAAAACTTACGGCGGTACCGGGCTTGGCTTGGCGATCACCAAACGACTGATCGAAGCTTTGGGCGGAACGATTGCTGTCGATAGCGTGCCCGGTCGCGGCAGCACTTTTCACGTCACTTTACCCGCAGTGGTGCTCTCGGGGAGCGCCTTTCGCGATTTTGAAATGGCCCACAGGGTGCCGCCGCTTTCATGGCAGCGGAGGTTGGACGTGCGGGTTATGATCGTCGAGGATCAGCCGGATATTCGCCGCCTGATGGAATATTTCATCGTCTCGGCCGGCGGCACTGTGAGAACGTTTAGCGGCGGCGAAGCAGCGCTCGACGCGATCGAACGGTGTCCCGACGATTTCGATGTCATTCTGATGGATATCCAGATGCCGCGGATGGACGGCTACCAAACGACACGTCACATACGCGCCCTCGGCATTGCCAAACCGATCATTGCAGTGACCGCGGGAGCGATGTCCAGTGACCGTGCCGCTTGTCTTGCCGCGGGCTGTAGCGACTATGTCAGCAAACCAATCGACATGAACCTGCTGCTAGAAAAGATCGCCGGCGTGGCCTCTTCACGCGCATCCATGATGCCCGATAATGGAGCGTGCGAACTGGATTTGTGGGAGGATGCCAACGCGAGCGCGCCGGCCGTGCGTCCCGTGTCCAAAACCTCCACCGGTGCGCGGCGCGTGTTAGTGGTTGACGACCGACCGGTAGCGCTGAATGCAACCAAGACGCTGCTCGAGATGCACGGCTTCGAGGTCCGGGGCGCCGCTACCGGTCAGGCCGCGTTGCGCGTTGCCAGCGAGTTTCTGCCCGACTTCGTTTTCCTCGACATCAGCCTGCCGGACATGAGCGGCTATGAGGTTTTTCGCCGGCTGAAAGGTACTGAACCCCTAGCACAGACCAAATTTATCGCTCTCTCGGGTCACAGCCGGGAGGAAAGCTTGCGCGCGCGCAAGGCTGGGTTCGATGCCTACCTGACAAAACCCGTGGATATCGGCGAAATGGAGAGGCTGATGACCGGCGCAGCGCTGGCCGCGAACCAGCAATGAGACAATCGGATTTGCGTCCACGTAGCAGAAAAAATCTTGAACCTTATCATTTAACATTGGACGTTTAAGCGAAGGAAAGTTCAAAACGTTCAAAGTCGTTTAAGACTCACCCCGCTACTCCGACATTAACTTCACGTTGGCTCAGACACTGAGTCCTACAGCCGTAGGCAATAGATACCGCGTCAATGATGGCCGCCCGCAACCCCACCACCCGGACGGTGATATTTTATCCCTCGGCCTTCAAACCATCGCTACGCTCACGTGCCCGCGGCTTGCGGACTCACCGCCCTCGCCGCGCAAGCTTTTTTGCGGGCCGTTTTGTCGGACTAGGCGCTAACCCATGTCGCCGCGAATGTCGTGAAGAGGCCGCAATGATCTTTGCTGGGGCAGCAGCAACGTAGTGCTTGGGCCGCCCGCTCAGATCACGCGGCCAGCCATCCCCTGTCAAAAGCTTTACGCGTTGAAATTGCGAAAATTCTCAGGGTTGGGACGGCGCTTTGCCGATTTCACGCGTCTCATACCTATGGATTTTCGGCATCGTACTTGCTGTTCAAATCATTTTGATTCTTATCGGAACCTTACCTGTCGACATTGTCAGGTTTGCGGAGCGTACGCGATCACGACGCATATAGACGCATATAAAAGGAGAGTTCTATGTCGAGGTTATTGTCGGAAAGCAAGCTTGTAGTGGCCGCGGTGATTTGGTTTTGCCTGGTGGGCACAAGCTCGATCGAGACCAGCTACGGCGCAGAAACCGCACCGCGAACGCCGACGGCGTTTGTCGATCTCGCGCAG
>DATBMR010000029.1:0-12400 GCA_036554745.1 Binatia bacterium
TTGCTTTACGTCGTCGGCGCCAATGGCGTAGATTTTCTTGGGACGGACGGGAACGGCCGGCTCGACCTGCGGATGCGCGGGAGTGCGACCGCCTTTGGCATAGACTTCTTGGCCCTCTTTAGACTCCGCCCAGCGGGCAAACAGCATCGCCGCATTGGGATGCGGTGCATCTTTGGCAATCGAGACGGCGATGATGCCCGCGATCCCTTCGGTCAGCATGTAGCCTAGCGGCGCACCTTTTTTGATGCGGGGCGGATAGTGATGCGAGTAACAGGTAAAACAAGCCGCGGCTTGTCCCGCGACCAACAGCTCCGCCAGGTCGGAATGGCCCTTATGAAATTCAACATTATTTGCGGCGATTTTTGTGAGGATTGCGCGCGCCTTCTCCAAGCTGTTGTGTTTATGCATCAAGCCGATCACCAGTTCCGCGTCGCGCGGTTCAGCGATCAGCCGATTTTTCCATCTTGGGTCGGCAAAATCGTCTAACTCCTTCGGCTCCTCCTCTTTTTTTACCTTTTGGGTATTCCAGGCACCGACGAAGAATATCAGATTGTTCGCCAACCAGTAGCTGCCTTTCATATTGCTCGGATATTCAGCAGCTTCGGGAATCGGCTTTTCCAGCAGGAGCTTCTGCTCGTATAATTGGTTGATATTCTCGAGACCGAACTCGAAAACGTCAGCCAACACCCGGCCACCGCGCGCTTCAGTAATGGCTCGAACCGCGAGCTTGTCTGAGGTCGCATCCACGTGGTTGATCTTGACTCCCGGAAAACGTTTCTCGAAGACCGGATAAATCTTCTCCGCATTGACCTGCGCCAACGAACAATAGCAATTGACCACGCCACCTTCTTTAACCGCCTTCTTATGAAGCTCATCCATCGATTCGGTCTGTGCCGCCGGAATAGCAGCCGGCACACACAAGGCGAGAAACAGACTCATGAAGCCAATGCCGTACGATTTTGAGCACATATTCACCTCCTGAGTTTACCTTCCTGACTGTTATTTTTTTCCACCTTTTAGCGCGGCATGTAATTTGTTTTTAAGCTCCGGGCTCATGCCCAAGAACTCGACCACTAGCTTTTGGATTTCCGCGCCGATTTTCGGATCAATTTCGAGCTTGCCTTTGGCGGCCTCTGCCTGCAATTCCTGGTCGGCGAAGACCTTTTCGAACGCTTGTTCGAGCGCCATCGCGCGATCCGCGGGCGTTCCGGGCGGCAGGACGTAAACTTTGCCGAAGTCATTGGGCGTGCTCGTGCCGAACTTTAGCAGTAAGCGTTGCTCTTCGTTTTTTGCGATCTCCGAGATCGTCGGCACGTTCGGAATGATCAAATCTTTGATCGGCTTTTCTGACATCTGCGCAAGCACCCGCCATTCGCCGTTTTTTAGCTTGTCAAAAGAAGTGATCTTAAGCGAGGTGTATGTGTTGAAAAAACCTTCGACCTCGCCGGATTCAATCGCCATCCTCACGTCCGCAGTTCCTTTGAAGCCTAACACCAGCTTCAGGCTGGCTCCGAGAACGTCACGGACCAGGATCGGCGCGTGTTCCACGGTAGAGCCTGGTATCCCACCGACGATCACCTGCTTCGCCTTCGGGCCCAGCAGGTCCCCAAACCTGGTCACAGCAGGTTTCTGGGTGACGACCATCACATAGGTTTCGCCAACGGGTACGGCGAGAAAACGGAACTTGGCCATGTCGAACTTGATCGCCGGATTGCCAAACAACTGTTCGAGAATAATCGGCCCGGAGATATTGCCGATGACGGTGCCGTCTTTGGGCGCCGCGTTGAAGGTGTGATTCGCGGCGATGATGCTGCCCGCGCCCGCCATGTTTTCCACAACGATCGACGGGTTACCCGGGATATACTTCGAGAGATGCCGGCCAATCACCCGGGAATATTGATCGTAGCCGCCGCCGGCGGAAAATCCGACGACAATGCGAACGGTTTTGCCGCGGTAGAAGTTGGCTACCGCCTTTTCATCGAAGCTTTGCGGCGCTGCTTGGGCTGCCAGCCCGGTCCCGGTGAAGCCGATCAAGAGCAGCGCCGCCAAAGTCGTACGATATCCAATCCGCATTTTCCCTCCGGTTTTCCGATGTTTTTGCGCCGCTGCCGGCATTTTTATGACCTGCAATTTAGACGTGGATGGCAAGACTAAACTTCAGTGCGTTGTGAGCCGATGATTACAGGTTCTCTAATCTTTTGAGGGTTGCGCCGTAATCCGGCACGGCCTTTTCAATCGAATACTCCGGCTCGTAGCCGAGCTCATGCTTGGCGCGGGAGAAGTCACTCGCCAGCCGCGATTCGGGATAAGGCATCGGATTGTTTGTTTTGACAAGCGCGATGTCGGACCCGGGATAGGCTTGCCGCACCGCGTTGACGATATCGTCGCCGCTGACCATTCTACCGTTGCCAATATGAAAGAGCGTTTCTTTGAATTTGTCCTTGACAGCGGCTAAGACAGTTCCCTTGGCGGCGTCTTTACCGTAAAGTATTTCCGCGGGACCATACGGCCAGCTGATTTTCGCCGACTCGCCCTTCACCGCGGCCCGGATCATTTGCTGAATAGCAATTTCTCTTGTCGCCTTAAGAGCCGCCGGCGACGGCCCGTACAAACCGCCGGTATAGCGCAAACAGACAAACTCAAAACCATACCGTTTCGCGTACGCCCGCCCCATGAATTCACAACTCGCCTTGGTCGCGGCGTAAACCGACGGTGGATTCATCGGGATCTTTTCGTCAATTTTGTCGACGCCTTCGCCCAGTGAGCCTAAGTAAACGGTTCCCGAGCTGGGAAAAATGACGCGTGCCACCTTTTCCAGGCGCGCGGCCTCGAAGACGTTCACGGTGCCCATGAAGTTGAGTCTCACGCCGCTGTAGGGTCGGCGCTGCACTTCTTCGCCGAGGAAAGCCGCCAAGTGAATAACACGGTCGCAGTCATTGTCGCGGAGCGCAGAAATAAGCGCCGGCAAATCCATCATATCGCCGCGAATAAGCGTGATCTTGGCGGTGTCCACGCCGACCGCAGCGAGCAGGCGCTCGTTGAGCACGACGTCGAACACCACGGGTCGTTCGCCGCGCTCAAGCAACATGCCGACCGCGTAGGCGCCAACCAATCCCGACCCGCCGGTAATGAGAATGCCTTTTTTTGCCGCCACGACGTTCCGCTTTCCGGACCGTGCCTCTAGTACATCATACGGGCTCTTGAGTCAACGCGGGAGGATCATTTTCTCTTTGTGATTGCGCTCTTGAAGCGTCAATGAGTTCCTGAGCTACGCGCGCGCCGCAGTGGAGTATGAAGCCGATTTTACGCAGAAAAAGTCTTGTGTATAGTGCGGTTCCGGCTTGACCTCGGCTGTTTTTGGCGCAATATGTCAGCCGGCTCGTCTAAAATCACAGGAGGAAATTATCATGTTGCATCTATGGGCGCTTTCGTTGGTCGCGTTGGTCGGGTTGCTAGCCCCAAGCTCAACTCTGTACGCACAGGAAAAACTACGGCTTGCGTGGGCGGGGTTTAGCCCGACCAATAGTCCGATCTGGACGATACAAGATAGAAAACTGCTGGAAAAACAAGGCGTCGATCCTGAAATCATCGCGATCGGCGCCAGTCCGACCGTGCTTCAAGCGCTGCTGGCAAACGAGATCGATGCTGCCAGCATATCGGTGACCACCCTTACCAGCTCGCGGCTCCAGGGCGCCGACACTGTGATGATCGTCGGTGTCGTTCCCACTTTCGTCGATCACATTATTTCGGTTTCAAGCGTCACCAAAGTCGAACAACTCAAAGGCAAGGTCGGCGGTGTCAACCGCCTTGGCAGCACGTCAGATTTGGGGCTGCGTCTCGCACTGCGCAAGCTCGGCGTAGATCCCGATAAGGATGTCAAGATACTTCCGGTCGGCGGCAATGCCGAGCGCTTCGCTGCGCTCTCCAAGGGCCTTACCCAATTCACCATCATGCCCGAACCGTTCCTGACCCAGGCCGAGAGACTCGGATTTCGCAATCTTTACAATGTCACGGATCTGAAAATCCCGTTCTGGTGGAACGGCATCTTGAGCCGTGAAGCCATCATCAAGACCAAACGGCCGTTGATTTTGAAGCTCGCGCGCGCGATGGTCGAAGCGATTCACATCATCAAAACCGACAAAGAATACGCCAAAGGCTTGTTCAAGAAAAATTTAGGAGTCTCCGATCCCGAGGGGCTCGAGCGCGCCTATCAAGACTACTCGGCGGTTTTCCCCGAAGTCCCGTATCCGACTCCAGATGGGGTAAAAACCATGCTCGATGATCTAGCGGTCAAAAACGCCAAAGCCGCGACCGCCGATCCAAGGCAGTTCGTCGATCAAAGCATAATCAAAGAAATCGAAGCTTCCGGTCTGATCAAAAAGCTGTACAAGAAGTAACAGACCGAGGATGGAGGATTGAGGATCGAGGATCGAAAGGTGAAAGGACTTACCTCCGGGTGGCGCTGCGACAGAAATCGTCGGCGCGCTCGATCATTCGATTGAGCATTGCGCCGATTTTTTGCCACGCATCACTAGCTCGCGATATTGTTGGTGGTTCAAGTAATCGCAATTAGCGGCGTGATCTAACCACGCTTGAGTTTCCATAGCTTCACCTAGTGACTCGTCGATCTTGTTGACAAACGCGGCGGGATATCGCCGTCTTACCCATGCTTCTGCAATCATCGCATTGACGGCGCCCGATGACCGGCGTATTTGATCTGAGAGAAAACCTCTCTGCTGGTGGAAACGCTTTCGAGAGCACGAAGATTTTTCTTGCTCGTTCGCGAGCCAACTTGTAGACATCCAAATCTCGAAAGCTCTTTATTTCGGCCATAATCTTTCCTATGAATCAACAAAGCTCTTTATCGATCCTCGATCATCCATGCTCCAACCTCGACCGCGTCCCCCTATCAGAATCGATAAAGTCCATGCAAGCTAATGTCGGCACTAAGACTAGGGAGGTACCCATCATGGCGGAAATTCTTTCCGATGAGCATGCAATGCTTCGGCCCGGGCTGGGCCGTCTAAAAGATAAAGTCGCGATCGTTACCGGAGCCAATAGCGGGATCGGCCGTGCCACCGCGCGGCTATTCGCCCGCGAAGGCGCGAAAGTGGTTTGTTGCGACATCCAGGAAACCATTGCGCCGCGCATCGACCGGCTGATTAAGGACAAAGAAGGCGGCGAGGCACTCTTCGCCCACTGTGATGTGACGAAGCAGGAAGATCTGGACCGCGCCGTGAAAAGCGCCGTCGACAGCTTTGGTCGAGTGGATATTCTCTATAACAATGCTGGGGCCGGCATCCGCAAAAAAATTCACGAGCACACCGACGAGGAGTGGAATTTTGTTCTGAATACGAATCTGAACGCGATGTTTCGCGGTGCCCGTGCGGTAATACCCCACTTCCTTCAACAAAAAAGCGGCAACATGGTGACTACCGCCTCCACGTTCGGTCTGTTGGCATCCCCTGAATATCCCGGCTATTGCGCCACCAAAGCCGCGATCATCAATTTGACCCGCGAGATGGCGCTCGATTACGGGCCATTCGGAATTCGCATTAATTGCGTCTGCCCCGGCGCCATCGAAACGCCACGGTTTCGCGGCTTCCCGCCTAGACCGACTCTCGGGGAAGGCATGACGGAGGAGCAGCGTAGAACCATGGGCAACAGCAATAAAGCGTTGCTGCGCATGGGCCGCCCTGAAGAGATCGCCTACGGCGTGCTTTTCCTGGTGTCAGATGAGGCTTCTTTCGTCACTGGTCATGCCCTGGTGATCGACGGCGGCCAGACCATCGACGCCTGAACGAAGAATGGGGTAATCGAGCATTGGAGTATGGAGCGGGGAGATGACTCCACCACTCCATTGCTCCAATTCTCTATTTTCTAATCACGTACCAGTTGTTTTGGATATCGTGCGCCAGCTCGTGTTTGACGATTGAACGGAAGCCGGCCTTTTTAAGGTACTCTCGCGTTTTCTCTTCGCCCCACATCGCCCCCAAACCCTCGCCACCTTGAGCGAGAGAAACGGTCATGCAGCCCATACATGAAACCGTGTAGAGAAACGGTGCGAGCGGATGATCGAGGTTCTTGTGCACATAACTGGACCCTTTGATGTCCTGCATCAGGTAGATGCCGTTCGGCTTGAGCGTCCGGTAGATGCCCTTCAGCACGTTCAGCGGTTTTGCCTGATCGTGGATGGCGTCGAACGTCGCAACCCAGTCGAACGCTTCGATTTCGGCTTTAATGTCGAAGTCGCTCAGATCGGCGACGATAAATTCAATGTTCCTCAGCCTTTTGTCCGCCGCCTCGCCCCAGGCAAACTGAATCGCCTCGCTGGAGAGATCGATGCCCGTAAAGCGGCTGCGCGGATACGCTTCAGCCAGCCGGTTCATGATTCGCCCGCGGCCACAACCGAGATCGAGCACGTGAATGCCCGCGGCTAGTTGTTCCTGAAGGCCGGGGACCAGCGGCAAAACGTGGCGCTCGAGCGATGACAAGACCGATTGCCCGCTATCCTCCGCCATGACTTCATGAAAGCGCGGCACTTTGGAATACGGCACACCGCCACCCTTCTTAAAACACTCTACGATGTCATCTTCGACGCTGCCGAGGAGCGCGAGGTACTGGGTGAATACCGCGACATTATCGGCACCGGCCGCGCGCGTCAGCGAAGCCGCATGTTCCGGAGGAAGCGAGAATCGCATGGAGTGCGGTTCCATGTTGATGATCCTGCCGGTCACCATGGCGCCCAGCCATTCGCGAACGTAACGTTCATTTAGCCCGCTCCGAACAGCAATTTCTTCCGACGTGGAAGGAGGCATGTCTTTCATCGCATCGAACAGGCCGGTGCGGTGCCCCACCGAAATCATCAAGCACAAGCCACCGTCATTGAGTCTCCTCATCAGCCGTTCGGCGAACTCGCCGGCTTTCGCCGAGTCGAAAGTCGAATCGTGCACCATCGTTTAACCTCCGCAACTAAGCTTCGCAGTGAGCGAAATCCTTGACTGGATCAGTGTCTAGCTTTTTTGAAGGAACTGGATTTTCGTTTGATAGAGCGTTATCTCGCCCGCTAAAATTTCGCCGGTCACTTAGAAACACATTAAAACCCGCTCACCATCCTTAGGCAATATGATCGGCACGCGGCAAGACTTCCTTTGAATAAAACTCGCGCACCGATGAACGGCTGTTCCGTATTTAGTTTGGCGAGGCCGAGTTGAGACGGTACAGGCACGCAGGCTGCTTAGGGACAGGATCATTGCAGAAACATTCCAAAGAGCTCAGCGAAACTCACAACCAGCTGCCCTCGACCCTTGTCGATGTACAAACCAATTTGGGCAATCAGTGAGTAGGCGACAGCGAACTGAGCGAGCGCATAACCGCCAACCGTAAACTGCGCGATAGTGACAAGACCGATCGCGAACTGAGCAATCGTGAGGCCTCCGTAGGCGAATTGGCCGATCGCAATGATGCCTCTCGCCGGGACGGGCATCCGGTTCGGGCGATACTTGAATGAGATATGGAGTAGTGGCCAGCCGCAAATCTCTAATCGCGATTTGTATTCAAATCCCCATCCGTCCCATTTTTCGCGTGCCGGAAAAGGCGCGCCGCAGTTGGGGCAGGAAGGCGCCTGCTCCGAAATCTTATGCTGGCATTCTCGACAGGGCTTCATCATGGTGTAGCAATCTCGTTGCCGTTCTTGAACGAAGGGCTTGCCGCCGATCCGTTCACAGAGAGAAAGGCTCGGGCGAAGGTGGCAATCGCTTCGGCCAAGTCGTCGGCAGTGCGCTCGAGATTTCCCCGCGTGCGCAGGTTAGTGCCGAGTTCGAGTTGAATCGCGTCGATTCGCGTGCCGCGGTGGCTGCCGTAAGTGCGGGTGGTGTAGCCGCCGGTATAACGCCGCTCAGGCTCGTTGCGACCGACATCGGGCAGAATTCGATAGCCTTTCAATGCCAGCTGGCCCAAAATACTTCGAGGTCCGGTGAAAGCGCCGCGGCCATGTTTGTCCCGCATTGCCACCACGCTTTTGCCGTTATCGGTGCCGCAGAAAATCGCGTCCCGCTCGGCGCTTTGGCCGTGGATGTCGAGCAATATTCCGCCGCCCCACCGCACGCGAACTTCGCTTGCCGCGCTTTGCAGTGCCTGGTGGTAGTCATCGTAATACGGCTTGGCACTCGGCGATTCGTAAGCCCCCGCCTCCGGCCGATTGGCATCGACATATTTCCGCTCGAAACGGGCGATCACCAAAAACGGCTTGGCGACGAGCCGCTCACTGATTTTCACGCCGACAGCTTCCACCAGCTCGGCTGTATTACCGTCACGGCGGCTGGTAAATTGTGCCACGCCGATACCGCGGCGTATCGACACCCCCGGGATTGGCATGCGTCCGCCGTGCGGCGCGGCGATAATAATCGGTAACATACCCGACCAAATGGTGAGCAAGCGCTCCGACGCGTTGTGCTCTTCCGACGCGCAGACCGGCGCATGCAAAAGCACGACGAAGACAAACAAGAGGAGCTTCCCAAGGAAACGAGGACCGATAGCCTGAACGTCGTTTTCGCCCGTGTGTTTCATCGTCTTTGCCTTGCGAAGATGTGCACCGAACTGTTCAGCGGCTCACCGGAGGCCCTAACTCTTCGATGACGTACCCGTTGGGATAGCTCGAATGACGCATTTCGGTCCGTAATCGGGGCGTGTGGCGCGCCGGCAACCAGGCTGCGAGCTTGCCGCGGAGGCGGAGCGCCCCGGTCGCGAGCCGGCGCGCGGTCGGCGACGGCGGTGGAAAGCCGAAGGCTTCGATCAAGGCGTCGTCCAGCATCGCGTGAATGAATCGTCGCGTCAGCGGAGCGAAGGCCTGAGGAAACCAACTGACGAACATCTCCCGGGTGGCCGCGCCGACCCGCCGATTCGCTTCCGTAAAATGATAGTGGTGTTTTTCGTAGCTTCGGTTGAAGGCTTCGAATGACGTATAGTCGTCGGGAATGTCGTTGATGTGCATGCGGCGGCCTACCTCACACCAGAAGTAAAAATAGGCAAGTCGCTCCTTGTCGCACATGGGCCGCCAGCCAAACCGTGAGTTCCAGCGGATCGGTTCGTAAATAAAGGTCGAGAGAACGTAAAGAAAATCGTCATTCGCAATGGCGAACCGGCCGTGTTGCTGGTTGATCCGCCGCAGCGCGCGGCGGCCGCGTTCGCTCTCGTAGCCCCACTCGATCATCTCACTGATCAGAAGGTCGGTGTCGTCATAGCGTTTCTGAGCGCGGTGCCCGAATTCGCCTGTACGGTCTAGCAGCGCCGCAATGTTCGGCACGCAAAATGTGCGAAACAACGCGAACTCCAGCGCCCGAGTAGTATCGAAGGGAAAATCGAAACAGCTCGACAGAAACACAATCCGCTGATGATCCTGTTCGGGATCGAGGCTTTGAATCGTCCGCAGGATGGCGTAACGGGACATGGTTGCAAGCCAGCGCCTAGGATGGGCAAGCAACCGGATCTTACTTCGGCTCGGGCATCTTCGTCGAGAGTTTTTTTAGAAATTCCGCCGGAAAAGGTTCGGCGCGAAGCTCCCGTGCCCGCTGAACTTTTATCCATGCCTCGGAATAGCGGCCCTGCTCATACAGCGACATCGCCCACTCGCGCCAACTCATAGCGTATTTGGGGTCGTTTTCCAGGCTTTCGGTAAAGCGGCTGTTCGCCTTGACGAAATGCTGCGCCCGCTCGAGTTCGCGGTCCGCTGGCAGCCGCGCCGCATATTCTGAATGGACCGTGCCGAGGTCGCAGAGCAGCGCCACCCGCTGGACTGGATCGTCCATTAGTTCGCGCGCAGTTTCGAGGTGCTCGATGGCTTCAATCAATTTTCCACGCTCGCTCATGAGCGCGCCAAAACCCCAGAAGACCCGGTAGTTTTTTGAATTTAACAGCCAAGCTTGATTGAAATATTGCATCGCCAGGTCGGATTGCTTAGTGCGAACCGCGGCCCAACCCTTAGCTGCCAGTGCGTTGCTTCCTGCCTGTCGGCTGCCGAACCGAAGTGTAGAATCACGGACGAACGCCTCGTCGGCTTTCTTTAGATCTTCAGGGCGAACCATTGCCGGCTGCCCGAACATGGGCAATTGGTCGGTACTATGGCTCTGCGCCGCCATAGCGTCCGGTGACAGCAAAACGCAACCGAACCAGCAGACAAGCCCGACCGTCACGGCGCATGACGCGTATAGCATCATTCGCAAACCCGATCTCATGAGCATCTATCGTCCATCCTCAGTGAAGACATTGCAGTGTTGAACCGTTCCAGCCAGCATCATGGTTGAGTTTGGCGGTCGTTTGAAATCGTACCAGGGAAAGATTCCTCGCGGAATTTATGCTGAAGTCCAGCCGAAGGACTCGGAATGATAACAAAGTAACGGCTCGGTCATCTCGAACCCTTAGCTATCTGCTCATAAATTCGTGAGAGATCTTGCGCTAATGAAACACTCCCACCCAGGACTTATCTTGACACCCTAAAAGTTCTAGGGCTATTTTGACGGCAAATCAAACCGAGGAACCCATGATGATAGACGGATTGAAAAACAAGGTCGTGATCATGACCGGCGGTGGACACGGCATCGGTCGAGCCTACTGCCATGGTTTTGCCGAGGTTGGCGCCAGAGTCGTCGTCGCCGACATCGATGTTCGCGCGGCAGAGAAAGTCGCCGGAGAAGTTGTGCAGCAGTTTGATGGCAAAGCTTTGGCTGCCGGGGTCGACGTCGCCGACGAAGCGTCAACCAAGGAGATGGCCAAGCTCGCCCTCGATCAATACGGCCGCATCGACGTACTCGTCAATAATGCGGCGATATTTGCAACCATTCCGATGAATCGCGGCAGCATCGATAGCATCGACCCTGCGGAATGGGATCGCATGATGTTGGTCAATTTGAAAGGATTGTTTAACTGCTGCCGCGCGGTCCTTCCGGTTATGCGCCGGCAGAAGTCTGGGAAGATCATCAATATTTCGTCAGGGACGGTGCTCAACGGCAGCGCCGGACGCATTCATTATGTAACCTCAAAGGCCGGTGTGATCGGCTTTACGCGCACTCTTGCACGCGAAGTCGGCGGCGACAACATCAATGTCAACGCCATTGCCCCGGGATCGACTCTGTCAGAGGAAAACCCTTCTGAAGAAGTGGTCAAGATGCGCGGCGCGCGCGTCGGTGATCGCGCTTTGAAGCGCGTCCAGCTGCCCAAGGATTTGGTCGGCACGATGCTTTTTCTTGCCTCGCCGCTAAGCGATTTCATGACCGGACAGACCGTGTGCGTCGATGGCGGCGTCTCGTTTCTATAAGGCTGTCGTCCGATGAGCGTTTACCAGCATCGGTCCATCGTCGCCGCCGATATCAAGACCCACTTCCTCGAAGCCGGTAGCGGCCCCGAACTCATCTTGCTCCATGGCGGCGAATACGGTGCTTCGGCGGAGATCACCTGGCGCCACAACATCGAGGTTCTCGCGGAGCGATTTCACGTGATTGCGCCGGACCTTCTCGGCTGGGGAGAGACCGACAAACTTTACAGTTTTTCAGAACCCGCCGGCCTGCGTATTAAACATTTGCAGAGATTCTTGGAGGCCCTCGGCATCGGCAAGGCCTTCTTCGTTGGCAATTCCGCTGGCGGCGGACTCATCCTGCGCGCCTCCGTGCGGCGGCCGCTGGCCATTCAAATCGACAAGATGGTCACGATCTGCGGCAACGCGAGCGTGTTCAAGACCACGTCGCAGGCCGATCTGGAAAACTACACGCCGTCGCTGGAGAACATGAAGAAAATTGTCGCGTTGCTCTACCATGATCCCCAATGGCAAAACGACACCAATATCCGCGAGCGCTACGAATCTTCGATCATCCCCGGAGCTTGGGAAACGCTGTCGGCGGCGCGCCTACGAAGCCCGGTGCATCAGGTGCGCTCGACGAGCGACGAATTTGTCAGACAACTTTCGCAACTCACTATTCCGCTGCTCATCAGGTCCTGCGATCACGACCCGCTCAACCAACGCGATTGGGATGTCAATTTTCAGAAAATCGTTCCGGGCTCGAAAGTCCATCGCTTCATGCACTCGGCGCACGAGCCGCAGATCGAACAGGCGGACGAGTTCAATCGTGTACTGACGGAGTTTCTGCTGGGATGAAATCCATCACGAGGAGCGCTCATGAATAATCGCCATTTGCGATATCTGATCTTTGCTGCGTGTCTTTTCCTGAACCTGCTCGCTCCACGCGGCTCCTGGGCGCAGCTCACGCCGCTCAAGACCTCCTACAGCGCTTTAACCGCAAATATGGCCGCCTACTGGCTGGCTAAGGACGCGAAGATTTTCGAGAAGCACGGTTTGAGCGTTGACGTTGTTCTGATCGAGAGCGGCGTCACTACGGTTCAAGCGTTGACC
>DATBMR010000051.1:0-4698 GCA_036554745.1 Binatia bacterium
TTTGGTTCGGGAAGTCCTCTACAAGGGACTCAAACTCCACCTCGGTCAATTCGCTGGCCGCCCTGGCGCGCACAAAGAAATTACCGGCTGGCAAGCTTTAGAACGGGTCGTCGAAGTCGATCAAACTCCGATCGGCAAGACACCCCGTTCGGTGCCGGCCTCCTATGTCGGCTTGCTCGACGAGATCCGCAAACTCTATGCGCTCGCGCCCGAGTCGCGGCTGCGCGGCTACACACCTAGCCGGTTTTCCTTCAACGTCAAAGGCGGCCGCTGCGAAACCTGCGCTGGACAGGGAAAGATTCGCAAAGAGATGAGCTTTTTGCCCGACGTGTTTATCGACTGCGAGGATTGCAGAGGAGAGCGCTTCAACGACGAGACGCTCAACATCCGCTTCAACGAAAAGAACATCGCGGATGTCTTGCGCATGACCGTTGAAGAAGCCGCACCGTTTTTTCAGGCGTTTCCCAAAATCGCCCGGCCGCTTCGAATCCTCGACGAAATCGGCATGGGCTACATTGCCCTTGGACAGTCGAGCAACACGCTTTCCGGCGGCGAGGCGCAGCGCATCAAGCTGGCTTATGAACTGGGTAAGGAATCCCGCGGCAAGACGCTTTATGTCCTCGATGAACCGACCACCGGCCTTCACTTCGCTGATGTCGAGAAGCTGATTCATATTCTCCACCGCCTAGTCGACATGGGAAATACGGTCATCACCATCGAGCACAATCTCGATATCGTCAAAGACGCCGATTATCTCATCGATCTCGGCCCGCAGGGCGGCGAGCAGGGCGGAGAGGTGGTGGCGTGCGGCTCACCCGTGGAAGTGGTGAAAGACGGTAAACGCTCTCACACGGCGCGTTTCCTCCGTCACTATTTGCAAAACGGCGGCGCGCCGCGACCGCGCGCTCAGTCACGCTGCGAGGCAACAGCCTAACGTGCTTGCGCGGATGTTGAGGATGGTTGGCTTCGGCCTACGGCTGCGCTGCCCACGCTGCGGCCTGGGAAAGCTGTACACGAAACCGTTTAAAATGTTTGCTCATTGTCCGCACTGCGGCTTGAAATATGAACGTGAGCAAGGGTATTTCGTTGGCGCAATTTACATCAATTATGCTGCGACAATTGCGGTCGCCGTGCCGGGCTTCTTTCTCCTCGATGTTTTGACCGGCATAACCATCAACCAGCAGCTCGGGATCTGGGTGCCGTTCGCGATCGTATTCCCGCTGGTTTTTTTTCACCACGCCAGAAGCCTCTGGCTGGTGTTCGATCATTTTTTCAACCCGCCGCAGAGCCTCTACGGCATGCCACCGAAAAAATCAGCGAACCAGTGATCAGGGATTCTTTAGAGTCTGCATCAGTTAGGTCGCCGCGACCTCGTGCGGGCTCAACAACCGCCGGGCTCACACGGGTTTGCTTTCTTTTCTGCGGAACGTCCGGCATCTTGTTAAGCTTGCTTTCGGACTCGCTCTGAAGGGTCATCGCAGCGCGGTGCGGATGTTATCCAGTGTTGCGGGTAAAGCACTATACGCAAGAAGTTCCTGGTTCATGCGATGCTCCGGGGTCAATACAGGTTTTCCATGGCGTAGCGCCAGCTTGGCAAGGCTCAATGAGGAGCTACCGGCCGGCGCAGACAAAACCAACAGGGCGCCCGCCAAACCCGCAACCATTTGGTTACGACGAATGGATGCGTCGCGGGTGATTCGCTTCGCTTTTGGACTGCAGTGGGTTAGTAAAAGCGCTTGCCGGTCATTGACGCGATTTTCCATGTCGACGGACATCACAAATCGATCGAGTGCTTTTGGTATACAAAAAACTAGCGGGACTGCCGCCGCCAGCACAACCTTAAGTGCCTCTTTCTCTAATGGAGAATGCCAGCCGCCGATGAAAGCCGCTTGCTTCGGCAATGCCAGTTGTTTTAGTAGCTGGGAGCTTTTTAATGCCAGATCAGAGTCGGTCTGTCGCGCGGATACGATGCCAAGCAGCCGGCGGCTTAAGATCGACGAATCGCCTAAGCTCCAGAGCGTTTCCACTTTACCGCCAAAAAATGATTTGAGATTTGCCGGCGGTCTGATCTCACAAATCTCAAAGCGGTTAGTCACGCCATCCTCGGACAACCACGTCGGGCAATTTACCTGCGTGATTCATTGCTGATCTGCGCCATCTTACGCGATCGAGCGGCGATTGCCCAACCGCCCACCAAAACTATGAGTGACTGACACTACCGCTCCGCCAGCGGATGCAACGATGTGTACTTACACTTTGGGCTGCTTGGCGAACTTCGGCAGCTCTGGATTCATGTAGTCCCACGGCTGAGCGCTCGACGTGAAGAAATCCATGGCGGGTTTGAAACGGGTCGGATCGTCCAAGCTTCCCGCCGTAATCAAGACGAAATCCGGAAAGCCGGAGGTTTTCCCGAAAACTCTGCCGCCGCAGTTGGGGCAGAATCCGCGGCTGAAGCTGTTGCCGCTGTCGGCGGGGCTCTCGTAATACTTGACCTCGCCGGTGATCTTAACCGACCGTACCGGCACGGCAAACGCCGGCACATAGGCGCCGCCGGTCGCTTTCTGGCAATCTCGGCAATGACAATTGCCGGTGAACAGCGGCTCGGCTGAACATTCGTATCGCACCGCGCCGCACTGGCAGCCACCCGTCAACTTATTCATGCATCTTCTTCTCCTTTTCAGCGTTAACCCTTTGGAACGACTGGAACGATTGAAACCATTGGAACGGTTTTCTCTGCTACCCGACCGCCAAGCCAATTACACCGAGCACCATCGCTCCCGCTCCGGCCAGCCGCCGCGGCGCGTCAGTCTCTCCGAGCAAGCGCACACCCATCGCCGTACCGATAAGAATGCTGATTTCGCGCGCTGGCGCGACGTAGCTGACCGGCGTAAATTGCATCGCCGTCAGCACCAAAATGTAGGCGAGCGGGATCAACACGGCGCAGACGATCGCTTCATGTTTATGTTCGCGCCACTCGGCGATCGTTTGATCGGCATATTTGAAGGCAAACGGCGTAAGCAGAATAGCTCGGCCGACGTTCGCGCCCCAATCCAAGACCAGCGGCGCGATCGCGAAATGGCTCACCGCCTGTTTGTCCCAGATCGTGTAAGCGGCGATGAATAGCCCGGTAATCAAAGCGTAGAGCACGGCGGCTTGGGCACCGGCTTGGCGCAGCTGTGAGAGATTCGTCGTCAAGATTACGGCGCCACCGATGATCAACAGCGCGCCGCAGAGCGCAATCACGGACGGCCGCTCGCCCAAAAACAAAATCGCCGCGATGCTCGATAGCAGCGGCCCGGTGCCGCGTGCCAACGGGTAGACCAGCGACAAGTCCCCGGCGCGATAGCCCTGATTAAGCAGCAGGAAATAGCCGGTGTGCAGGACCGCGCTACCTGCCATAAAACCGACCGTCACGAAACCAATCTCAATCTGCCACACCTCGATGACGGTCATCGTCACAGGCGCGTATAGCAACGCTGAGAGCCCGGCGACCAGCCAGGTAAATGCCGCGTGACCGCTCGCCTGTTTGTTGAGAAAGTTCCAGGTCGCGTGAATGACCGCAGCGGCAAGGATCAGCGTGAGCGCCCAACCGGTCATGCGAATTCGCGCCGCTAATCTATCGGTGCCCAGGCTCGAGCAGCACAATGGCATCGCCGACGCCAATAGTGCCACCGCTTAAGATGTCGGCGCGCAGACCACCGCGATGAATCAAGCCGCGCAACACTCCCCGGCGGGTGAGCTTTTCGAGATGAGAGCAGGGATCGCACAGCCGTGACCCCCGTATAATCGCCTCGCCCACTTTGATTTCACGCCCGATCAGATGATTGAGCGCCACGCCGCGCGTGACGATGTTACGGCGCGAAAGAGCGGCCGGCAAGTCAATGTCATAGTCCCGCTTGAGCGCTTCGATCGCTTCGATTTCGATCAACGTCACGTGGCGTCCGCTACCGGGATCGCTGGAGTACGTGCCGGTGCTGCCGAAGTAGCGGTCCCCTGCGAGTCCGCGCCCTGCGACAGCACGCACGCGCTCCAACGCTTGCATCGGCGCCGCGCCAGTGGGCGCAATGTGAATGGAAACAACGATTCCTTGACTGCTCACGCCGCGACCTACTTCCTTGCCGCGACCAGTGCCGCAATCTCCGGGGTCTGCATCGCGTCTTTGAGCAGGTTACACGTGCCGTTCTCGAGAATTTCCTGCGCCAGACGCTTTGCACCGGTGATCGCCGCCTTGGTAAAGCCCGATCCGTAGCTCACGCGTGCGACGCCCAGATCTTGCAGCGCTCTCACGCTGGGCGACTGGGGGCCGGCAAGAATGCTGATCGGTGCCTTCACTTCTCTGGCGATGCGTCCGATAATCTCCGCCGAATGGAGAAACAAGTAAAAGATGCAGTCGGCGCCCGCTTCCGCGTAGGCATTGCCCCGTTCGATCGCTTCGTCAAGCGCTTGGTTGAGATTGTCGGTGATGACGTGGAACGCATCGACGCGGGCGTTGAGAAAAAACTCGCTGCCCAGCTCGCGCTTGGTCTCCATGACCGCCCGGATCTTGCTCAGCTGTTGAGAGATTCCGACCAGTCCGCCCTTGGCTTTTTCTGCGCCGTCTTCGAGATTCATGCCGGCGACGCCGCGCGCCACCAGAGCCCGCACGGTGTCCCTCACACCAACTTCATCGCCGTAGCCTCTCTCGCCGTCGGCGTTGAA
>DATBMR010000093.1:0-4388 GCA_036554745.1 Binatia bacterium
CTTTGGCAGACCGGTGTTCTGCGGGTCATACCCATTATCTTCTTTGCGGCGTCGGTGAACCGAATCGTCGATAATTTCATTACCCAACCGGGTCGCGGCCACGGCGCGGTAATGGCGCGGATGCTTGAGCGCGTAAACGCCGCCGAGGAACTCGGAATACGAATCGGTGAACGCGCCGCGGTAATACTTAGTGCCGATCCGCACAGGATCGACCGCCAGACCGAGCCCGCGGGCTTTGTCCTGCATCCAGCGCAGCGCCAGATCCGAAAGTCGGCGATCCTCGTAACCTCCGCCGGTATCACAATGCGCGCCGATAAACCAACGCTGCTCGATCTTCTGCTCCGGCGCCGATTCTGGATTCCACAGACACGCCTCGTAGTCACGGCGGTGCTCGTCGATCGCCACCGCATGATAGGCGTTTTCGACGATGCGGCTGAGTTTGGTGTCGTGGAATTCGTAGAATTTCATGTTGAAGGCTTGGAGAAGATCCAGTGGAATGCCGAGCGCACCCACCGTGTCCCAAACTCCTAAGAATTTTATTCGGAGCTCGCGTGAGAATGCACTCCGAAAAGTCCTTGCGGTGAACGAATCCGCGTTATCGTCGCGCGTTCGGTAGATGCCGTATGCTAGCGGCACGCGCAGCGCCAGGTGGTTCGGATAAATCAAACCGCAGTTGCGGATCATACCGACGAGACTGCGCGCGGTATAGGCACCGCGACTGAAACCGACAATATAAACCTCATCGCCGTCCGCGTATTCCTGCGCCAGGAATTGGTAGCCTTGCACGATATTAGATTCCAAACCGGCGCCGATTGCGCCGCCGATGTAGCGGTTGTACCATTTGCTGCCGACTCCTTCGTCGTACCAGGTTACTTGCTTGACGCCATCCATGCCCTTCTTTTTCACAGATTCGTAGAATCTGCAGACGTTGGTCTCGACTTGGCTTTTGCGCGGCAGAGCTTCGTCGGCCGGCTTGTTCCATGTGCCGTCAAAACACATCACGATCCGCTTCATAGCTGCTCCTTGGGATGATCCCCGTGGGCTGCGATTTTACTCGACTTGCCGCGAGCGCGCCATGAATTTTCGAACTTCGAGTTTCGAATTTGCCGAGTTACGTGATGGCAGCGTCGAATCCTTTGGGCGGACGCTCGGCCCAGACTTGCTCAAAACGCTCAAGCAATCGCTCAGGCGATGCTTCGACGATCATCAAGGCACGGTGTTCGGGTTTGATGAAGTCTTCTGCCGCCGCATGATCGAGAAACGCAATCAAAGGATCGTAGTACCCCGATACGTTCAACAGCCCGCAGGGCTTTTCGTGGAGACCGAGCTGGGCCCAGCTCAGCACTTCAAAAAATTCTTCCATCGTGCCTATGCCACCGGGCATCGCGACGAACCCGTCTGACAGCTCGGCCATGACCGCCTTGCGCTCGTGCATGGAGCCGACCACACGCAACTCCGAGAGCCCGCGATGCGCCACTTCTTTGCTTACGAGCCCATCCGGAATCACCCCGGTCACATGGCTGCCTGACCGGAGCACCGCATCCGCGATGACGGCCATCAGGCCGACATTCCCGCCGCCGTAAACCAAACCAAAACCGCGCGCGCTCAACGCACAGCCCAGGCGCTCGGCCATCTCTCGGTATTCGTAAGACCGACCGCGACGCGACCCGGTAAACACACAAACTTTCCGTTGGCTTCTGTTCATTTCACCCCACGCGTTGGCGCCCGCAGTCTCGAGCTTTAATTGTGCCAAGGCGACGGCTTGCAGCTGGTCGTCAATGCTGATCGGATGCGTCGGCGACTTGTCGTCTCGCGCAGCCGCGCTGCAAGATTTCCAGGCCCTGCTCCGCTTCGGGAGCGATGACTGCCGTCACCCGCATATGCGCTTCCAAGCGCGTGAACGCTGTCGGCACCCACTCGCGTCCATCCACGTAACAGCGCACCAGTACGCAGCCGGCGGGCAATCCGAGGTCGCGCACGAGCAGTCCCGCAAATGCCGAGTTGGGCTCGACCTGAAACTCGACCACGATAGGCTCGTGATGCACAGGACCGATCCCTTCCCGCGTAAGGTCGCGCTGTAGCAGCGCCTCGTAGATCGGCATATCGCGGAAAAACTCGCCGACCGCATAGGCGCAGAAGCTGGCGACGAGTAAGGGCAGCATTTGCTCATAACTGCCGGTCATCTCGGTAATCAAAAGGATCCCGGTCAGCGGTGCGCGCACAATGGCGGTAAAGTAAGCCGCCATGCCAACCACCGCAAACACACCCGGCTCTGCAGTCAGCGCCGGCAGGAAGATATGGACCGCGTGGCCGGCGCCCAAGCCCAGCGCCGCCCCAAGAACCAGCAGCGGAGCGAAAATGCCGCCCGCAACGCCGGTGGCGTAGCTCGTGACGGTCAAGCCGAACCGGAGCACGAACAATGCCGGAATCGCGATGACATCGATTTGGTTCCTGAGAACGCTCTCCGCCAAATCGTGCCCACCGCCGACCGCAAACGGGTAAAACCAAGCCACCACTCCGGCCCCTGCTCCAACAGCAGCGGATAGCGCAAGACGCCGCCGCCCGGTAAACTCTCCCACCATACCTAACGCGGCCAGCAGTGAACGATTGAAAAAAATGCCGAACAGACCGGCGACAACGCCGAGCAACGCAAAAGCAGGCAGCGCGGTAAGCGGCGGCATCGCATAGTTCGGCACGGTAAATACCGGCAGTTGGCCCGAAACCGATCGGGCGACGACATCGGCGGCCGCCGCGGCGATGAAAGCGGCGCCAAACACCGCCGGACGGAAATCTCGTTGGACTTCCTCTAGAACAAAAACCAAGCCGGAAAGCGGTGCGTTGAATGCCGCTGCCAATCCGGCACCGGCGCCCGCTGCCGTCAAAGTCAAACGATCTTGGGGCGTCGCTTTCATCCTGCGTGCAATCCCGTCGGCGACCGCTCCGCCCATTTGCACGGTCGGACCCTCGCGGCCCAATGCCAAGCCGCTGCCGATGGCCAGTACGCCGCTGCTCATTTTGACCGCCAGCACACGCCCCCACGATAGCTCCCGCAGCCGGTGCAATACCGCTTTGAGATGGGGAATCCCGCTTCCACTGGCTTCCGGCGCATAGCGGAACACCAGCACTGCAGCTACCGATGCACCGGCCGCGCCGAAGAGCATTGGGAAAATCCAGCCGAGCGCCGGCAGTGTGTAGGTCGCTTGAACTAGTTGATTGCGCAACGCATCGATTCCCGCAAGCAAAGCGCGAAAGATGACGGCAACAGCACCGGCGCAGATCCCGATGAGGGCAGCGCGCGGGAACAGCTTGTGTTGCTCCTGGCTGACCTCGAGATACTCTTGGATTTCCGACCGGGCTCCGGAAGGAGTGTCTTGCGTGTTTTGCGGGATCGACATTACGAGCGGGATTTAGTCTCCATTCAACTTGGCGAATCGTGACATCCACGTCCAACGCGTGGGAAAACACTTACATACATAAGGGTTGTGGGACTATTCATGATCAAGGAAACGCACGATATGCATCGATCAGAAATAGCGCCTGGTTAGCACACGCCCGCATCACTGCCACAGTTTCTTGAGAAACCCCTCCTTCTCCAGCTCCTCGAAGAAACGCGCATCAATGAACTGTTCAGGCTTGAGTTTGCTGACGCGCGGATCCGTTTCCGCCATTTGATCCAGAACGGTTTGGAGCGACTCCGGCGAAGGCCGGGGGATGCGTGGAATGTTACGTACGATGTACATCTCATAAAGCTCGTCGAACATCGCCGCGTCGCTGCTCCGCAGGTATTTTTGCATGATCTTAATCGCCGGGCCGCGCTGGGTCTTGGCGTAGTGAATCCCTTCGACAAAGCCACGCACGAATTTCCTCACGGTGTTTTCGCTGCGCTTGACGAAAGACCGTGTCGTCACTGCGGAAGACGTCGGGAAATTAACGCCCAGTTTGGCGATGTCGGTTAGCTCGCGGAAGCCCTCTCGACGCCCCAGGATCGCCAGTTCGGCGTTGACGACCGCCGCATCGAGCGCGCCGGCTCGCAGCGAATTGTAGACATCGGTGACACCGCCCACTTGAATGACGGCGAAATCGCGCTGGCGCTTGACCGGCCAGCGCTCCTCCGCGTAGCGCAGGCCGAAATCGGTCGCCGAGCCGAAACGCGAGATACCGATCTTCTTACCCTTGAGATCCTCCGGCCGTTTGATTTCAGGACGCGTCATCACGACAAAAGTCATTACGTTCATCGAGCTGGCAATCACCACGAGATCACCGCCAGCGAGATTGGCGTTGATCACGGCGCCGCCGGTAAAAACGCCGATCGGCACTTCGCCTGACTGGACGACCTGACCGGCGCGTCCGCCGCCAGCGACATAGACAAGTTCCACGTCGAGCCCTTG
>DATBMR010000196.1:0-10387 GCA_036554745.1 Binatia bacterium
GCGCTCCTCACGCTTTGCCGTTCTTCGGGATGAACTTCAGCGCGATGCCGTTGTTGCACCAACGCTGTCCGGTCGGCGGCGGGCCATCGTCGAAAACGTGGCCGTGATGGCCGCCGCAGCGAATACAGTGATACTCCGTGCGCGGCAGGACCAGCCAGTAATCGGTGCTGGTGGCGAAGACGTTCGGAATAGTGGTGAAAAAGCTCGGCCAACCGGTGCCGCTCTCGTATTTCATCGCGGAAGTGAACAGCGGCAGATCGCATCCCGCGCAGGCAAACACGCCGGCGCGCTTTTCACCGTTCAGCGGGCTCGAGCCTGGCGGTTCGGTCCCCGCTTTGCGCAGCACGTCGAATTGCGCGGCGTTCAAGCGCTTGCGCCATTGCTCCTGAGTCAGTTTCAGCGGCTCGCTCGGCAGCGGCACTTTGACGCCCTCCGGGAGCAGCGTCTTCCAGTTCCGCCGCAGGTTTTCGATTTCCGCCGTCGATGTCGCCGCGGCGACGCCCATCCCTCTGAAAACCTGCCACAGCCCTGCCGCAATTATTCCTTGCAATATTTTCCGGCGTGTCATAATCGGACACCTTATAATCAAGCCCGCTTTAGATTCGGCCGAGTTTCTTTTACGTTATCATGGTAACGCCTGGGCAGTTACGGGTAAATAGAGGAGGCTGCTGAAAAATTCGCAAGGCATTTGAAGCACTGGAGTGCTGGAGTGCTGGGTTGAAACCTAATACTCCAATCTTCCTGTACTCCGCCACCCCATTTCGCTCACTGGCTCACAGCAGCCCGTTAGCGGTTCGCTTGCCTGCGAAGTTTGGGTAAAAATATCTCGCGGCCGGTCCAAAAAAGGCGTACTAGAAGCAAAACGCATCAATGGCCAACGGCAAGTATATCGAAACGCTCAACCACCCGGGGTTTCTGCCGTTTTTCTGCACCCAGTTCCTCGGCGCTTTCAACGACAATTTTTACAAAATTATCGTGACTCTGATCGCGCTCGACACCGCGTCGTTCGGCGGCAGCGGCAAACATTATATCCCGCTCATCGGCGCGCTTTTTATTCTGCCGTTTCTGCTGTTCTCGGGCTATGCCGGCCATCTGGCCGACGTGCACAGCAAGCGCAACGTGCTGGTGGCAGTAAAAAGCTTCGAGATCGTCGCCATGGGGCTCGGCTTTGTGGCGTTTTTCTTGGACCGCTTCGAACCAATGCTCGCCGTGGTATTTCTCATGGGTCTGCAATCGACCTTTTTTAGCCCGGCGAAATACGGGATTTTGCCGGAGATGCTCGGCGAAAAAAATCTCGCGCGCGGCAACGGGCTGCTCGAGATGAGCACGTTCGCTGCGATCATTCTCGGCACCTCCCTGGGCGGCGCCCTCTATCAGGCGTGGAAGAACCATTTGGAATGGATCGGCATCGCCCTGGTCGCGATCGCCGTGCTGGGAGCCCTGACGAGTCTAGGGATCGCCCGCGTGCCTCGCTCCGGGTCGTCGAAGCACTTCGCCATGAATCCGGCTGCCGAGATTTGGAATGGCACTCGGCAGCTTTACCGCAACCGCACTCTCTGGCTCACCGTGATGGGCATTTCTTATTTTTGGTTCATTGGCGCGTTGCTGCAAATGGCCTTGCCGATCTACGGCAAGGAGGTTCTCCTCCTCGGCGACGCTCGCACCGGGCTACTTTTCACCTTCGCCGCGATCGGCATCGGCGCCGGCAGCCTGGCCGCGGGCGGGCTCTCGGGCGACAGAATCGAGCTGGGACTCGTGCCCCTTGGGGCGATCGGCATGGGGGTTTTTTCGGTAGCGCTTTATCTGGCCCAGCCTTCCTTCGGCATGGCGGCAATCTCACTCGTTCTGCTGGGATTCGCGGGGGGCTTTTTCATCGTACCGCTCAACGCGCTCCTGCAGCACCGCAGCGGACGCGAAGAAAAGGGCCGCTTGATTGCGACCAATAACGTCTTTAACTTCATCGGCGCGCTGTTCGCTTCGGCGCTCCTGTTGCTATTGAGCAATCTGCTGGGGCTGGCGGCGGATCAAATTATTTTGATCTTGGGAGCACTCACCTTCGCCGCCACCGCCTATGCGATCTATCTGCTGCCCGATGTTTTCGTGCGGTTCGTGCTGTGGTTGATCACCCACAGCGTCTATCGAATCCGCGTGATCGGCCGGGAACATATCCCGCTTCACGGCCCCGCGCTGCTGGTTTCCAACCATGTCTCGTTCATCGACGCGTTCATGATCGGTGCGTCGCTGCCGCGCTTCGTCCATTTCATGCTCCATCGGGATTTCTACGACAATCGCTGGCTCAACTGGCTTTATCGCTTGATGCACGCCATTCCGATATCGGCAACCAACCGCCGCGACATTGTCCACGCGCTCCAAGCGGCGCGCAGCGAGCTCACTAAGGGCAACGTGGTCTGCATCTTCGCCGAAGGCGGGATCACCCGCACCGGACGGATACAGCCGTTCAAACGCGGCTTCAAAAAAATGGTCGAAGGCACGGAGGTTCCCGTCATTCCGGTTCACCTGGACCAACTATGGGGCAGTATCTTCAGTTTCGAGGGCGGGCGCTTTTTCTGGAAATGGCCTAAGCAAGTTGCTTGTCCGGTCACGGTTTCGTTCGGGCCGCCGCTGCCGGCACATTCGCCGGTCCATGAGGTGCGCAAAGCCGTCCTGGAGCTCGAGAGCAACGCCTTTGCGCACCGCGCGAGCGCCGCCGATCTGCTCCACACCCGCTTTATCCGAAGCGCCAAGCGGCGCTGGTTTTCCTTCTGCATGGCCGACACCACCGGCGCCGAGTTGACTTATGGCAAGACTTTGATCGGCGCCCTGCTCCTGGCGAACTGGGTAAGACGGCATTGCGCCGGCGATCGGATGGTTGGCGTGCTGTTGCCCGCTTCGGTCGGCGGTTCGCTGGCGAACATCGCGATCCTTCTCGCCGGAAAAATTCCGGTCAATCTAAATTTCACCGGCGGCCGCGATGCCATGGTTTCCGCCGTCAAACAATGCGGCATCCGGACCCTCCTGACGTCGCGGCTGTTCCTGTCAAAAGCCCACCTGGAAAAAATCGACGGCATGGTCTATCTCGAAGAGCTACGCAAGGGCTTCACGCGCTTCGAGAAACTCGGCGCGGCCGTGAAGGCGCTCGCTCTTCCCTCTTCCTGGCTTGCGCGCGGTTACGCCAAGAACCAGCGCTCGAAGGATCTTGCCACGGTGATTTTCTCCAGCGGCAGCACCGGCGCGCCGAAGGGCGTGATGTTATCGCACTACAACATCGTCTCGAACATCGAAGGCATCCGTCAAATCTTTCAGTTGACTGGTGACGACCGCATCATGGGCGTGCTGCCGCTGTTTCATTCCTTTGGTTTTACTGGCACGCTCTGGCTGCCGCTGCTCGGCGGCTTCGGCGTGGTCTACCATCCCAATCCCACCGACGCCAAAACCATCGGTGAGACGGTTCAAAAATACCGCGCCACCCTGCTGATCAGCACGCCGACATTTTACGCCGGGTACCAGCGGCGCTGCTCGAAAGAAGAATTCGCGTCGCTGCGTTACCTGATCGCCGGCGCGGAAAAACTGCGCGGGCAGATCGCCAAAGCCTACGAGGAGACATTCGGATTGACCATTTTGGAAGGTTACGGCTGCACGGAGCTGGCCCCGGTGGTTTCGGTCAATGTTCCCGACGTGGTTGACGGCGGCGCAAAGCAAGTCGGCCACAAGCCCGGCACCGTGGGGCAGCCGATCCCCGGCGTCATCGTCAAGGTCGTCGACCCGGACAGCGAACGCGCGCTCGCCCACGGCGAACCCGGTTTGCTGCTCGTCAAAGGCCCCAACCTCATGCTCGGCTATCTCAACCAACCGGAGCTAACCGCCCAGGTGATGCGCGATGGATGGTACGTCACCGGCGACATCGCCGCCGTGGACGAAGATGGCTTCATCCAAATCACCGACCGGATCTCGCGCTTCAGCAAAGTCGGCGGCGAATTGGTCCCCCATATGGCGGTCGAAGAAATCATCAACCAGGCATTGGGCAGCGCCGCTTCGGTGGTCACGGCTCTCCCCGACGAGCAGCGCGGCGAGAAACTGGTCGCGTTCTACGCCCAAAACGGTATGAGTCGGGAGGAGCTTTGGGAAAAATTAAATCAGTCGTCGCTACCAAAGCTGTGGATTCCCAAACGCGAACACCTTTACGCAATCGACTCGCTGCCTCTGCTGGGCTCAGGCAAGGTCGACTTGAAGGCGATCAAGGCCTTGGCCCTGGAACGAACTCGTAAACCATAACGCGCGTTCTTCCCGTCACGGCCCCACTGGAGGCAAAGATGATTTCCGCCGAGCACATCATTCGGACCTTCGACAGCGCAACGCGGCAGTTTCGCGACTCCGATGAATACCAAGGGCTCGTGTCGGGACGCGCGGCTCCCGAAGCCGCGCGTGAGTTTCTGCGCGACGTTTTTCGCACTCACTTTCTCTCCTCGCACATCGTCGCGCTCTGCTTCGCCGCTTTGCCATCGAACACCGCCGAGCTGCTCAGAGAAAATCTCATGGAGGAAATGGGCCGCTCTGACCACGAAAAGCCCCATTCGGCGCTGCTCCTGGAGTTAGCCCGCCGTGTCGGCTTCCCGCAAAGCGAAATCGACGGGCTGATCGCCGACGCCCGCGGACGCGTCGCGCTGTTCTGCGCCACCCGCGTGCCGGTAGCGACTCTGCGCGAGCTTTGTCTTGCGGTGCTGCTCGAAACCATGAGCTTTGAGTTCATGCTGTCGCGCTGTTCGAGCGAGATCGCCGCTGCCTTGACGGATCGCTACGGCTTCGCCAAATCCGCGTTGCACTGGTTTGCGCTCCACTCGGAAGTCGACATCCGCCACGCCGAAGAAGGCGTGACCGTCATCCAGGATTATTTGAGCTTTCATCAAATCTCCGACACGCTGTTCGAATCGATCGCCAAGGTCATCCTCGGCGATAACCTTTTCGTGCGCCACTATTTTCCGCCCGCTTCGAGACAGCGCACCCGGAGCCGAGCGGCGGCGAAGGCGCAGCGCATCAAATCGGTGACGATTTACCAATTGCGCATTCCGTTCCACCAGGCGTTTCGCCATGCCCTGCACAGCCGCGAAGAGAGCGACGCGGTGATCGTGAAAGTCACCGACCGGGACGGGCGGAGCGGTTATGGCGAGAGCCTGCCGCGCTCCTATGTCACCGGTGAGACCACCGAATCGATGATCGCGTGGATTAACGGCGAACTCGCGCCGAAGATTTTTTCGGGATCGTTCGCGCCCGGCTGGGAGACGCTCGAATATCTGCAAACGGTCATGCCCGCGTGGACGAAAAGCGCAGAAGGAGAGAATAGCCCGGTTGCGTGGAACGCGGCTTTCTGTGCCGTGGAACTGGCGCTGCTCGACTGGAGCCTGCGGGCCGATCATTGTGCGCTCGCCGATTTGCTCCCGCCTGCGCGCTATGAAGTCGTTTACAGCGGCGTGATCTCGGCGGATGCGCCCAAGGACGCCGCCGCTCTCGCCAGGAGAATGGCGCGGTTGGGCATCCACCAGATCAAAGTGAAAGTCGGCACAGCGGACGACGCGACCCGGCTCGAGGCCGTGCGGAAAGCGGTCGGCGACAAGGTCGAACTGCGCGCGGACGCCAATGCCGCCTGGGCGACGGACGAGGCGATCAAGCAATTGCAGCGGCTGGGGCAATTCAAGTTACGCGCGATCGAGCAGCCGGTGGCAGCCGGCGATCTGGCGGGAATGAAGCAGGTGCGCGATGCAACCGGCGTCCCGGTCATGGCCGACGAGTCGCTGGTCACGTTGGATCAGGCGCGCCGGCTGATCGAGCTCGGCGCCTGCGATTATTTCAACATCCGTCTGTCCAAATGCGGCGGCCTGAGCGGCAGTCTCGCCGTCGCCAAGCTTGCTCAGCAGGCGGGTATCAAGATTCAACTCGGCGCGCAGGTCGGCGAGACCGGCATTCTCTCCGCGGCCGGACGAATTTTCGCGGCGCACCTACCGGCGCTGGCTTGGGCGGAAGGCTCCTTTGGCACCTGGCTGCTCGCCGAGGACGTGACTTTTGAAAACGTCGCGTTCGGCCCGGGCGGGCGCGCGCCGCTACTAAAAACCCGCGGTCTCAGCGTCACGGTGAACGAGGATGTCGTGGAACGACTCGCCACGGCAAAGATCGAGCTTTGCCGCTAGGCCCCATGAGCTTGCTCATCAAAACCGCCGTGTTGGTCACTCGCCTGCAGTGGAAGCGCTGGCAGGACCTCACGCTTAAGCCCGAAGAAATTCAGGAGCGGGTGCTGCGCGATATCGTCAGGCGGAACCGCGAAGCGCGTTTTGGCCGCGATCATCGCTTTGAATCGATTCGCTCGTTAAGCGACTATCGCAACCAAGTCCCGCTCGCCGACTACGAGCGCCTGCGTTCCTACGTCGAGCTGGCGAAGAACGGCGGATCTCACGCGCTCACGGCCGAGCGGGTTGTCCTGTTCACCATGACCAGCGGCAGCACGGGCGAGCCCAAATTGATTCCCATCACTGAAACCTCTCGTGAGAACCACCGGCAGCTAACCCGCCTGTGGTATTACCGCGCGCTCGTCGATCACCCCGATCTCTTCAACGGCAAGCTGCTCGGCGTCGTCAGTCCGGCGATCGAGGGACAAACTCCCGGCGGCGTCCCGTTCGGCGCGGCGTCCGGCTTGATTTATCAGAGCAGCCCGCGTTGGATACAGAACGCTTACGCTGTGCCCTACGAGGTTGCCGACGTCAAACACCCGGAAGCCAAATATTACCTCATCATGCGCCTCGCGCTGGAACACGACATCTCATTTTTCGGCACCCCGAATCCGAGCACGATTCTTAAGCTCGTCGAATGCGTCAATCGGCACAAGCAGGAGATGATTAAAGACATTTGCGACGGCACTATCACGGCGGGATGTGACCTGCCGTCCAAAATGCGCGCCGCGCTTGCGGCGAGGCTCCGAAAAAACCCGCAGCGGGCGCGGCGACTCGAATCGTTGATCAAACAAGACGGCACGCTCCGGCCCAGAGAATATTGGCCTAGACTACAACTCATCGGGTGCTGGAAGGGCGGCAGCGTCGCGGTGCGCTTGAAAGACTTTCCCCGGTGGTTCGGCAATACGACGCCGGTGCGCGATCTCGGCTACATGGCCAGTGAAGCGCAGATGACCCTGCCGGTGTCCGATTCAGGAGCGGCTGGCATTCTCGCCGTCGATAAGAACTTTTACGAATTCATCCCGGAGTCGGAAATCACCGCCGCCAAGCCGCTACTGCTGACCTGCTCGGAGCTCCAGGAGGGCGAGCTCTATTATTTGGTGCTGACCACGCCCGGAGGTTTATACCGCTACGATATCAACGATGTGGTTCGCGTTGCCGGATTCTACAACCGCACGCCGCTCATCGAGTTCGTCCGCAAAGGCCGCGACGTGACCAGCATCACTGGTGAAAAGTTGCACGTCAACCAGGTGATCGAGGCGATGGCCCGGGCGGAGCGCGCCGCGGGGCTTGCCGTACAACATTTCCGCGCCTGTGCAGACACGGAAAAATCCCTGTACGTTTTCTCCGTGGAGCTGGACGGCGCCAGGCCCAGCCGTGAACAACTGGCGCGACTGCTCGCGGAGCTGGACGCAGGCTTGGGAGCGCTCAACGTCGAATATGCGCAAAAGCGCGAGTCGCGGCGCCTCGGTGCTCCGCTTCTATGCGTCATGAAGGCAGGTTGGTTCGAGCGCAAAGCTCATGCGACGGTCCGGGACGGCGGCCGTGACGTGCAGTTCAAGGCGCAGCTGCTCGGCACTACGCCGGAAGACGCGAATGAAATCGAGTTTGTCGCGGAAAGCCGGAACGAGAACCAATGACGGTTCCGAGCTGATCACCCATGCACGGACCGGCGCTGGGGTTTCTGACTGCGCTTTTTTGGCTTCGCGTCCTGGGCCAAGCGCTTGTGGTCTTTTTCTCGGTCGACTGGCTACCGGCTACGGAGCATTGGTATTCCGGTCTGATCCCTTATCCTGCCCTACTCCCCGTTCAGCTCATCATGTTGATCGGCATGGTCAAGATTACCGTCGACGTCTGGCGCGACAGAGGCTTATTCGCCGATCCGCGGCCCACCTGGTCGCGGTTGCTCGTCATCCTCAGCATAATTTACGCGAGCAGCATGGTGCTGCGCTATGCTCTTACGATGATTTACCGCTCCGAGATGCGCTGGCTCGGCGGCACGATACCGATCTTTTTCCACTTTGTGCTCGCCGGCTTCTTGTACGTCTATGGAAAGTTTCACGCGCGCCGTCCGATATGTCGCTAGCGCTTCGGCCGGCGAAACATCTCTCCACGACCGTGTCAGAATTTCATCAGCGCTCCTTCGTCTGGCTCAAGATAAACTCGGCGAGGAATCTGCTTTTGTCGTAAGCTGCCGGCGTCAAGAGTTTATCTTGTGTACAGTCGAAGGATTCGAGGTGACAGAGCCGTTACGGTATCGTCATTTCGAGCCAAAGCGAGAAATCTTTTTCGCGGTAACGAGATGGATGTGCCGTACCTAACCAGTACCAATATTTGCAAGGCCCGAATGCGCATGCTAAAAACTGGCTGACTTCGGAGGTAGGAATGAATTTTCAAAAGTTAGCCGACAAAGCGCTTCGGGGAATCATTCCCGACCGAGAGGAGCTGCAAGCCGTCCTCGCGGCAACCGACGAGCAACTACCCGAGCTTCTTACCGCGGCCTTCAAAGTGCGCCACCATTATTACGGCAAGCGTGTGCAGATCCACGTCCTGCAGAACGCCAAGAGCGGTCTCTGCCCGGAAGATTGCCACTATTGCTCTCAGTCATCGGTTTCCGATGCGCCGATCGATCGCTACCCTTTCATGGCTAAAGAACAGTTGGTGGAACGGGCCAAACAAGCGAAAGCTGCGGGTGCGGTACGCTTCTGCATCGTCAACAGCGGTCGCGGCCCGAGCAATAAAGAGATCGATGACATCGCCGCCGCCGTGCGCGAAATTCGCCGGGAGACCGGCATGAACGTTTGCTGCTCGCTCGGCTTGATCAACAAAGCCAAGGCGCAAAAGCTCAAAGAAGCGGGCGTCGGCCGCGTTAACCATAACTTGAATACGAGCCGCACCCACCATCCGAACATCGTCACGACTCACACTTACGACGACCGCGTGGCCACCATCGAGAGCGTCAAAGACACCGGTATCGGCACCTGTTCGGGCGGCATCATCGGTATGGGCGAGAGCGATGAAGATATCATCGACCTGGCCCTGACGTTGCGCGCCATGGACATCGACTCGATCCCGGTCAATTTTTTGAACTCGATTCCGCAAACTCCCTTCGAGGCGAAGCGCGAGCTGACGCCGCAGCGCTGCTTGAAAACCCTCTGCCTGTTTCGCTTCGTCAATCCCAACAAGGAAATACGGGTTGCCGGCGGCAGAGAGGTCAATCTGCGCTCGCTCCAGCCGCTGGCGCTTTACCCGGCGAATTCGATTTTCGTCAACGGCTATCTGACCACGCCCGGACAAGACGCTTCCGACGCCCATCGCATGATCGCCGATCTCGGCTTCGAGCTCGATTCACCCGCACCGATTTAAAACAAAGGCTAAGGTTAAGGTCGAGATCGAACTCGACCTCAACCTCAGCCTCAAACTTCGACCTGCGAAGTAGCTTAAAAAGCAGATGCTTCGCTTCGTTCAGAATGACCTTTAGCCTTCTCGCCGCACCCACTTTAATTGAGACGTCGCTATCCCATGAACCGGCGTGCGCCTTATGATCTGATCGCGGCGCAATGGTCGAGCGCGCGCAACCTGAGTTCATTTCGCGAAAAGCGCTACGTCGATTTGTTCTTGGCGTCACTTCCAGGCGGCGGGCGGGTGGTCGATTTGGGCTGCGGCATGGGCAAGCCGATCGCCGAATATCTGCTGAGCCGGGGGTACCGCGTAGTTGGTATCGATGCTTCGCTGGAAATGCTTCGCATCGCTCGGGCCCATTGCCCCGCTGCCGAATTCGTTCAGGCCGAGATCGAGTCGTTGGATCTCCGCAACGAACATGACGGAATCGTCGCAGTGCCAGGTCGAGTCTTTCGATCGAACTCAGGATAAATTTCTCGCAGCATCGCCTTCTCGACGAGTTAAGAAAAACAGATTCTTCGGCGGAGCCTCAGAAGTGTCATTCTCATAAGTGGTAGGAACGCCCCCTCCTGTCTCCTCCCCGATTGCAGGGGAGGATTCGAAGGTGGGGGTCAACTCTGTGCTCCCGAATCCACCAGGCCGCGCAAGACTTTTTCCGGTGTGATCGGCAAATCACGAATGCGCACGCCGCAGGCGTCTTGGATCGCGTTGGCAACCGCTGGAGCGACCGTCAACGCGCCGGTCTCGCCTGCGCCCTTGGCGCCGAACGG
>DATBMR010000180.1:0-2828 GCA_036554745.1 Binatia bacterium
TAGTTTCTGAACGAATCCTTCTTTCTCGATTTCATCGACGATGCTCATATCGACGAATTCGGCGGGATTTCTTTGGCCGGCATTGATGGAGATCAGAATATTTTTGATCCCTTCCAATTCCGTGCGGGGCGAGTGCGGCAAGCGTTTGGAGAAGAATTCGTAGGTTCCCTCTACCGCCTCGGCGTCCGTGACCTGGAGGTGCTTGCGCAGTATCTTTAGGCTGCCTTCGCGATTGGTTTTGACGTAGTGCATTCCTTCGATCTGTCCTTTGATGAAGCCTTTGATGGCCGCGCGGTTCTGCTGGAGATAAGCGCGCGTCACGATGTTCGACGTATTCGTATAAAGACCGTAATTTCCGATATCAGCGAGCACGTTCATGCCGAGCTTGCGCGCCTGATAGATTTCCGGATAGGACTGCACCGTCGCATCGACTTTTTTGCTCAACAGCGCCGCCATCCGCGCCGACGTTCCTCCGGTCTGAAGCATTTTGATATCGCTGGGATCCATTTTCCAAGCTTTTACCGCCATCAACACCGCGGCGTCGTTGGAGCCGCCGAAACGGTTGATGCCGATGGTTTTGCCGCGCAGCTGGTGTGGCTCTTTGATTTCTGGACGTGAGACAAGCAGCATCGGCAGCTTGTTTTCCAACGTCGCGACGATGACCACGGGCGCGCCGCGCACCGCACCCTGAACCGCGGAGGAGGCGGCGGTTTGCGTGAGCTGCAGGCTACCGCCGAGCAGTGCTTGGATATTCGGCGAACCCGCCTGAATCAAAATGATCTCCAAATCGGTCCCGTATTTCTTGCTGAATCCCAATTCCTTGTTGACCCAGAGCGGCAGCTGATACCCGGCCGTGCCGCCGTAGCTGACGAGAAAACGGCTGCTCTCCGCCGGCAGGGCGAATCGCTCCGACCCGAAAAGCAACACGAGAAAAATCGCCCATTGCAACGCAAGGAATTGCCGGCGCGCCGTCAAGTTCATGCTCCCTCCTGTCGCGAACAGCCAATTGGCTTTGCGCAATCTCGCCATTGGCGCGAGGTGCGATAAATTCGCAGGCGTTTTTGATCACACGGTGTCGGTGATCGTCTACCTGCGCGCGTCGATAAGCGGGTTCGGGCTATTGCGCGCTTCATTGGACTTCCAGCTCCTACACCGCCATGAGCGCCATGCGAAACGATCTCACGTTTGGGGCCAAAATTATTGGATAGCCGCTACTGCTGTCAATAAGGACAATCAGCAAGCTGCAAACATGAGCAAATATGATATGGACATCTTCCCCGAGTTGCGGTATTCGGGGCGGGCGTCGTATTAACCAGCCGGTGGCCTGTTCGTGGCTGACGGGCTGCAGATGCAAGGAGACAGATGATGAAGGCTTTCCTCGAGCGCGTGATATTGATTGGCATTTTCTTATCGCTGTCCATCGGTATGATCAAAGGAGGGGCGGCAGCGCAGTCCTCGAGTCTCACCGCGTTTTATACTGCTCATGTGGTTTCGATGGCGCCCATGTGGATCGCCAAGGAAACCGGTCTGTTCAAAAAACACGGTGCCGACGTTCGTCTAGTTTTTATCGGCTCCGGTCCGATTGGGACGACATCGATACTCTCCGGCGAGGCTGATATCGGCATCATCGGCGGCTTCGCGCCGATACGAGCCGTTCTCGGCGGGGCAAAAAACCTCGTCATCGTCGGGCAGAGCAAACATGCGATGGTCGGCGCCATCGTCGGCCGCAAGGAAATCGCCAGTGTCCAGGATCTCAAAGGCAAGCGGCTCGGCATCGATCGCATCGGCTCCAACCCGGACATGTATACCCAGGCCGCGCTTGCAAAGTTCCAGCTCGATCCCTTGAAAGATCTGAATTATGTGCAGATGGGCAGTACCAGCCAAGGCATTCCCGCACTCAAAGCAGGATCTATTGACGCGTTTACGACTACGCCGCCGTACGATCTTTTCGCCCAGCGCTTAGGATTTAAGGTGATCCTCGACATCACTGGGTTGAAGATTCCGTTTGCCGCCACCGTGCTGCTCTCGACACGCTCAACTGTCGCTCGCAAACAAGCGGAGATCACAAAATTCTCGCGCGCCTACGCCGAAGCGATTCAGACTTTTCTGACCAAGCCTGAAGTAGCGGCAAAAATCGTGCAAAAATACACCAAGGTGGAAGATCAAGAAGTGCTCAGCCACTCGATGGCCGCCGAAGGAAAGGCGATGGAACCAACCCTCCAAGTCGATCCCAAAGGAATCGAGCTTATTCTACAGTTGATCGGTAAATCCGTGCCGCAGGCCGCATCTGCCAAAGCGGAGGATTTTTACGATCCGCGATTTTCCAACGACCTAAAAAGCAGCGGATTTCTGAAGCAGCTGTGGGGCGAAAAATTCTGAAGACGCAGCCGTCATGGTCCGCAGGATGGAGAAAAACCCCGGATGGTGACGGCTGAGCGTTGCGCTCGGGGTCTCTGTCTAACACGCCGGCTACAGTGCGCTCCACGACCTGATCGCTAAGCTAATTTCCACTTAGTCTCGGCCAGAAAAATTTCTTCAATCTCCGGTAGAACGAGCACGGCAGCAATAAATCGTTGTCATCGATGGCTGCTGTAACCTGACGGAGTGAACTACTAATGAGTGCGTTATTTCGAGACCATGCGGCTGCGTTACGACCGCGGGCCGACCCTTCCAATCGCGGTCAATGAGTCTGTGCCTTGATGGGCCACCGCCCCATCCTCTCCGTGGTGACAATAACCTAGCGGCTGGGCCTGAAAGTGATCGTTCCGCTCCTATGCCCGCGATCTCCAGGGCTCGGCCATCGGTCGCTTCGTGGTTACTTAATTGTG